>NZ_QJUG01000103.1 GCF_003426775.1 Allorhizocola rhizosphaerae | reverse complement strand
CGGGACCTCCGCGGCCGCCCGCACGAAGCGGGGCCCGTCCGCGGTGTCGGCGACCGCGCGGCTCAGCGCCGGGTGCCTGGCGACCACGGCCGCGCACGCCTCGCGCAGCGCGTCGTGGTCGAGCGCGCCGTCAAACCAGATCCCCAGCGCCATGTGAAAAGCCGTGCCGGCCACACCGGCCCGCTCGGTGAACCACACGCCGTGTGCGGCAGAGTTCACGTGTCATCGCCTCCGGTCAGGAAATACTGGAACAGTTGCCGCTTGAGCACTTTGCCGGCGTCGTTGCGCGGCAGCCGGTCGGCCAACGCCAGCCTGCTGGGCAGTTGATAGTCGGCCAGCCGCGGCGCCAGGAAGGCGCGCAGATCGGGCAGGCCGATCGGGTCACGCGCGACCACGACGGCGGCCAGTTGGGCTCCGAGCACGGGGTGCGGCAAGCCGATGACGGCCGCATCGATCACGGCCGGATGCTCGTAGAGCGCTGCCTCGATCTCGAGCGTGGAAACCTTGTGCGCACCCGACTTGACGATATCACCGTCGCGATCGGACAGGTACAGGAAGCCGTCCTGCAGCCGCCCGATATCGCCCATGCGGACCCATCCGTCGCGGAACGCCTCCTCGCCGAGATAGCGGCGCGGGTGCGGGGAGCGCAACCACACGTGCCCGGTCACGCCGTCGGGCACGGGCGTGCCGGTCTCGTCGGTGATCCGGATGGTGCCCGATGGAGCCTTGCCGACGGCGTCGGGCCGGTGGGGGTCGAACACCATGCTGGCCTGGGCGGGGGCCGCCTCGGTCGACGTGTAGTAGTTGACGATCGCCGCGTTGGGGAACGTCTCGGCCAGGCGCAGGGCGATCGGCGGGGGCAGGGCGGCGGCCGTGCAGCCGACCAGATGCAGGCCCGTCAGGTCGACCCCTTGCAGGGCACCGGAATCGAGCAATTCGATGGCCATGGACGGGACCATGAAGGCGGTGCCGACGTGTGGCAGGAGTTTGGCCATGCGGCGCGGCGTGAACTGGGGCAGGACCAGTGCCCACGGCTTGGCGGTCAGCGAGTTGAGCAGCATGGTCTGGCCCGCGTTGGTGCCGATCGGGAACGCGTGCAGGAAGCGTTCGGAGTGGGCCAGGGCCATGCGGCGCGGGTGCGAGGGCGCGTTGGTGGTCAGGTTGGCGTGGGTGGCCGCGACGCCCTTGGGCTCGCCGGAGGTACCGGAGGTGAAAAGAATCTGGGCCAGGCAGTCCGGGCGCGAATCGTCGCGATCGGTCGGTTCCTCGCTTGCGACAAGCTTGTCCACATCGTCCCGGCCGGTGATGGTGAGCTGGGCACGGGCCGAGGACAGGAGGCGTTCGACGCGCGCGGGCGGGAGCTCGTCGTGCACGGGCACGGCCACCGCACCGGCCTTCTGCACACCCACATAGGCGATCGCGAACGAGGCCCAGTCTCGGCCGGAAAACACCAGGCCGACGATCGCCCCGGGGGCAATTCCTTTGCGGCGCAACGCATTGGCCAGGCGAGCGGAGTCGTCCTCCCAGCGGGCGAAGGTCAGCGGCTCGGCGCCGTGCACCTCGATCGCGGCCCGGTCGGGGTGGTGCGAACGGCGCCAGGACAGCAGGCTCGGCACGGTCCGCGTCTCACCGATCCCACGCATCACTCACCCCCCTCACCCCGCACGCCGAGCACGAGTTTGCCGGTTTGGATTGGTCGATGGGATCGGCCGAACAGGGGAAAGCGCTTTCCCTTCACCACTTCTACTATGTGCCGATGGCGGAGTCTGATGACCGCAGGCGTCTCGCCTCGGCCCCCAGCGGTGACTGGGACACCCCAACACCCGTGGCCTCCTCTAGCGCCCGCCAGGCGGAGTTGTGGGCCGAGTTTCGCGGGCAGGCGAGCTCACCGGAGCCCCTGACATGGGGACAGCGCTCCATCTGGAAGGCTTACAGCGAGTTCCGGCCGCACACGGCGTGGCTCAACATCAGCCGGGTGGTAGCGGTCCCGCGCAGCGCGGGTGAAGACGCGGGCGCGGTCGTGCGGGCGATCGGCGCGCTGATGAGCCGGCACGAATCCCTGCGCACACGCATCGAGCAGGACGAAACGGGGCTGCGGCAGGTGCCCGCGCCGGGCGGACGGTTGCAGGTGCATCTGGTCGAGTCCGACGACGCGGAGTCCATAAAGGACAGCATGGGCGCCGTGCCTTTCGACTACCTGGGCGAGTGGCCGCTGCGTGCGACCCTGGTCATGTCTGGTGGGCGGGTCACGCACGTGGCGCTGGTGTTCAGCCACGTGGCGGTCGACTTCCACGCCTCCGAGATCCTGATGCGCGAGTTGCGCCTGCTGTTGCTGCGCGGCCAGATCACGACCCCGGCCGGATTGCAGTCGGTGGACGTGGCACGGCAGGAGCTCGGGCCCATGAAGCATCGCAGCGACCGGGCACGCGACCATTGGCTCGGCAACTACGAACACCTGCCGCACAGCATGTTCGACCCCGTCGCGCCCCCGCTCACGCCCCGCTTTCGGCGCGCGCTGCTGGTCTCCCCCGCCGCTGACATCGCCATGCGCGCCCTCGCCGCCCGGCACGGCGTGAGCACGGCAACGGTTTTGCTTGCCATGACTTCCGTGCTGATCTGCCGCTGGACGGGACACGACCGGTGCGCGTTGTTTTTGATGGTCAACAACAGGTACCAGCCCGGCTATCGCGATGCGATCTCCAAGCTCAACCAGCTGGGGCTGTTCGTGCTTGAGGTGGGCGACGACACCGACACGGGTTCGCTGATGGCTCGTGCCTGGCGGGCGGCCTCGCGGGCGTATCGGCACGCGTACTACGACCCGTACACAATGGACGAAGCCATCCGCCAAACCGGCCGCCCGACCGGCAGCGCCTTCGAACCCTGGTGCTACGTCAACGACCTGCGCCTGCCCGGCCTCACCGACACGGTCCAACCCCCGTCGGACTCGAGCCCGGCCGCACTCGAAGCCGCACTCCAACACACGTCCCTGTCGTGGCCCGAGACCCTCGACCGGTTCGCCTGGCGCTTCCGCCTGCAGGTCATGGACGCCCCCACCGGCCTCGGCCTCTCCATCACCGCCGACACCCACTACCTCCCACCTGAGCGGATCGAGCGATTCCTGCGCGAGCTGGAACGCCTCATCGTGAACGCGGCCGTCCGGCTGGAAACATCGGGTGATGATCAGGTGTAGAACCCGTGTTGACGGAACGCATCGGCGCACGCATCCCCTATGTTGCCCGAATGAGGATCGGGGCGTGGGCCGTCCGGCTGAGCCGCAGTTTCCGGTTCGCGACACGCGGCATCTGGGTCGCCGGGCGGGGCGCGAACTTCAGAATTCAGCTCGCGTCGGCTGGCGGGGTCGTCTTTCTGACCGTGGCGTATGGGATCACCGGATCGCACCTCGGGTTGGTCGTGGTGAGCATCGCCGCGGTGCTCTCGGCCGAGCTGATGAACACCGCGATCGAGCGGACGTGCGACTTCATCGCCGAGCTGCACGGCATCGGCCGCGACCCACGCATCCGGGACATCAAGGACCTTGCCGCGGGCTCCGTGCTGTTAGTGGCGTTAGGAGCTTTGGTCAACGGGATCATCGTGTTCGGCCCGGAACTGATGTAGTCGAGCGATGCAACCTTTCGCGGGGCTGCTGTGTCTGATGGTCATGACCCGGTGGGCGGCCCCGGAGGGGTTCGCGGAGTTTGTTCGCGGCAGGCATAGTGACCTGCTGCGCTTTGCGCATGTGCTGTGTGGGGATCGATACCTGGCCGAAGATCTGGTGCAGGACGCGCTGGAACGGGCCGGGATGGCGTGGCGGCGGATCGAGCGGCAGGACAATCCCGAGGGGTACGTCCGTAAGACCATCACGAACCGGTACCTGAACCAGATCCGGGTCATGAAGCGTGAACGGCTCATGGATTCGCCGCCCGAAACCGGTACCCCCCAAATGGAAATGCCCGACGAAAATCTCAGGCGGCTGCTCGCCGGGCTGCCGCGGCAGCAACGGGCGGTCATCGTGCTGCGGTACTACCTTGACTACTCTGAGGCGCAGATCGCCGAGACGCTGGGCTGCTCGACGGGCACGGTGAAGAGCAATGCCTCGCGGGCCATGGCCAAACTGCGTGAGGCGCTGATCGCGGTGAAGGAGGGTGCGTGGTGACCGAGCTCGACGACCGTCTGCGCACGATCCTGCGGGACGACGACTTCGCGATGATGGGCTGGGAGGACCCGGTCGGCCGGGTGACCGTGGGCATCCGGCGCAGGCGCCGCAACCGGACATTGGCGGTGGCGTGCGCGGTGCTGGCCCTGGCCGTTGGCGTGCCCGCGGCGGTGCTGTGGCCGTCGGCCTCGCGGCCCGCACCCAACCGGCCGATCCCCTATTGGGACAGTGAGATCGTCGCGGCACCGGCCCTTGCCCGCCGCGAGCCGCGGCCCGATGCCACGCCGTGCCAGGCCGCGCACCTTGGCAACCACTGGGTGCAGGGCCAGACCCTGTATGTGGCCAACCTCGGCGACAAGCGATGCACGCTGTCCGCTCCCGCCACGTTGGACAACGGTGTGGTCGCGGGCGGACGCTTCCCGGGCGACGAGAAGCAGTATCCGGCGACCATCGACCCGGGCGAGCCCGCGCGCATGGATCTGGTGTTCACCGAGTGCGACCGCGAAACGTCGGTGGTCGTGCTCGGGGTGAGCCTCTCGCTCGGCAACCGGTGCGTCACCGCGGCCAGCGCCTGGTACGTCGAGCCGCCCCTGCTCAACGCGCCGCTCACGGTCAGCATGGAGGCTCCCGCGACCGTCCAACGTGGACAGCACTTCGACTATGTCGTGACCGTGCTCAACGCGATGCCATACACGTTTGGCCTCGACGTGTGCCCGACGTACCTGCAGCAGCTGGGCGAGGACGCGAAGTGGCGGCGACTCAACTGCGCCGGCCTGACCGAGATCCCCGCGCACACGTCCGTCAAGTTCGCGATGCGTGCGTATGTGCCCGACTCCCAGCCCATCGGAGCCAAGCTCAGGCTGCACTGGATGGCCGTGATGTCCGACGGCACGGTCGCCATCGCCCAGCCCGCGACCGCGGGCGTGACGGTCGAGGTCGTGTAACGAACCCGCGCCCAATCCCGATAAACGAATGGACTAACCGCCGCACGGCTTCCTCCTCGCCGTGCGGCCGGTCGTTACCTGCGCTTAAACGCGTCTTCAGCGAGTCTTATGATGATGAATCGGATTCATGACACTTAGGACCGTCGTGCTTGCGTTACGTTAGGCATGCGTCATTGGGGAGGAATCGGTCATGGGCGTTCGCCGTGCTCGCTTGTTGCTCGTGCTGGTCATGGCTTGCGCCGCGTGCACGCCGTCGACCCCGCAAACCCAGCCACCACCGTCCTCGGCCATCGACGGCGTGATCCCCTCGCCGTATAGGTCCCTTGTGGACGCGGCGCGCGAGCGGGGTTCCGTGCGGGTGATCGTCACCCTGGCGATCCCCTATCGGCCCGAGGGTGAGCTTCCCCAGGACGCGGTGCAAAAGCAGCGCGCCGAGATCGAGGCAGCCCAGCGCCGCCTGCTCGACGAGCTGAAGCCCTTCAAGGTCGAGCTCAACAGGCAGTACAACCGGCTGCCACAGCTCGCATTGACGGTTGACGAGGCGGGCATGCGCCATCTGGCCACCTCGCCGCTCGTGAAGTCCGTGCAGGAAGACAAGGCAGACTCCACAACCTCGTAACGCCGCCTAACCCCTGAAGCAATGGAGATCGCGGTGAAGAAACACAAACCTGTCCTTGGTGTACTGTCGGCGGCCCTGATGACCGTCGCCGGCATGGCACTGAACCCAGCGGCCGGCCTAGCGGCGGCCGCGCAACCCCCATCACAGCCCGACACGGTGCAGCGGCTCATCGCCGCCGCCGCCAAAGAAGGGCCGCAGCGGGTCATCGTCCAGCTCAAGGAGCGAAGCGACCAGGACCGGGTGCTGGGCTCGCTGCGCAGCGCGCAGGCCGGAGTCAAGACCCACCGCAAGTTCGACCGGTTCCCGATGCTCGCGCTTGAGGCCGACAGCAAGGCACTGGAGCAGCTGGCCAAGTCAGACCGGGTGGTGCGCATCCAGCCCGACACGGCCGACCTGCCCACGCTCGGCTCCACCATCCCGCTCATCAACGCCGACGACGTGCACGGCTTCGGCTTCACCGGCACCGGTTTCGCGGTGGCCATTTTGGACACCGGAATCGACCGGGACCACCCGTTCCTCGCCGGCCGCATCGTCGAAGAGGCGTGCTTCTCCAGCAGCGGTGACGGCCAGCAGACGTTGTGCCCCAACGGTAACAACGAGCAGACGGGCGCCGGCGCGGCCGACGTCGAGATCGCCAACTGCATGGACGGTGGCAGCAACATCTGCGACCACGGCTCGCACGTGGCCGGCATCGCCGCGGGCAGCGCGGCCGGAGTGACCGGCGCGCCGGGCAACGGCGTGGCACCGGGCGCGACCATCATCGCGATCCAGGTGTTCACCCGGTTCGACAACGCCGACGACTGCGACGGCAACGCGCCCTGCGTGCGCACGTTCACCTCCGACCAGATCGCCGGCCTGGAGCACGTGCTCGACCTGAGCGACGACCACAACATCGCCGCGGCCAACATGAGCCTTGGCGGGGGCGAGTTCACCAGCAACTGCGACGACGACTCCCGCAAGGACGTCATCGACGACCTGCTCGCCGAGGGCATCCCGACCGTGATCGCCGCGGGCAACGACGGATTCGGTGCTGCGGTGAGCGCGCCGGGCTGCATCTCGACGGCCGTGACCGTGGGCGCGACCACCGACGGCGACGCCGTCGCCGGCTTCAGCAACCGGGGCACGCTGCTCGACCTGTTCGCGCCGGGCGTGAGCGTGCGGTCGTCGGTCCCCGACGACACGTGGGCCAACTTCGACGGCACATCCATGGCCGCGCCGCACGTGGCGGGCGCGTTCGCCCTGCTGCGCCAGGCCCGGCCGGGCGAGACCGCAGGCCAGCTGCTCACGCGGCTGCGCGACACCGGCGTGCCGATCACCTACAACAGTGGCGGCAACAACGTCACGACGCCGCGCATCGACCTGCTCAACACCGTGCCCGTCCCACCGCCGACGGCCGACGCGGGTGGTCCGTATTCGACGGTCGAGGGCAGCGCGATCACCTTGGCCGGAAGTGGTACCAACGCAACATCTTTCGCCTGGGACTTCGACGGCGATGGCGCCTTCGATGACGCGACCGGACCCACGCCGACGTTCGGCCTCGTCGGCCAGGATGGTGTGTTCACCGTGCGGCTGCGGGTGACCGGGCCGGGCGGGACCGCCACGGACGACGCCACGGTGACCGTGGCCAACGTCGCGCCGCAGGTGGTTGCGACGCTGGCCCCGGGACCGCGGCGGGAGGGCACGGCGATCACGCTGCGCGGCACGATCGTCGATCCCGGCTGGCTCGACCCGCTCACCGCCACGATCAACTGGGGTGACGGGACCAGTCAACCGGCCTCCGGGGTACTGGAAAACGATCCGCCAAACGCGACACTCACGTTCACGGCCGACAAGGTGTATGGCGACAACGGCACCTTCACCATCACCGTGTGCGGCTTCGACGACGACACGTCGAGGTGCGGCAGCACCAATGTGACGATCGCCAATATCGACCCGACGGCGGCGATCGACAAGTCGGGCGCGGTGGCCACGCCCGGCGGGCAGACCATCGTCACCGATGCCCACGATGAGCTGGCGTTGTCCGGGCGGGTCACCGACCCAGGCAGCGACGACCTCATCATCACGTGGGACTTCGGCGACGGCGGCGCCTCGCCCGACAAGAGCACCACCTCGCTGGTCAACCCGCCCAACCCGGACCCGCCGCTGAGCCCGAGCGTGCAGCCGCGCGACGTGACCGACAACGCCACGGTCGAATACAGAAAGGCCTGCGTCTACGAGGTCACGTTCGCGGCGCGCGACGACGACGGCGGAACGGGTTCTGACGGGGTCACGGTGGTCGTACAGGACAATGGCGTGCTTTCCAAGATCTCTACGCTTTGGTACCTGGAATTCCTCGTGACAACGCTGCCTCCCGATCATTTCCCGGATGACGTGCTGCAGTGTTACCTCGACATCGCGCAGCACATGAGCGGCGTGTTCGGCGAGGCGACCGACGCGTCCACCATCGCGGCGGCGCGTGACGTGGTCGCGCCTCGGCTCCTGCCGACGGCCCGGCAGCAGTTCGACCGCGAGGCGCTCACCGCGTGGCTCAACTTCGCGCATGGCGCCTTCGGGCTGAACGACGGGGTCGACACCGACTGCAACCTGTCGGCCGACGACACGTTCATCAACGTGATGCGCAACGCGGAAGCGGTCCGGCTCGACCCGGCCGCCAGCGACAGCGCCATCCGCGCACACGCGGCCCTGCTGGGCCGGCTGAACCTGTGCAACCCGTTGTAGGTTAAGCAGTTCGCGGGCCTGGTCTCCTGGAGACCAGGCCCGCGATGTTTTGTGCAACCTGGCGGCGTCGTGCATCGTGACTTTCCTCAACGACCATTGGGAGACGAGGCAGGGCATGCGGGACGCTAACGAGTTCGATGAGTTCTATCGGACGACGTCGCGGCGGTTGCTTGGCTACGCATACGCGGTCACCAAGGACTGGGCGCAGGCCCAGGACCTGGTGCAGGAGGCGTATCTGCGGGCTTGGCGAGACTGGGACAAGCTGTCGCGGTACGAGGATCCCGAAGCGTGGCTGCGCCTGGTGGTCGTGCGGTTGGCCACGGATGTGTGGCGCAGGCTGGCGCGGCGGCGCGCGGCTTACGAGCGGACCGCGGCGTCGCAGGTCGACACGGCCCCGCCGAGCGAGGAGAAGCTGCTGGTGGCGCAGGCCCTGG
Source organism: Allorhizocola rhizosphaerae (assembly GCF_003426775.1). Classification (GTDB taxonomy): domain Bacteria; phylum Actinomycetota; class Actinomycetes; order Mycobacteriales; family Micromonosporaceae; genus Allorhizocola; species Allorhizocola rhizosphaerae. The sequence continues at coordinate 20,090 of NZ_QJUG01000103.1, read as the reverse complement.
CGGCGTTGCCGAAGCAGCAGCGGCAGGCGATAACGCTGCACTATCTTTTCGACCAGCCGGTGGCGCGCATTGCCGAGGACCTGCGCGTGGCGGAGGGCACGGTCAAAAGCTGGCTTTCGCGGGGGCGGCTCGCCCTGGCGGACCTGCTTGACCCCGACAACGAGCGGCGGTTGGCGACAAGCGGGCAGGTGCGCGAGACCGCCGACCGGCGTGCGCGACGGCGGGCCATCGCGGGCACTGCCGCGGCGGTAGCGTTGCTCGCGGCCGGGATCGTGTGGGCGGTGCAGGGGATCCGGCCGGACGCCCCGCCGGTGACGCCCAGCCCCAGCCCGTCCGTGACGCCTTCGGCCACGCCCGCGCCGTCACCCAGCGCCGGCCTTCCCGTCGCGAGCGGGTGCGAAGATCGGTACCTCAGGCAGCTGCCGGTGTCCCTGTTCCCGGGTAGGACCGAGAGCGAACTGTGCTTCGCCCCCAAGCCCACCGGCGATCCGGTTCCGGAGCGCGACCACCTGCCGCTGCCGTGCCGCCCGATGAACCACGCCAGCGATGCCCTGATCGAGGACCGGCGCGGCTTCGAATCGTTCTTCGAGGAAGGCACGGCCGACGCGCCGAGCCCGACCTTCTACAGCCACACGGTCACGAAGTATCACCCCGGTGGGGCGCAGGCATACCTCGCGGAGCTGCGCGACGCGATGGGCCGGTGCGGTGCGTACACGCATGACGGTGCACGGCACGACTTCACCCCGGTGACCGGGTTCGGGGCCAATGCCGACCGGCTGGTCATCCGGTACAGCCGTAATGCCAACTACGTGATCGTCGTGGAACGGCTCGGCGATTACGTGATCGTGATCTACGACCATGGGTGGGAGGGGCACCCGAGCAAGGACACCACGATCACGCAGGCCATCGGGCAGGCCGGCGCGGCAGTACGCCCATTCACGTCATGAGGCGGTGGTGCGTCCGCCGCTGCGCCACTTGGTGGCATGCGGCAGCACCAACAGGTACAGCCCGGTGAACATGAGCAGGACGAGCGGGAGCAGCGGCACGTAGGCCACCCAGACGAGCGGATCCTTCTGTGCCAGGGCGATGAAGGTGACGATGACGGTCACGGTAAAAGTGACGGCCAGCCAACGGTGAATCTGTCGAATCCACTTGCTCCAGTTCATTGGGATCTCCTAATCATCATCGTTGCGGGGACTTGCTCTGCGGGGCCGGTCTACGATCGTCGGACGGTTCAGCGCAGCTCCAGAATGCGGATCAGGTTGCCCGCGGGATCGCGGAAGGCGCAGTCGCGAATCCCGTCCGGCTGCTCGGTCGGCCCGTGGGCAACCTCGGCGCCGGTGGCCCGCACGCGCTCGAAGGTCCCGTCGAGGTCGGCGGTGCCCAGGAGAATGCCGGCATAGGTGCCCTTGGCCATCATCTCCACGATGGTGCGACGCTCGTCGGCGGTGATGCCGGGTTCGGCGGCCGGCGGCTGCAGCACAAGGGACGTGTCGGGCTGATGGGCGGGGCCGACCGCGATCCAGCGCAACCCGTCATGTCCGACGTCGCTGCGAACCTCGAAGCCGAGGACGTCGCGATAGAACGCCAGGGAGGCGTCCGGGTCCTCGTGCGGCAGGAAGCTCGCGTGAATGACGATGTCCATGAAGATCACGCTAGCCACGGCACCACGGCGCGCGCTTCTCGAATCCTGCCCGTCTGGGCGCTCCCCTATCGATAGATGAGGTCCATGTTGTCGGTGTGGTCGGGCCAGGTGAGGGTCAGGTGCCAGCAGCCGGGCTCCGGGAGATCGATGATTGACGGTCCCGGGCCGCCGAGGACGCGGCGCTGCACGGAAACCGTGGAGCCGGCGAGCTTGGCGTCGATCACGAGATCGCCGTACTGTGGCGTGGTTTTGGCCACCCAGAGGACCTTGTTGCTGATTCCGTCCAATCTGGACACTGCGAGCGGGTGGCCGAACAGTACGCCCAGTATGGCGCCCCGGTCGCCCATGACGTGCGGTATCCTTGCGTCGCCGGTGAAGCCCGCCCGCGCCCACTCGGGCAGCGGGCCGGTTTCGACCGGCGATCCACAACCCGATCGGGCCGGGCCGGGCGCCGCTGCCTGATCTGGTGACGGCGGCGGCACGGCTGTGTCGGTGGCCGTGCAGCCCGCAAGCATCGCCAAGACGATCGTGGCCGGGGCGAGCCGGGCGCTCAACATCGAAAGTCTCACGCAGGTACGAGTCCCCGAGTCCACGGCAGGTTCCCCGGGGGTCACCTCCCCAGGCCGCGCTGGATGCGCCGCTGGTGAGCCAAGTCGGGTCGGACCCACTTCAGCCCCCGAACACCGCCCAGCCCACGCACCGCGCCCAACGCGGGGTGCGCGGTTAGCGGTAGGCGGCGGCCTGGATGGAGTACAGCTCGGCGTATTTGCCGCGCTTGGCCATCAGCTCGTCGTGCGAGCCGAACTCGGCGACCCGGGCACCGTCGAGGACGACGATGTGGTCGGCCATGCGTACGGTGCTGAAGCGGTGGGAGACCAGGATGGTGATCCGGCCCGCGGCCGAGGCCTGCCGTGCCCCGACGGCGTAGCGCTCGAACAGGGCGTGCTCGGTCTCGGCATCCAGCGCGGCGGTGGGCTCGTCGAGCACGAGCAGCAGCGGCTCCTCCCGCATGAAGCCCCGCGCCAGCGCGAGCTTTTGCCACTGTCCAAACGAGACTTCCACGCCCGCGGGCCACGCCGGCCCGAGCTGGGTGTCCAACCCGGACACCAGCTGCGTGACGACGTCTTGCGCCCCGGCCCGGTCGACCGCCGCCCGCACGGCCGGCTGGTCGTCGAGACGAGGCAGGTCGCCGACCCCGACGGCCTGCTGCGCGCGCAGCTCGAACCGGAAGAAGTCTTGGTATGCCCCGGACAGCCGGGCCCGCCACGAGTCGGCGGGCATCCGCGCGAGGTCTTGCCCGTCAACGAGGATCCGCCCCGACGTGGGCCGGTAGAACTGCGACAGCAGCTTGACCAGTGTGCTCTTGCCCGCCCCGTTTTCGCCGACGATGGCGACGACGGCGCCCGCCGGCAATGTCACCGTCACGTCCTGCAGCACGGGCACCGTCGTGCCCGGATAGGCGAACGACACGTGCTCGAATCGGATGCCCTCACGCAGCGCGCCGGGCACGGCCAGGTCGGCATTGGCGTGGAACGCGGCGGCGTAGTCTTCCAGCCAGGCCAGGCGCTGCGCGCCGTCCATCCAGATCCCGCGCAGGAAGCCGATCTCGCCGACGGTGGCGCTGACGTAGGACGACAGGCGCGCCCCGGCCGCGAGCACGAGCAGCACGTCACCCGCCGAGCGGGACAGACCGGCCGACACGAAGACGATCGCGCCAACGTATCCCGCCGCGAAGATGGCCCACCCGGCCGTGTGCCACCACGCGGAGGCCCAGCGTGCCGCCGCCGTCGGGCCATACCACGCTTCCCACGCCGCGCGCCGCCCGGCCACGATCTTGTCGGCGATGCCCGTGACGCGCACCTCCTTGCCCGCGGCCGCCGTGGTCGCGAGCGTGAAGAAATGCTTGGCCCGCCGCACGGTCTGCGCCGCCCGCTCCTGCACCTCCCGCTCGATCACCGGACGCCACGACGAGGTGGCCACCGTGGGCAGGGCCAGCAGGGCGAGCAGCGCGAGCACCGGGTGCACCGACATCAGCAGGATGATCGTGACGACCAGCCGCAAGATCCAGCCCATGGTCGTGAAGACCGACATATACATGTGGTCGAGCACGAAGACCTGGTTGCGCAGCACGGAGAGCCGGTCGAGATAGTCGGGCCGCTCGTGATGGGCGATCGACACGATCGACGCCTGCAGCCGGGCCACGTGCGACTCCAGCGCGATGGTCACCTTGTCGCGGAAGCGCCGCTGCACCCGGGTCGAGACCGTGCGCAGAAACCACGTGCCGCAGGCGGAGGCGGCCAGGCCGAGCACGGCGACGTAGACCAACCGGTTGTCGCCGCCGAGCACACCGTCGCCGAGGAACTTCAGCCACAGGGCGAGCAACGCGTCTGGCACCGCGGCCAGAAGCGAAAGCACGAAGGCGACGCCCATCAGCGCCGGCTCGAACCGGAACCCCAGCTTGCACAGCCGCCACATGCTCGAAAGCGCCGATGGCAGGGGCTCGATCGCCTCGGCCGTGCCCACGCTCCGGTCAGAGGACATCGTAGATCACCTCTTCGTCACCCTCGTCTTCCGGCAGTCCGGCGGCGAACCGCTGCGCCTGAAGGTCGAACATGGTGCGGTAGCGCCCGCCCTGCGCCATCAGCTCCTCGTGCGAGCCGAGCTCGACCACTCGCCCCTCCTCCAGCACGCAGATGCGGTCGGCCTGCCGCACGGTCGAAAACCGGTGCGACACAAGGATCGTCGTGCAGTGCCGGGTCTCGGCCAGGATGCGCTCGAAGATCTCGGCCTCGCCGCGCACATCGAGCTGCGCGGTCGGCTCGTCGAGCAGCACCACCCCGGCGCCCTGCCGCACCGCGCACAGCGCCCGCGCCAGCGCGACCCGCTGCCACTGCCCGCCGGACAGGTCGGTGCCGCCGTCGTATCCCTTGGCCAGGATGGTGTCCAGCGACGCGAGCCCATCGGCCCCGGCCGCCTTGAGCGCGGCCTCGATTGCCTCGTCGGGCGCGCCGTTGGGCGCGACGTTTTCGCGCAGCGACAGCTCGAACCGCACGAAGTCTTGGAAGACCGCCGTCACCCGGGAACGCCACTCCCGCACATCGATCCGGCGGATGTCGCGCCCGTCGGCCTCGATGGCCCCGCCGACCGGATCGTAGAGCCGGCAGATGAGCTTGGCCAACGTGGTCTTGCCCGCGCCGTTGCGCCCGACGATCGCCAGCGAGGACCCGGCCGGGATGGTCAGATCGAACCCCTGCAGGATCGGCCGGTGCCCGCCGGCCTCGCCCGGATAGGCGAAATCCACCCCACGAAACCGAATCTCGGGCGCCCCCGATCCGCTTCGCGCGGAGGCGACGGCCGCGCCACCGGAGTCGCTTGCCTCATCGTCCACAGCGGACAAGGCGCCGCGCTCAGCCGTCACCTGCTTGAGCCGCAACACCGCCGCAACGGGAGCCGAAGCCCCGTCGAGTGCCCAGTTGAGCCCGCCGAACGCGATCAGCGAGGCGCCGATCGCCGCCTGGGCGAAGACCACCAGCTCTCCGAGCGTCAGCCCGCCACCGATCACGTCGCGGCCCAGCGACCAGAACACCAGCACGTTGCCCGCGAGCACGACCAGCAGGCTGAGCAGCACCGAGCGCTCGCGCATGCGCGTCGCCTCGTATTGCAACTGGTGCAGCCGCTTGCGCCGGGCGGCGAACCGCTCGATGACCCAGCCGACGAGACCGAACAGTCGCAGCTCCTTGCTCGCCGGCGGGTCAACCGCGAGCCGGTAGGCATAGTCGGCGTCTTGGCTGGCCGCCCGCACCTCGTCGGTGTTGCGGTCGCGCCAGACCGCGCTCTCGCGCAGCAGCCAGTGCGTCGCGAACCACGCCCCGCCCAGCACCAGCGGCGCCCACCAGGCGTAGCCGAACAGGATGAGCGCCGACGCCACGCCAGCGAACAACTGTGCCAGGCTGCCCGCGATGAAGTCGAGCGACATGGACAGCGGTGGCGCGGTCATGCCCAAATCGAAGTCTCTGGCGGTGGTCATGTCCTTGGCGACCTCGGGATCCTCCAGGTGGCCCATGCCGGGCGGCTCGACGCACGCCTCGGTCAGGCGGTCATAGAGCCACGCGGCCACGCGGTCACCGAGGTTGTTGCTGACCACCTGATGGATCGGCGTGACCACCTGCATCGCCACGAACACCAGCCCGGTCACCACCAGCGGCGGGCCGAGCGGCCGAACCTCCTGGACCGCGCCGACCAGCCAGCCGATGGCGATCGCGAACCCGGCCGGCAGCAGGCCCTGCGCGAGCATCAGCGCCCACCAGGCGGTCGCGAGCGGGCGATCGGCCCTGGGCAGCACGCTGAAGAACTTCCACTCCTGGCGTTGTCGCAGCCTACCGAACACGGACCGGAGTTTAGCGAGACCCACCGACAAAACCGCGCCCCAAAGATTGCCGCGCGCGTTTGACCGCCTCCACGATGCGGCTGCCGCGCCGGGTGAAGCCGAGCTCGGCGATGGTCTCGGTGACGACCTCGTCCTCGGTGCGGTTGAGCCCATCGCTCTCGACCCATTTCACCAGCTCAGCGAGCACGTGGTCGGGTAGGTCGGTGATGCTCTCGAACGGCGGCAGCTCCGGCTTGGGCCCGCGCGTTTTCAGCACCGGCGGCTTTTCGACCTCCACCACCGGCTCCGGCTCGGGCGCGATGTCGGGCTTGCGCGATTGCTCATATGCCGCCACCGCCCGCGCGATCTCACGCTCCCGGTCGGCGTGCCAATCGACCGACCAGATCCGGTGATAGCGCCAGCCCAGCCGTTCCAGATGCTGCTGTCGCAGCCGGTCCCGGTCGCGCGCCGTGGGGCTCGAATGGTAACGCGCACCGTCGGTCTCGATCGCGAAGTGGCTCACAGCGAAGTCGACGCCGTAGCGCGCCTCGACCGGTACCCCCGCCTCAACAAGCCGATCACGCATGTCGGCCTCGAAGGCGTTGACCGTCGCATTGCGACTGTCGGAGATCCCTCCGAGTTGCACATATTCCAAATAGGACCGGAGCAGCCGCGCCCCGGCCGCCTTGAGCCGGTTGGGATCCATGTCGAGGAAGGTGAACGAGCTGACCAGCGTGAGCCGTCGCTTGGCCCGCGTCACGGCCACGTTGAGCCGGCGCTCCCCGCCCTTTTGGTTGAGCGGCCCGAACAAATAGCGCATCCGCCCATCGGCGGTCTTCGAATAACCGACGGACATGATGATGGCGTCCCGCTCGTCGCCCTGCACCCGTTCGATATTTTTGACGAAGTACGGCTCAAGCCCCGACTCGGTGAAGAAGGGTGCAAGGTCGGGCCGTTTGGCAAGCGCCCGGTGCAGCGCGGCGTCAATCAGGTCGGCGTGCTTGACGCCCATCGTGATGACCCCGAGCGATTCGTTGGGCCGCTGCTCGGCATGCTCCAGGATCAGCCGCACCACCGTGTCCACTTCGGACTCGCCATCGCTTGCCAGCACGTGCCGCAGACAGTCGAGCGTGTCCGCGCCGGGGAACGTCACCAGCTCATTCCCGTTGGGCGCGTAGATGTGCCGGTTGGAGAACGCGATCAGGCGCTCGTCGCGCGAACGGTAGTGCCACGACAGGTGCTTGACCTGACCGAGCGGCAACGTGTTGGCGAACGACTGCAACAGCGACTCGATGTCGTCCGTCGGCAGCGCCTCATCCGGCTCCTCATCGTCCAAAGACGACGGCGACCGGTCGAAGAACGACGTCGGCGGCAACTGGTGCTCGTCGCCCGCCACGACGATCTGCCGGCCCCGCATGACGGCCGTGATCGCGTCGACCGGCTCGACCTGGCTCGCCTCGTCGAAGATGACCACGTCGAACAGCGTCCGCGCCGGCAGCACCTGGCTGGCCAGCAGCGGGCTCATCGCCCAGCACGGCTTGAGTGCCGTGAGCGCCTGCGGCGCCTGCTCGAACAGCTTGCGCACGGTCAGGTGCCGGGCCTTCTTCGCGGCCTCGTTGCGCACCAGCCGCTGCTGCTCGGGATGCTCGTCCAGCACGCGGATCATGTGCATGGCCGCCTCGTAGCGCACGCGCCCGGCGGCGAGCGCCAGATGCTCCGTGTCGGCGGCGCGGAAGTCTTCGGCCGCAGCGTGCAGCGCATCGCTGGAGAAGCGCGCCAGATGGTCGTCGTTGAACCGCACATCGTCCAAAATGGAGCTCAGCCAAGCGTAGTCGAACTCGTCCGCGCCGGTGAACGTCCCATATGGACCCGTCACCGCGAGCAACTCATTGCGGCGCACCGCATCCAGCAGCCCGCGCTGATCCGTGGACAGCGCCGGGAGCCGCTCGGTGAGGTCCTGCACCGGCAGCATCGAGTACAGCCGGCGCAGCGTTTCCACCGCCTCGTTCAACGCGCCTGCCGCCTCGGGCAGCGACTCGGCGACGCGCGGCCCGCGGCCGTCGACCGCTGCGCGGCTCCAGCGCTCCTTCTGATCGGCGATCTGGGCCGCCGCCGCGCGCAGGTCTTTCACCCGGTGCTTCTGCAGTGCGCGCATCCGCCGCTTGGTGCGCCACCGGTCGAGGAAACCGTCCCAACCCGACAGATCGGCCTGGTAGATCTCGGGCTGGAACGCGGTCAGCGTGAGATCCACGTCGGTGGCGAGCTGCACGGCCTGCTCCATGGCCGAAGCAGTGCGCGGTGGCGCGAACCCCAGCTCCGCCACCAACCGCGCGACGGCCTCCTGCGCGCGCGGCCACTGCACGACCGCCCGCCCGGCCAGGCCGTATGCCTCCTGCGCCTGCGCCCGATCGGTGATCCTGGTCTCCAGCCATGGCGTGGTCGTCGGAATGCGCGCCAGCTCGGCCACTGCCGCGCGCACCCGGTGCACGGTCTCCCCGTGCAGCTCCCGCAGCTGCGGACCCGACCACCGCACCGGCGACTGCGGCAGGCCGACCAGACCTGCCTGCATGTTGTACACCGAAAAGCCCCACGGCTGCCGAGGTTGGTGCATGGCGTCGTGGTGGCGCACCAGCGCCTCGCGCGAAAGCGACAGCCGCCGGGCGTTGTCGTCGAACGGCGGCCGGGCCTCGGTGCGGGCGCGCTGCAGCCGGGCGTCCAGCGAGCGGGCCAGCTCGCGCCGGCTCTGCTGCTCCCCGTGCAGGTTATGCACGAGGTCGTCCAGGCCGACGTGCTGCAGCCGGTCGAGCACCGCGTCGATGGCGGCCCGCTTCTCCGCGACGAACAGCGCGGTGCGCCCGTGCGCCGCCAGCGCAGCGATGATGTTAGCGATCGTCTGGCTCTTTCCGGTACCAGGAGGGCCTTTGATAACAAGATGGTGCCGCGACAACACGGAGTTGACCACGTGGCTCTGCGACGAATCGGCGTCCAAAACAATGAATTCCTCGGCCGGGTCCACATTGTCCGGCGCGCCGACCCCCGGGTCGTCTTGGGACACCAGGTTTGCCAGCGCCTCGCGATCGCCCGCCAGCGCAGCGATGACGTCATGCGCCGCAAGCACTTCAAGCGAATCCCCGATGTCGTCGACCATCGGCAGTTTCGCATAGGTGAAGGTGCCGATCAGGCGCCGCTGCTCGATGGCGAACCCGGGCACGTCCTGCGCCGCCTTCGCCAGATAGCCGAACAGGTCTTCCGGCGAGAGCTCGTCGAGCTCCTCGGCCGCGATCGTGACCCCGAAGTCCTTGCTCAGCTTGTGCAGCAGCACCGGGTTGACCGACGGCTCGGGATCGGTGTCGAGGATGAAGTCGAGGTGCAGCGCTGAGGCAGGCCGCACGGCCAGGCGCTGCAGCAGCACGGGCGCACGCGGGGTGCGGCTCGGCTCGTGCCACGTGGCCAGCCCGGTGACCAGATAGCCCACCTCGACGCCGCGCTCCTCGGCCCACGTGCGCATGTGGGTGCGCACGGCACGCATCCGCTTCATCGCGTCGGCATGTGCCTCGGGCGTGGGAAACAGATGGCGCAGCGCGACCGGACGACCCGCCAGCAATTGGGCCAAATGCGGCTCGTGCGCACCGTCGAGGGCGAGCGTGCCCACCTTCAAATCCCTATAGTAGGCAAGCTGATTGCGCCCTGAGTCGTCGACCAGGGTCTCCTGCCAGCGTCTCGCCGCGCTGGCGACAAGGCTGTCGCGGGTCACCACCCCACGATACCCGTGATTCACCATGAGTGATCCTCACGCACTTTCATCATCATGAAACCCGATAGTTACGGACAGCAATACCGCCGTAGCTTCACCGGACATGCGATCCAAACACCTCGCCGTATTTACGGTGATCACACTGACGATCGGGCTATCGGCCGTCAGCGCGAGCGCCGCTCCGGTACCCGGAATCAATGTCCTTTACACCACGGACGCGGATTTCGACCAGGGCGTGCTGCAGGACGTCAACCACGACGCCCCGAACAACAACCAACTGCAGCTCAATCGACAGCAGACGTTCTTCCCGTTTGTGAACATCGCAGCGTCCGCGCGGGGCACGATGGTCCGGATTCATGTCGACACCGGCCAGATTGTCGGGGAGTGGTTGTCCGCGCCGGACAACCGCGGCCGTAACCCCTCGCGCACCACGGTTGACCGCTTCGGCAACACCTGGCTGTCCAATCGCGCCGAGCAGGACGGCGGGCGCGGCTCCGTCACCCGTGTGGGTGTCGTGTCCGGCGGTTCACGCGTGAATGCCGATGGCACCCCCAACCCGGCCGGCGACTACCTCGCTCCCCCGTTCGCCTACAACACCTGCCAGGATCGCGACAGTGACGGGCTCATCGCCACCTCGCGCGGGCTCGGCGACATCCGGCCATGGACCAACGCGGGCGGCGCCGACAACAACGGTGGCGTCACGACCGCCGCAGACGAATGCATCATCAATTACACGCGCGTGGCCGGGATTCTCACCCGGACCGTCGCGGTTGACGCCAACAACGACGTCTGGACCGGCGGCGCCGACAACGAGCATGAGAAGCTCGACGGCACATCCGGCGCGGTCGTCCCGGGGACCCTGGTGAACTTCGGGTGCGGCGGCTACGGCGGTCTCATCGACAAGGCCGGCACGCTGTGGTCGGCTCGCTTCGGCGCCAACCTGTTGCGCTATGTCCCGGGCGGCGCGGGCACGTGTTTGGACACGACACACGGCGACTACGGCCTCGGCATGGACCCCGACACGGGCGAGATCTGGCACACCAACGTCGCCGGCAACCGGGTCGTCAAGATGGACCCGGCGGGCAACATCCTTGGCGCATTCCCGCACGGCAACGCCAACGCGCAGGGCGTCGCGGTCGACGCCGCCGGCAACGTGTGGGTGGCCCACTCGCTGATCGGTCCCGCGACCACGGTCGGGCACCTGCGCACCGACGGCACCTACGTCGGCAACGTCGCTCTGCCGGGCGGCAGCGGACCGACCGGTGTCGCCGTGGACAGCAACGGCAAGGTATGGGTCGCGAACATCAACACCAACAACGCGATGCGCATCGACCCCAACGCCGGGCCGATCGGCGGCGGCGGATTCCCGGTCGGAGCCGTCGACCTGGTCGTCGACCTTGGCGCGGGCGCGGGTCCGTACAACTACAGCGACATGACAGGCTCCGTGCTCGGCGAAATCACGGCCCCCATCGGCACGTGGACCGTCGTGCAGGACGGCGGGGTCGACAACCGCCCATGGGGCAAGGTGACTTGGAACACCGAGCCTCAGGGCAGCGAGCCGCCCGGCACATCGATCACGGTCGAGGCGCGCGCCTCCAACACCGAGGCGGGTCTGGCAACGCAGCCGTTCGTGGAAGTGGACAACGGCGTCAATTTCCTTATGACCGGACGGTACATAGAGGTGCGCGCCACGCTGCGGGCCGCACCCAACGGCACGAGCCCGATCCTGTCCGACATTCGCATCGAGGCGCTCGTCCGCAAGGGTGGGTTCTCTTGCCAGGCGACGGCTTTGAACCTCGCGGGCATCATCGTCGCGCGGGCCAACCCGCCGGACGTGCCGTGCCGCGACGATGATGTGATCGTGGCCAACGTGAACCTCAACGCGGGCATCCTCGGTGTGCAGGCGCAGGCGCTTGAGGCGCATACGTCGCAGACTCCGGATGACCTGATCCTCAATCCGCCCGCCAACGGCGACAACGCGACCGCGTGGTCCCGCGTCGATTCGACACGCATCACCGCGGGCGTGCTGCTGCCCGTCGTCATCGAGCTGGGTGTGATCCGCTCCGAGGCGTCGGTCACGTGCATCAACGGCAACCACGCGTTCGGCTCCGGGTCGCACGTGGCCAGCCTGCGCATCAACGGCGTGGTCATCGATGTCGGGTCCGAACCGGTGACCATCCCGCTCGCCGTCGGCTCGCTGAGCCTCAACCGCACCATCACCACACCGACCTCCATCACGCGCCAAGCCGTCGTCCTTGACACGCTCCTGACCGACGTGGTCATCGGCGAGGCCAAGGCCAACGTCGAAAACACACCCTGCACCGTGTAGCGCGGCCCTGCCAGGGGCATGATTGTCGGCGTGCACCTGTTTGACTACTGCCCCTGGCTCTACTGGACACAGGCCTCAGAGGAGGACATCGCGCGCCAGCAGGCCCGGCAACTGGAGTTGCCGGGCCTGCGCGAGGCGGGCGAACGCACCTATCTTTCTCCGCTTGCCGCCATATACGAGCTCGAAGAGCTGGCCATCGGAAGCACGTCATACATAGCCGCGCACGCCTATGTGACCGGGCGGATCCGGCTGGGCGACAACACGACCGTGAACCCGTTCGCGGTCGTGCGCGGCACGGTCACCGCCGGAGACGGGGTCCGCATCGGCGCGCATGCCTCGATCCTGGGCTTCAACCACGCCGCCGAACCGGCCGAGCCGGTGTTCCGGCAGCCGATCACCAGCAAGGGCATCACCATCGAGGACGACGTGTGGATCGGGTCCAACGCCGTCATCCTCGACGGGGTCACGGTCGGCGCGCACAGCATCATCGGCGCGGGCGCCGTGGTCACCAAGGACGTGCCGCCGTGGTCGGTGATGGGCGGCAACCCGGCACGGCGCATCCGGGACCGGCGCGACCGCAAACGCCCGCTTTCACTGGAGTCCTTCGGGCAGCGGGCACGGGAAGAGGCACCGGCTTTGCTGGCGCATTACGACTTCGGCTGGGGCGCAAACGTGCGGGCGGTCTGCGACGCCGTCGAAATCGCCGATCTGCTGGGCGTGGAACTCCCGCGCGAGCAGGAGACAATCGAGTGGCTCAAGAGCCGGCAGGATCCCGAAACCGGGCTCATCCCGGAGCTCGGCGAGGCATCGCCCACCCTCGACAGCGGTTCCAACTATCACATTCTTTCTGTTGGGTACGCCTTGGACCTGCTGGGTTCCCAGCTCCCCCACCCGATCCGGGCCGTGCACGAGCTCGACGACCTGATCGGCACGCTCGACGCGCTCCCGTGGGCGGACCGTGCCTGGCACGCGGGCGCCTGGGTCGACATGTATGGCACGGGCCTGCACTGGAACCGGCGACTGTTCGGATTGGACGGTCCACTGGAGACACTGCTCGGCTGGTTGCTCACCCGGCAGGACCCGTGGTCGGGTCTGTGGGGTTCGCCCACTCTCGACGAAGGCCGGAGGCAGCCGGTCAACGGGTACTATCGGCTCACCCGTGGGACTTTCGCCCAGTTCGGCGTGCCGGTCCCGCGGCCGGAGGCGACCATCGACGCCGTGCTCGCCCACACCCGCGATGGCCGGTTCTTCGCCGACGGGCGCGGCACGGCATGCGATGTGCTCGATGTCATCCACCCGCTATGGTTGTGCGGGCAGCAGACCGGTCATCGCCGCGCGGAGGCGCAGTCCTGGGCGCGGCAACGGCTCGGCGACGCGCTGACCCGTTGGCAACCCGAGCGCGGCTTCGCCTTCAGCCCCGAACAGCAGCCGAGCCTGATGGGTACCGAAATGTGGCTTGCCATAATCTGGCTGCTGGCAGACATCCTCGGTGAAAGCGCCCCCCTCGGCTACCACCCCCGCGGCGTCCACCGCGACACACCGCCCAGCATGGACATACGTTCATGATCAACGCGAAAGGATGTTGTTGAGGAGAGTGCGGAGGGGGATGGATTCGCCGTCGCGGGCGCCCTCGCCGACGATCAGTGGTGGCTGTTGTGGTCGTGGCGTGACACCGGTGAAGCGGGCCCGAAAGCTTTGCGGCACCAGCAAAACGTAATATTCACCCGAGGTGTCGACGGCGACGGTGCGGCCTGTGTTCAGATACCAACCCATGAGGCCGGTCCGGTACCTGGTGCGGCCGTTGTAGGACAGGCACGTCAGCGGCTCCGGGGCGGGCGCCTGGCGCAGGAAATCGGCGATGAGCCGCCGCGCCTGCGCCGCCTCGGCCTCCCGCTTGCTCGCCAGGGCGGCGGCGTGCGCCGCCACCGCCCGGTCTCGCTGCTCCCGCCAGTCCGTCACGATCAAACTCTAGCTACGGCTCCTGCACGGTGTCGAACGCCGCACGCCGCGCCGCAAACGCCCCTTCCAAGAACTCGCGTGCCTTTCCGCCGTACGGCAGGCGCAGCGGCGGGTCGGGCATTTCCACAAGGCGCCCCACCATCGCGGCGAACGTTTCCGGCGACCAGCAGTCCGGGTTGTCGGCCAGCCCGCGGACCAGCTGCTCGATCTCGCCCGCGACCGGCTCGTATTCGGGCAACTTCCGGGCCGGGTCGAACGCCTTCTTGCCATAGTCGGTGGTGAACCCGCCCAGCTGCAGAATCGTCACCTTCACACCGAACATGCCCGCGTCCTGTGCCAGCGACTCGGCCAGGCCCTCAAACGCGAACTTGCTGGCCGTGTACGCCGACAGGTTCGGCAGCGGGAGCGAGCCGGATATCGACGACACGAAGACGGCGTGTCCACCTCCCTGCGCCCGCCAGTGCGGGAGCACCAGCCGGGCCAGCCGCCACGGGCCAAACACATTGGTGGCGAACTGGGCCTCCAGCTCGGCGTCGGACACCTCCTCCACGACGCCCATCTGGCCATAACCCGCGTTGTTGACCAGCACGTCGATGCCGCCGAACCGCTCCACCGCCAGGTTGACCGCCGCCTCGCACTGCTCCGGGTCGGTCACATCGAGCCGCGTCACGTGCGGGAAGTCCAAGCCGGATATGTTCCGCGCGGTGGCGAGTACCTGCTCTCCCTTCGCCGTCAAATATGTGGCCAACGCGTGGCCGAGTCCGCTGGAACACCCTGTGATTAGCCATCGACGGTTCGTCATGCAGCGAATGATCGCATTTACTTATGTCCGCGCGAACGAAGTAGCGGCTTCCCGACAACGGCCATCCGTCACGCAATCGCCTGCCACCACCCATCGACCGGGATCGGGTCGTCGGCCCGCAGTCGCTCACCCGGCCGCGGTACGACCAAGTCGATGCCCTGCTCCTGCGCCGCCGCCCAAATGCGGTCCACCGGCTCGCTCCACGCGTGCAGCGCGAGGTTGAAGGTCGCCCAGTGCACCGGCAGGAGCAGCCCGCCGCGCACATCCACGTGCGTGGCGATGGCCTCGTCGGGCGTCATGTGAATGTCGGGCCAATATGGACTGTAAGCTCCAATTTGGACCAGCGTCAGGTCGAACGGCCCGTGCTGCGCGCCGATCTCGGCGAAGCCCGGAAAATATCCGGTGTCGCCGGTGTAAAACACGCGCCGCCGTGCACCGGCGATGACCCACGACCCCCACAGCGTCTCGTTCCGGGTGAACCCACGCCCGGAGAAGTGTCTCGCCTCGGTCGCCACGAACCGGAGCCCACCGACCGCATGCTCCTCGTCCCAGTCCAGCTCGACGATCCGCTCACCCGCCACGCCCCAATGCCGCAGGTGCGCCCCAACCCCCAGCGGCACAAGGAAAGGCGCCGACTGTAACCGTGCCAGCGCCACCACCGTCGCCATGTCCAGATGGTCGTAGTGGTCGTGTGAGATCACGATCGCGTCCAGTTGCGGCAGCTCGCCCAGCGCCAAAGGCATGGGGTGCAAGCGTTTCGGCCCGGCCAGCTGAGTCGGCGAACAGCGCAGGCTCCAGACCGGGTCGAGCAGCACGCGCCGGCCCTCGATCTCGATCAGCGTGGACGCGTGCCCCAGCCAGATGGCACTGAGCCGGCCCGGAGAGGTGTCCCACTCCGTCGGTGTGACCACCGGAATCGGGCTCGACGGCCGCCGCTTCTCCTTGCCGAACACCATCTCCCGGAAGAGCTTGCGCGCCGAGTCGGGCGGCATCACGGAACTGGGCGTCGAGTTGTGGAACCGCTGCCCGTCAAAGTGTGTCGACCGGCTCATCGCGGCGGGGTCGGGCCGTGCGCCCATCGATCGAAGCGGTCTCATCCCGACGCCCCTCTCGCCTCGACTATGAACTTAAGCTCATGATCGGCCCACGCCCAGCCCGATGCCGACCTCACGGCCGACGCCAAGCTCAATCTCCCGGTGTTGGCCATGAAGTTAACGCCCCGACACGCCGTCGAGCATGGACGCAAGGTCATGATCAACCCAAAAAGGTGGGGGCGGGTTCGCGGTCAAGACGATCAAAGGTTGAAACTACCAGGGCGTTTCGGCCACCGCCGAAGCACCCCCGTCACCTGCGCGTGTGAACCCTAACGTGTCCCGCACACGTCATTAGGGAGGAACGAAGCATGCGAGTATGGCGATCAGTGGTCGCTGCCCTCGTCACGATCACGGCCTCCATCGCCGTCATCGTCACCGGCCCGGCACCGGCCATGGCAGCACCCAACTTCAAGGCGCCGTTCCCATGCGGGCAAAGCTGGACATACAGCCATCACAGCGCCGAGGTCCGGCTGGCACTGGACTTCATCCGCAACGGTGGCGGCACCGCCGGCACACCGAACCTGGCGTCGGCAGCGGGCACCGCCTACCGGTACTACCAAGCGGGCGGAGCCGGCAACTACATCGTCATCGACCACGGTGGTGGCTGGAAGACCTATTACTTCCACCTCGCCGCCTTCTCGGTGGCGCATGGACAGTGGGTCAACCAGGGCCAGCAGGTCGGCACAACCGGCGCCACCGGCAACGTTACCGGCCCGCACATCCACTACGAGCAGCTCTACAACGGGGTGGGCCAGACTATCCGGATCAACGGGGTCTCGCTCGCGCCCTACCCGAGCACGTATGGCGTCAGGTCCATCACGAGCGACAACGGGTGCAGCGGCGGCGGAACCTGGTTCTGGACCTGGGGCAGCGGCGTGCGCGTGCGCACCGGGCCGTACCTGTCCTCGGCCGTGGTCGGGACCCTCGCGGGGCCGACCCAGGTCAAGGTGCTGTGCCAGCGGCAGGGCGACACCGTCACGGCAGAGGGCTACACCAACAACTGGTGGTCCAAGATTGAGTCGCCCCTCGGGTTCATGACCAACATCTATATCGACCACCCGTCGGCGGTCCTGCCGGGCGTGCCGACCTGTTAACCGCCCTGTCCTTGTAGGCGAATGCCCGTCCCGTGCCGGGGACGGGCATTCGCTTGTTACTGTGGCATGGTGTTCGGTGTCGCCATGCTCGCGGTCGCGCTCCTTGGCAGTGAGCCGCTGAGCCTGCATGGCGTGCTGGCGCTGACGGTGGCCGCCATTTGTGTGGCGTTGCTGGCCGGGGTGCGCCCGCGGTCACTCGTGTCGGGCCCGACGCAGCGGATGACGCCGACAGCCGATGACACCGTCTACTTGCGACACAGCGATCCCGACGCGGCGGGGCGGCAGCGGCCGCGAGCTCCAGATCTGGGCTGAGCCACCAGCCCCTGTTCGCCCGATCGTCTGGAGACCAAGAAAATGCTTGCCTGGCTTGGCATGCCCGCGCATGCCCTCATCACCGTGCTCATGTCCATCGGCGGCGCCGCTGCCGCCATCGTCCTGACCACTGTCCTGATTAGAATTCTTCTGGTACCCGTCGGGTACGCGCAATATCGCGCCGACCAGCGCCGCGCGGCGCTCTTCGAGCGGGTCGCCGAGCTGCAAAAGCGCCACCGCCACAACAAGGCCCGGCTCGACAACGAGCTCACCGCGCTCTATCGCGCCGAGGGAGGCGGCCTGGCGCGCGGCTGTCTGCCGATGCTCGTCCAGATCCCGGTGTTCGCCTCGCTGTACCAAGCCTTCCTCTCGCCTACCCTCGGCGCGCACACCCTGCTGGGCGTGCCACTCGGCGCCTACCTGCTCCCGCTGGAGCCCGCCCATCTGGCCGTCTTCGCGGGCGCGATCGTTCTGCTTGCCGCGATCGGCTACGCCTCATCGCGCGTGGCCCGCCAGCCGCTCACGGGCATCGCCCGCGCACTGCCCTACGCCTCGGTGCTCAGCGTCGCCTTCCTCCCGCTGGCCGCGACGCTCTACATCGTCACAACGACCGCGTGGACCGTGGCCCAGACTGTCGTCTTTAGACACCTGCTTGCGTAGGTGTCGCGCCGCGGCCGGGTGCACGAACGGGCGATCGCGTTCTTCCGCCGGCTCGGCGATCAATACTGCGAGGCGGTCACGCTCACCGAGCTCGGCGGCACCCAGCACGCGGGCGGTGAACCGGAGGAGGCGGCCAAGCAGGCGTGGCAACGCGCCGCGCGGATCCTCGACGACCTCGGCCATCCCGACGCGGCCGAGGCGCAGGCCAGGCTCACGTGGGCTTCGGGCGCATAAACGGCCGCCCTAGTCCTATCCGGAAGGGCCACTTTACCCGCACGCTACCGTCCGCTACATTGCGCGTGGGAGCGATCCCACGACGCCAGGCAGGGGCGTGCGGACAGCCATCCGACAAAGCGTGAAACGGGGAGGCTATGACGACAGACAGCCTGGCGAGCGCAGGAGTCGACCATGCGGCCGGCGGCCGTGAGCCGCGATTGGTCGTTGAGCGGGTGACAGTCGGGTACAAGCCCGATCAGGCCGTGCTGCGCGAGGTGTCGGCGACGGTGCACGCGGGCCGGATGCTCGCCATCACAGGGTCGTCGGGCGCGGGCAAGACCACACTCATCCGCACGATGGCCGCGAGCCTGCGCCCCAGCGAGGGCACGGTCAGGTTCGACGGCGAGCCGCTGCGCGACCGCAGGGACGCCATAGCCAAGCGAATAGCGTGGATCCCGCAACACAACGGGCTCGCCACGATCCTGACCGCGGCCGAAAACGTGCACGTCGTGCTCGTGGCCAACGGGTTCTCGCCCGACGACGCGCGGCGCCTGACGGCCGAGAGCCTCGAAGCAGTCGGGCTGGCCGAACAGGCCGGTCACCTGATCGAGGAGATGTCCGGCGGGCAGCAGCAGCGCGCGGCCATCGCACGCGGCCTGGCGCTGCGCGCCGATGTGGTACTGGCTGATGAAATAACAAACGAGCTCGATGCGGGCAACCGGACCAGGGTGCTGGAGCTGCTGCGGGCCGAAGCGCGGCGGGGCGCGGCCGTCGTGCTCGCGACGCACGACCCCGAGGCGGCGGCCATGTGCGACGACGAGCTGCACCTCGTCGACGGAAGCGCCGAGCCGGTCTGATGTTCCGCCTGCTGTTGGCCGCGCTGCGGTACCGGATCGGGGCCATGCTCGCCCTCGGCGCGCTGGCGATGCTCACCGTCGCGGCCGCCGTGGCCGTGCCGTTCTACACCAGCGCGGCGGAGGACCACGCCGTGAGCACCGTGTTCGACAACGCGGCGCCGGCCGACCGGAGCATCACGGTCACCGCCGAGGTGCCCATCCCGACGGGCACGCGCGCCGCGATGGAGAAGCTGCTGTCGGAGGTCCTGCGGCACGCGCCGCAGCCGGAGTTCGAGGCCATCACGGGCGCGCTCGTCCGCGGCTCGGCCGGTGCGCTGGAGGCGCCGCTCGTGGTCCGGCCCGGGTTCTGCGAGGCGCTCACCATCACCGGCCGGTGCCCGCAACGCGCGGGCGAGGTCGTGGTCAGCGACGCCGCCGCACAACGGCTGGGCAACACCTTCCAATACCGCATCCCGCGCGTCGAAACACCGGTGACCCTGCGCGTTGTCGGGACCTATGTCCCACCAAGGGATTCCGACCTCCAGCCGTTCTGGGGCGGACGGGCCGAGCTCGCGCCGCGCCCGCTGCGCGCCGGAAACCCCATGTTCACCAACGATCAGACGTTTGACGAGGCCAAAGTAGACAGTCTCATCGCGACAGTTGACCTGGTGCTCGCCGGCCCGGCCCTGCCCCACGGGACGGTGGATCTCAAGCCCGCGGCCGCCGACGCCCGCTGGGACGTCAGCGACGGGCTGGCGCGTCTGCTCGACGCGACCACCGAGGCCAAGCGGCGGCTGCGGATCAGCGCGCCGCTGGGCGGCTTGACCATGCTGGCGGTCTCGGGCTGGATCCTGCTGCTGGCCGCGGCCAACGTGGCGGGCGGGCGCCGGGCCGAGGCGGCGGTGGGAGACCTGCGCGGCATTCCGCGCCGCCCGCGTTTCCTGCTCACCCGTGGGCCGTCGCTGCTCGCGCTGATCCTCGCGGCGCCGCTCGGGGCCGCGCTGGGCTGGGCGTTCGTCAACG
>NZ_QJUG01000102.1 GCF_003426775.1 Allorhizocola rhizosphaerae | reverse complement strand
TCGCCCGCGAACAGGGCCGTGGCCAGCGCGGCCCGCGTCTCGGCGTGGTCGCGGGTGAGCCGGGCCAGGAGCGCCGGCGCCTGCGGGCCGCGCAGATCGGCGTCGGCCGCCTCCGCCCACTCGGTGACCCAGCGAAGGTGGCGTGCCACGGCACGCCGCGAATCCACTTCGGACAGTGTGCCCGCCGCGAACGCCCGCACCATCACCAGCATCCGGTACCGCCTGGGCGTCGTCGCGTGCTCGACCTGGAGCAGAGACTTGCGCACCAGCCCGGACAGCGCCGGCAGGACCGGCTCCGCACCACCGGCCACCATGGACACCGCGTCGAGGTCGAACCCGCCCGCGAACGCGCTCAACCGCCCGAACAGCTCCCGCTCGGCAGGCGAGAGCAGGTCGTAACTCCACGCGATCGTGTCCGCCAGGTCGTGCGCCGTAGCCACACCGAACCGGTCGTCGATGCTGCCCGCGATCTGGTCCAGCGACAGCACGCGCAGCTGGGCGGCGGCCAGCTCGATGGCCAACGGGATGCCGTCAAGGTCGGCGCAGATGCGCTCGATGAGCGGACGGTCGGCGGGCTCCGGTTGCCAGTGCGGCTGCACGGCGGCGGCGCGGCGCGTGAACAGCTCGGCCCCGTCGTCGCCCATCGGGCCGAGCTCGAACACGGCCTCGCCGGTGATGCCCAGCGATTCCCGGCTCGTGGCAAGCACCCGCACCTCGCCGCATCCGGATAGGACAGTGAGGCACATTTCTCGTACCGCATCAACAAGATGCTCGCAATTGTCCAAAAGCAACAGTAGCTTGCGGGAGCCGAGCACCGCCGCCAATCGTTGCGGCGTCGCCACGCCGGGCAGGCCCAGCGCCTCGGCCACGGTGGCGGCGACCAGGTCCGGCTGGCGCAGTCCGGCCAGGTCCACAAACCACGGTCCGTCCGGCGAGCGCAGCGATTGGCAAACCTCAAGCGCCAGACGGGTTTTTCCCACCCCGCCCGGCCCGGTCACGGTGACCAGGCGGGCCCGGGTCAGCAGCGAGGACACGTCTCGCAGCTGCGCCACGCGACCCACGAAATCGGTGACGGGAAAGGGAAGGTTGGACTGCGGTCCCTTTGCCGGCTGCGCGAGGAACTCCAGGGCCGGGTCCTGGCGCAGGATCGCCGTCTCCATGCGGCGCAGCGACGGGCCCACGTCGAGCCCGAACTCGTCGGCGAGCAGCGCGGTGGCACGGCGAATCGCCGACAGCGCATCGGTTTGCAGGCCGCAGCGATAGAGCGCGAGGGCGAGCAGCTCCCATCCGCGTTCGGCCATCGGGTGCCGATCGGTGTATGCGGTCAGCTCGCCCACGAGTTCGGCGTGCCTGCCCAGGGCGAGACCCGCCTCGTACAGGTCCTGCAGCGCGGTCTCGCGCAGCAGTTCCAGCCGGCGCACCTCCGACGCGACGAACCCCGCGTCGGGAAAGTCCGCGAACGCCGGACCACGCCACGTGCCCAGCGCCTCGCGCAACAGTTCGTCGGCGCGCACCGGGCCGCCGTCGCGCAGCGCCTTGGCGCCGTCGGCTGCCAGGCGGGCGAACACGGTGCTGTCAAGCGCGTCCGGCGGGAGGCGCAGCGCGTACCCACTGCCCTCGGTGACCAGCACGGTGGCGGCCTGCCGTGCCTTGCGCCCGGGTTCGAGCGCCCGGCGCAGCTCGGCAATGTACGCGTGCACGGTGGTCAGCGACGGCGGTTCCTCACCGTCCCACACGTCTTCCACGATGCGCGACATGGACACCGATCGCGGGCTCGCCAGCAGGACACTGGCCAGCACGGCCCGTTGACGCGGGCCGCCCAGCGCGACCTCGACGCCGTTGACCTGGGCCGCCATCCTGCCCAGCACCGACACTGTGACCTCGTGCATCCGCCCAACCTAGGCACCCCCGCGCCGCGCGCACTACCCACCTGATTGGAGAGTCAGCAACTCGACAGCACGGGGGCGCTTCTGTCTCAGGTTGCGGTGATCGTCAGGTTGTTGGTGACGAAGTCGCGCCCGCCGGACGAGGACGTGATCTCGTAGCCGAACTGCACGTTGCCGATGGTCACGTCGCCGAACCAGCCGCGGCTGCGCAGCCAGTTGCACACGGCCTTGATGTCGACCGTGCCCGACGACGTGTTGCTCGTGCGCACGAACGAGAAGACCGTGATGCCGCTGTGGCCGCCCCGGTAGACGTTCCAGCTGTGCCCGCCGACCGTGGCGGACGTCTGGTAGCTGCCGATCGGGCCGACCGCGCCGTACTTGTTCATCCAGAGCATGATCTCGTACCGGTTGTCGCTCGACCACACGTCATACGTCGTGGTGAACGCGACCCCGCTGGTAGGCACGCTGACGTTGAAGCTGCTGCTCAGCGTGCCGAGGGCACTGACCCGCTTGCCGGACCACCTGGTGGAGTTGGGGTAGGACTTGATCCCGCCTGTGTTGGGATGGTTGGCCCACACGCCCCAGTTGGTGGCGGAGTTGGCCCACATGCACTGCGGGCCGCGGCCGGAACCCCAGATGTTGTTGTAGAGCGTGTAACCGCTGTTGGTCCAGTTGCCCCACTGGTCACACGTGGACCAAACGGCGGCCTGGGCCGGGGCGGCGACCAGCCCGGACAGGACGATGGCGAGCGCTGCGGTGGCGGCGAGCAGGCTCCTTCGGACGATTCGTTTCATGACAGACTCCCGATTCATATGGGGGACGACATCGACATCTGTCGTGATCGACTTGTACGTATGTTAGTTGGACGTCCAAACTAATGCAAGCGCTCTCACCCCCTTCGTCACGTCGATCATGAACTTAGGACCATGTTCGGCGGGGCGTCGCGACACCAACTTCATGATCGACAGGCGAAGGGCTGGCAGGGAGGGGTTCGGGGACGGAAGGAGCCGGGACGGAGCGGTCCGGGGCAGAGGGGTCCAGGGTGGAAGGAGCTGACGCGCAGGAGTCCGGGGCGGAAGGGGCCGATACGGAGGGTCGTGGAGGCGGAAGAGCCGCGGAAGCCGAAGGGCCGGGGCGGAAGCATCAGGGAGGGCGGCGCGCGGCTCGGTCAGCGGTGCCGTCGGCGTTGGCCGGTCGGCCAACGGGGTCTTGGTCGAGCTGCCCCCGAACTCTTTGTCAACGGTCCCACCGTGAGCATCGCCGCGCTCGTACACAATAGACTGTCCAATATGGATCTGCTTCGCGCCAGGATTGGGCGTTGACGGGTATGGGTACTTTGGGTACATGACCATCAATGGCATCGTCAGCGCTCTCCTCGTTGGAATCTTGGTTGGCACGCTGGGCCGCCTGATCCTGCCCGGCCGGCAGAGCATCGGCGCCATCGCCACCGTCGCGGTCGGCATCGGCTCGGCACTGCTGGGCACGTGGGTCGCCCGGTATTTCGGGGTGGAGGACAAGGCTCCGGCGAGCTTCAACTGGGAAGCGGCCGGCTGGCACTTCACCTGGAGCTGGGCCGAGTTCGGCGTTCAGGTCCTGGTCGCGGTTGTCGGCATCGCCATTGCCGCGGCCCTGACCAACACCATGATCTCCGATGAGGGCCGCGAACGGGCACGCGAACGGCGCATGCGCAACAAGACCTGATCCCGGTTTGCGGGGCCCGCATAGGATACGGGCAGATTTCGATGGTCCGATCTGTCCGGGGAGATCCATGTCGCGCCTCGCCTCCGGCATCCTGTTGCCGGCTTGAGCTTCGTGCTGCTGATGCTCGGCGTGACCGCCTGACAGGAGGCCGACCGCTGGGCGGACGTTCGTGCGCGGCAGCCGGAGGAGGCGACCACCGCAGCCGACCCACGAGCGTACGAAGTTCGCCGAATACGCTGGATCCAGGCCGGAGCAGGCCGCGGATGCGACCCTCGTGCCGTTGCCTCGATCTGAAAGCGTTTTGAAAGCGCGCACGTCTAGGCTGCGACCCATGCGTCGGCTTGCCACTGCAGTCACCTCCATCATCGTCTCCCTCATCGTCCCCGTCAGCGTTCTCACCCCCGTTCCCGCAACGGCAACGGCAACGGCTAATGACACCGCGGAGCGGACACCCGGCGGCTGGTATGCGCAGCTGCCCACGAGCATGCAGGTGTGCAGTGGCAACGGATGGCAAGGCGGCCCGGTGACCGCGCCGCCCGGAGCCATCACCGTGCCGGCCGGCGACAACACGGGCTTCCCGTTCGGTCAGGCGAATCAGACGTTCTGGTTCGCCCCGGGCGAGCACACGCTCGGCACCGGAGAGTTCAGCCAGATCACACCCGGCAGCGGCAGCACCTATCTCGGCGCGCCCGGTGCGGTGGTTGACGGCAAAAACACCAACCGCTACGCCTTCACCGGCACGGCAAGCAACGTGCGCATCGCCTTCCTTGAGGTCCGCAATTTCGGCCGCGGACTGGACAACAACAACGAGGGCGTCATCAACCACGACTCGGGCACCGGCTGGACGATGGAACACCTTTACGCGCACCACAACGACGGCGCGGCGGTCTTCCTCGGCAGCGGCAACACCATCCGCCACAGCTGCCTGAAAGACAATGGGCAGTACGGCATCAGCATGTACAAGGACCAGATCGAGGGTGGCTCCGCGATCACCAACATCGTGCTGCACAACAACGAAATCGTTGGCAACAACCAGGACGACTGGGAGAGCCTGATCGAGGGCTGCGGGTGCACCGGCGGGGTCAAGTTCTGGGACGTCAAAGGCGCCGTGGTGACGCAAAACTACGTGCACGACAATCTCAGCGTCGGGCTGTGGGCCGACACGAACGACATCGACTTCCTGTTCGACAGCAACTGGATCGAACACAACGACAGCATCGGCATCTGGTACGAAGTCAGCTACAACGCGACCGTCAGCCGCAACGTGTTCAAGCGCAATGCCTGGGTCAGCGGCAACGAAAACCTGGGCTCGCCCGCACCGGCCATTTACCTCTCGGAGTCAGGCGGAGACGCGAGATTGCCGCACAGCACCAGCGGCAGCCCCAACCTGAACATCCACAACAACCTGTTCGAGGACAACTTCTCCGGCGTGTCCATCTACGAAAACGCCAACCGCTTCTGCAACTCCAACGGCAACACGAGCAAGACCTACTGCACGCCGTTTGTGAGCCCGACAATCATCGCGCCGCCCTACGACTTCGACTACCTTGACCCGATCAGCGCCACGCACCCGTGTTACACGTCGATTGCCAGTGAGCCGTATCGCACCGACTGCCGCTGGCATTCCAAGGACATCAAGGTGTACGAGAACGAGTTCCGGTTCAGCGAGGCGAACGTGCCGTGTGCTGGCGACTTTTGCGGTGCCCAGGCGCTCATCGCCACCGGGGCCGACAACCTGCCGTGGATGCCCTACACCGTGGCGGAAGTCCAGGACGACGTGATGTTCAACAACGGCAACGTGTTCCACGACAACGCGTACTTCGGCAATTGGAAGTTCGCCACGCGATGGGGCGACACCGTGTTGTGGAATGCCTGGCGGGCGGCTCCCTACCACCAAGACGCGGGAAGCACATTCGACGGCCAGACCGGCCCGGCGCCGTCGAGCAACCTGCTCGACGCCGACACGGCCACCCTCGAAGGCTCGATCGGTCAATGGCACGCTTGGTACAACTGCACGATCGAGCGATCAGCATCCGCGGCGCACGCCGGCGCATGGGGACTTCAGGTCAACGCGACCGGCGGAAGCTGGGGCGTCGAGCTGGCCAACTGGCCCGGCTTCGACGCGGGCCCGGGTGCCAAGCGGCTCAGTCTCTGGGCGAGGACAGGCTCCGGCACGATCCCGACCGCCACCCTGCGCGTGCGCTGGTTCGACACCAACCAACAGGTCATCCAGACCGACGACGTGCCCCTGACGGGCCTGACCACAAGTTGGCAGGAAGTCATCGTCAACCTCACCGCGCCCGCCGCGACAGCCACGGTCTCCGTCGAGCTCGTCGGCACCGCCCAAACCGGCAGCTCCCTGCACCTAGACGACGTCGTCCTGGCCGACCAGCCCGGCGGCCAAGCTCTATCCTGGTGATCGTGATCGAGCGTCCCACCACGACCCCGCGTCGTCTGCGCCAGGAGCAGCAGCGAGCGCTCAAGGCGGGTGCCATCACGCAACATTTGGCTTGCGCGGTCTCGTCGTGGCGCAGCGATCTCCTCGCGGCCGTCGATGTCGCCCTCGATGCCTACGTGGCCCTCGATGCCCACGTGGCCGAGGTCTCCGGCCTGCAAGACCCATCGGACGCCGACATGCCGGCAACGCTGGAGCATGTCGCCCAGCGTCTCGACGCCATCAAT
Organism: Allorhizocola rhizosphaerae; assembly: GCF_003426775.1. GTDB lineage: Bacteria > Actinomycetota > Actinomycetes > Mycobacteriales > Micromonosporaceae > Allorhizocola > Allorhizocola rhizosphaerae. The sequence continues at coordinate 22,926 of NZ_QJUG01000102.1, read as the reverse complement.
AAGAAGTTCGGCAAGATCGAGCCCGGCGAGCACGATGAATTTTGCGATTACATCAATGACGTTCTGCGCGATGCGGGTGTTGACCCGGCCGCTGTTGCCGCTCGGCTGGGAGTCGGGCAGCATGAACTCACCGACACTTGGCCCGATTGGCAGCCATGCCGCAATTCGACCTGACCACGTTTCGCGACACTTTTCGCGATGAGGCTCAGCGCAACAGGGTGATGTGGGTGCTGCACGACCGTCTGGCCGACGACCGGCAGCAGCTGGAGTGCCGTTATCTGCTCAAGCTGGCGTCTCAGTTGTACACCGACCTCACCGAGGTCACCCTGGACCAGCTCCAGCGGCACCTCGGCCCGGCCAAGTTCCAGGCGGTGCAGGACCTGATCGAGGCCGCGGCCGGCTCACCCGAGCAGATCGACGGCTGGATCATCCGCACCGAGGCGGCCTTTCCGGTGGTGGAGGACCGCGGTTACGCCGCACACGGCAAGCGGCTGCGCCGTCTGTGGGTCAAAGGCCGGCTGCGCGCCGCGTGGCGCTTCGTCTGGCATGGCAAGTGAGCCGCAAGACCCGAGACGTCGGCAGCGATCTCCTCCGCCTCGGGCCCCACCGCCGGCGCGTCGATGATGGGCTTGGCCGCCGGCCCAGGCACGCTGGTCGAACCGATGCGCTCGATGCTCAACTCACTGGGCAGCACGTCCACCAACACCGGCCAGGTCGGTCGTGCGCGACCACGCCAACCACGCGTGCCGTCATGCGCCAGTGGTGAACTGGTGCAGATTGTGTATCACCGCAACGAGTCTGCCCGGGTCGGTGGTGTAGTCGAGGGCCGCGCCGATCGCGCCGTCGAACAGGGGCTGGTTGCCGATCAGGTTGAGCGATGTGCCGGCCGTGCCCATCCAGAGGGCGCCCTCCTCAGTCCCGGCAAACCAGCAGGGACCGCCGGAATATTGTGCCCACTTGGTGTCGAAGTTGAACGACTGAATCTCGGTCGGGTCGATGATGAGATTCATGCTGTCGAGCAGGGTCAGCGCCCACGTCGCGGTGTCGATGGAGAAATACCACAGGTTTTCGTCGTCCGCGCCGACCGAGCAGTTGGCCACGAGGAGCCGGTTGCCCAGGGCCGAAACGCTGTTGATGCCGCGTTGCGCCGCCGGGTTGAACACGGTCTGCGAAAGCACCGCGCCGGACGGGACGCGCACGAGCGAGACGAAGCCGTCATCGGAGCCGCAGACAACGATGGCATTGGCGCCGGACGCCACGAGCGGACACATGCCATACATCACGTGTGAGCCGAACGGGTTTACCGGATTCGGATTGCGCAGGTCGACCGCACGCAACAGTGTCAGTGTGCGCTTGGTCGGGTGGAACGACCAGAGGGAAATGAAACCGGAGTCGTGCCCGACGACCAATGTGGACACCGACCCGGTGTTGAACCACGAGCCGCTGGTGGCCACGCCCAGGGTATTGTCATAGGGGACAACGGTTTTCAGCCGCAGATCGCTCCACTGCCCCGTGCCGGTGCACCATAACAGGATCGAGCCGGAGTCGTTGGAGGTGACCAGGCACCCGCCGGGGAGCCTGGTAATCATCTGAACGCCCTGCGATGAGGGCGTGTTGACCACCTCGGTCACCAGCGGCCCGACGAACGGCGCGGTCTGGAAGGAGAAGATGCTCATCGTGCCGTCCCAGCGGCCGACGGCGAAATGGTCGCTGTCGAGCCAGCGGACGACCTGTGCGAGGTTGTACGTGGTGCCGTGCTGGGTGATGGGCAGGGTCGACCGGGCCGTCGCCCGGCCGGCCAGCAGCGCCTGACGCGACCGCAACGCCCGCGGGACCGGAAGCTCGCCCAGTGTGCCTGCGCGAGACAACGGCGGGGCGGCGGCGTGCGCTTCGAACGGAACAACGGTGGTCGCGGCGACGCCGAGGGTACCCAAAAGAAGAGATCGCCGGCCGACGGGTGAGGACGTCATTTCATTCCTCCACGAAGATGGTCGATGTATGGGTGCAGCCGTAACTCTACGACGGTCGCCTTGGTGAGCGTCACTTCGAAAGGCTCCCCTCCGCGGAACCCACCGCAGGGGTGTTAGAGGACAGGAGGTGTGTTGGTGGAAGCGGACCGGTCGTCGTTCGAGGCCTATGTGCGGGCGCGCACCCCGGCGCTGTCGCGCCTGGCCTACCTGCTTACCGGCGACCATCATCTTGCGGAGGACCTTGTGCAGCAAACGTTTCTGCGTGTCGCCGCGAGATGGCGGCGGGTCGTGGCCGACGGCGCCTGGCTGCCCGACGGCAAGCGGATCGCCCTCTACACCTTCGACGGCTGCGGGGGCGGCGACGAGTTCTGCGACACGGCGGCGCTCGGCGACCGCCTGTTCCGCGTCCGTTACGTGGACGCGTTGACCGGGCAGGCCACCTCCGGACCGGCGCTGGCCCCGGCCCGCGGGCTCACCGTGCGGATGCTGGGATGGCAGGCCGACGGGGACGCGGTCGTCGCCGTCCACGAGGTGGAAGAGGGCGCGACCAAACAGGCCGGGTTTCCCGAGTGGGAGGAGGACGGCTGGTGGACGGTGGGCGGCGTGCATCTGATGGAGTTCCGGGCGGACGGATCGCAGGGCGAACTGGTGGAGCTTCCGGAAGGCGCGCTCTTCGTCGACGTACCCGCCAGTTTGTTGAACAGCTTCGGGGGGCCATCAGCGTCGTGGTTGGAGGGTGCGTTCCGGCGCGCGCTGGCCTGGCGCTGGCCACTTGGCCAGTTCGGCATCCTGCTCGGGCTGCTGATGCTCGCCTACGCCGGGCGGCGAGCAGTGGTGTGGTTCAAGGCCCGCCAACCCGGGCGTGAATGATGCCATCGGCATGCGGTCTCAGCCGTCCGGCGTGAACAGACCTTGGATGCCGACAACGATGGCGATGAGGCCGAAGATCGCGAGCAGGAGGACCAGACCCGTTGGGCCACGGTCGGAGGTGGCCGGCGTCCTCGCGGCTCGGCCGGTCAACCGGTCCCAGAGGAGGGCGATGCCCACGCCGAGCCCCACCACCTCGAAGTGGAACACGTGCGGGCCGGACACCAGGTGCACGATCAGGTAGTACCCGGCGAACACCAGCGCGACGACGCCGACAACCCAACCGAACGGCGCTACCCGCGCCGCGAACCGCGCGAAGTCGTCGCCGACGCGGGGCAGCCTGCGCAGCAGTGCGACGCCGAGCAGGAAACCACCGACAATGTTGGCCAGATCGAGCAGCAGAGCCGTGATCATAGATCGTCCTAAGCGGATTCGGAGGGTCAGAAGCCACCCTCCGTGTTCCCGCGAACGGCACGATTCATGCGCATGACCGGGGTGAGCGCGCTGACCGAGACCTTCGTCAAGGAGCGCCCGCTTCCCACAGCCTCGCGTGGCCATCGGTTGCGTGCGGCCCCGGTCAGTCCTCCAAGGCGCGCTCGCACGCCTCATCGGTGGTGTCCGGGTCAAGACCCGTGGCGAGCATGGCGGCGTGACAGTATTCGCGGGCGTAGGCGTCCGAGACGTTGTCGGCGAGAACCTCCGTTGTCTGGCAGACCTCGTTGCGCACCGTCGTGTCTTCCCCTTGCTGCTCCAGATAGCCGATGCATTGCCCGGCAGTGGCATGCGCGGGTGTGGCAGCGATGAACGCCAGCCCCATCGACGCCAGCATGGTCGCCGTGACCAGCACCGCCTTGGTGTAGCGAGACCTACTCATCGTCATCCTTCGATGGTAGTTATACGTTGCCACTCATGAGTGTCGATGGAGCTTCGTGAACATGAGTGAAGTGGGAGGGCACCCCGGCCGCGCGTCTCGCCGAGCAACGTGTTGTCCGCTATCTCGAGCGCGTAGAGGTCACCGTATCCGTCGAAGGCGATATCGATCAGGTTGGTGAACCGCCCGCGACCACCACGGGAGCCTCACCCGGTACCACCTTGTAAATGTTTGCCCCGCCCTTCGGGAAGGGGAAGCCGGTCAGCTCGGCGACATAGAAGGCGCCCTTGTGGAAGACCACGCCGGCCGGCACCGGATCCATTGATATTTGGGTACCGTCCGGAGCGTCCACTGTCCGCTGCGGGAACACCGCGAGCGTCTCGATGACGCCGTCCTTGCGAACCTTGAGCAGCGCGTTGGCACCCGCGTCGGACACCACGGCAAAGCCGGTCATCGCCTGCACACTCTGCGGGTTGGTGTCCAGCCCGCCACCGTCGGAGTCCTGCGCCGCCTCGAACGCGCCGAGGTCGGCCACGGTCCGCAGGGTGTCCCTCGGCGACCCCTTGCCCGGCTCGAACGAGAACAGCTTGGCCATCTTCTGCCCGCCCTCGGGCAGCTCATCGCGCTGGGCGGGCTCGGCGCCCAGGCCGATGGTCAGATAACCCCGATCGTTGAACGAAACATCGGAAGGCCCGAGGGCCGCCGTGCCGTCGGGCATGGCGATCGACGGCAGCTTCTTGAGCACCCGGATGTCACGGCTTGCGGGCGAGCCCACAGGCGACGCCCAACTCGTCGGCGTCGCCGATGCCGCCGGGGCGCCAGCGCGGGGTGGAAACCACGCCGGGCGGCAGCAACTCCAGGCCGTCGAAGAAGCGGGTGAGGAGTGCGGGCGAGCGCAAGCAGTAGGGGTCGCCGGCGTCGGCACGGAGCTCGGCTGCCTCCACACCGGCTTGGCTCACATCCGTCCCGTCGTTGATCGCCAGGAAGCTGCCGGAGGGCACCGCGGCCATCAGCCGCTGCACGATCGCCTGCGCCTCGGCGGTGTCAAAGACGTTGCCGAGAATGCCGAGCATCATGACGGCAACGGGCTTGCTGAAGTCGAGCGTCCGCGCGGCCTCGGTGAGAATCTTTTCCGGGTCTCGGACGTCGGAGTCGACGTAGTCGGTGGCGCCCTGCGGCGTGCTGGTGAGCAGGGCACGCGCGTGGACGAGCACCAGCGGGTCGTTGTCGACATACACAATGCGCGACTCGGGCGCGATCCGCTGGGCCACCTCGTGGGTGTTGTCGGCGGTGGGCAATCCCGTGCCGAGGTCGAGAAACTGGCGGATCCCTGCCTCGGCGGTCACGTGGGTGACGGCGCGCACCAGGAAGGTGCGGGACGCCTTGGCGATCTCGACGATCTGCGGATACACCGCCAGGACGTGGTCACCGACGGCGCGGTCGGCGGCGAAGTTGTCCTTGCCGCCCAGCCAGTAGTTCCACACCCGAGCCGAATGCGGCACCGACGTGTCCAGCGATGGGATGCTATCTGTCACGGCTCCAATGTAGAACCCGGACGGCCGCCCGGCGCACGCGCCCCAATGATTAGCACCTGTCGATTTCTACGCTGATATCGGACGGTCGGGCGTGACCTACTTCTCACCCGGCAACTTTTCCGGGCCACGGCGATGACCTGCCAGCCGCCACTGGAACGACCTATTTGGATACTCGACGCTCTGCTAGCCTTGCCAGCGCTCATCTACCGGGAGATCGATCGGCATCGGGGATGTCGGCAACGTGCCCGGTGGGCAACGGGAGGATCACCTTGAGCAGAACCAAAGTTCCTGGCCTGCTGGCGCTCGCGCTCACCCTGGTGAGCGTGGCGAGTGTCGCGGCCGCAAAGCCCACAATGGCCCCATTGGTCGACGGCGGAAAACGGACGGTCCCGGATCAGTACATCGTGGTGCTGAAGGACTCGTTGACGACGTCGGCTGTGGACGCGGTCGCCGATGCGGCCCTCGCCCGCGGCGGCACGCTACAGGCACGCTATTCCCGCGTGCTCAACGGCTTCGCGGCCAAACTGTCCCGCGAGGCGCTGGCGGCGGTGCGGGCCAATCCGGCCGTGGCCTACGTCGCGCCCGACTCCATCGTGGAGCGCGCCACGGACCAGGCCAACCCGCCATCGTGGGGATTGGACCGCATCGACCAGCGCGGCGGACTGCCGTTCGACAACCTGTACCGCTACGACTCCACCGGCGTCGGTGCCACCGTGTTCGTCGTGGACACGGGGATCCGGGCCACCCACACCGACTTCGGCGGCCGCGCGGCCGGAGCCTACGACGCGGTCGGTGATGGCAACGGCACCAACGACTGCGACGGCCACGGCACCCACGTCGCCGGCACGGTCGGCGGCACCACCTATGGCGTGGCCAAGGGCGCGCAGATTCGCGCGGTCCGCGTGCTTGACTGCAATGGCAGCGGCTTCACCTCAGACATCATCGAGGGAATGGATTACATCGCGGCCAACCACCCGGCCCGCTCGGTGGCCAACCTCAGCCTGCACATCAACGGTGGCCAGCCGGCCAACGACGCGCTCGAAGCGCTCATCGACTCCGGCGTGCACGTCGTGCTCGCCGCGGGCAACTTCAACAACGACGCGTGCACCACCAACCTGATCACGTCCGTGTCGCGCGCGATCACCGTGGCCGCGAGCAATCAGGGCGACGGCAGGGCCTACTTTTCCAACTACGGCACGTGCGTCGACATCTTCGCGCCCGGGCTCGACATCAGATCCGCGTCGATCGTGTCCGACACGGCCAACGAGTCCAACAGCGGCACGTCCATGGCCGCACCCCACGTGGCCGGCTGGGTCGCCCGTTATCTGGAGGAAAACCCGACCGCCACGCCCGCGCAGTCGCACGCGGCGGTGATCGCGAGTTCGTCCAAGGGCATCATCGGTTACTCGACCATCGGCGCGGGCACGCCCAACCGTCTGCTGTGGGCAGACCCGGCCAACACGCCACCGGACACGACCGCGCCGACCACACCCGGCACGCCGATCATCACCGACGTGACGAACTCCACGGTGACCGTGTCCTTCGCTGAGGCGAGCGACAACGCGGCGATCGCCGGATACGACCTGTACCAACGGCTCGGTGCCACGGAAACGCTCATCACGCGGCTCCCGGCCCGGGGCACGCTGTACACGGCCACCGGGCTCTCGCCCGGCACGACATACTCGTATTACGTGAAGGCGCGCGACACATCGGAGAACTTCTCCGGCCCGTCGGGCAGCGTGACCATCACGACCGCCGGCGCGCACAGTTGCCAGGTGCAATACCAGACCAGTGGTAGCGGGACCACGTTCACCGCCAACCTGGTCGTGACCAACAACGGCCCGGCGACCATCGCCGGGTGGATGCTGGAGTTCCCGTTCGCCGACGGGCAGCAACTGCTGCCGGGGCAAGGCTGGAGCGCCGCCTGGAGCCAGTCCAACAACTGGGTCACCGCGAGAAACCTCGGCTGGAACGAGACCATCACGCCCGGCTCATCCGTCTACATAGGATTCAACGCCACACACACCGGGACCAACTCACCTCCCGGCTGGTTCGAATTCAACGGAACCCTCTGCACCACCCCCTGACCCTTTCCTTGCGTCGATCATGAACTTACGTCCATGTTCGGCGGCGTGCCGTGACGCCAACTTCATGGTCAACCCGCGGTCATCGTGGCGCCGCGCCGCGATGACCGCGGGCAGACCGCCGCGCAGCGATGCCGCGGAGTGGTGGTCACGCCACGATGGCCGTGCGGCCATCGTGGCGTGAGGTGTTTTGAGCAGCGCGGTCAGGCGATCCTGTAGGCCCGGATCAAGGTCTGCTCGACCTGGTTGCCGGCCCAGTCACTGGCCATGAGCCGCAGCGAAACGAAGCCGGACCCTGCCGGGTGCGTGACCGTTGCGGTGTAGCCGGGGCCGCTGGGCGCCACGGTTGCCGAAGTCCAGTTGACACCGTCGTTTGTGGAGTACTGGATGGTCAGCGAACGGATGCTCGACGCCGACGAATTCGGCTGGGCCGCAAGCGTCACCGGGAAGGTGACGGTCGTGCCCGCGGGCGCGGTCGACGTCGCGTCAACGGGCGGCGCCATCCGCACCGACCACAAAGGTAGCCGCACAATGCTGGTCGGATCCACGTGCCCGGAAGCGAACGTCCACGATACCGTCGTCCTGGTCGCCAACACCGCCGGGGCGTTGCGCTGAGTCGTTATCGCCAGGCGATATGTGCCATGTCCCGCCGGTACGGGGAACTGCCACGTCCCAAGCGACGGCAACGGTGACTGCGAGCCGATGAACTGCCCGTCGCGGTACAGCGTCAGGTAAGTATCACCGGCGCTCTGCAGGTCGGAGAATCCGTGATGTCCCGCCGAATCGCCCCACATCGGCACCTGCCCGCCGATCGTGTCACCCCACCGGATCACCCAGTGCGCCGGGACCACCGGCGTGGCCAGCTGCGGCGTGAACGGCCCGCGGTTCCACACCTGGGTCGTGCGCTGCCCGCCCTGGTACGGAATCAGCTGTGACCTGAGCTTGACGACGTCCGCGTTGCCGGAGCGCTCCGAGAACTCCGTGTACCACTGCACACCCGCGTCCGTGTTGTAGATTTCCTCCCGCGTGAACGGCAGGCTGGTCTCCAACGGGAAGCCGAACGAGACGTTGAACCCGGGCGCTGACGGCTGCGGATAAGCCTCGCTGTATCCGATGGAGCCGGGCACCTGCGATCCGTACTGCGTCTCGACCGTGGCCAGGCTGCTCGCCGGGACCGTGCGCTCATATCCCACCGGCCACGTGCCGACATCGAACCACGCCAAATGGTAGACAGCCGGCGCATTGGTGAACGTGCCGTCCGGCCCCGGCTTGACCAGTTTCGCACCGACCTTCACCCGCATCGAGCCGAGCGTCGTATCGTCGCGCGTCAGTCCACTGTAGACAAGCGGGGTGAGAGCGACGCTGCCGAGCGCCAGCTGGCTCCCGTTGTAGTCCCACTGGGACGATACCTCGGTCGCCTGCGGTATCGCGGTCGCGTCCGGCACCGTGATCCGCACCTGCCTTGCCGTCCGCGCGTCGAACACGATCTCCGTGTCCGCGGTGAGGTTGAGCCGCGGCACGCGCAGCAGCGTCGTTTCCGTCTCCGCCGCGTTACGGATGTTGTTGGCAACCGTATAGACACCGCGCGGCAGCCGGGTCGTGATCACACCCGCCGTGTTGGACGCCACCAGGTGCAACCGGCCGTTCACATCGACGACGATGGTGTCGTAGAACGCGGGCTGCTGCCCGGCCCGGTCGATGTGCCGGAGCGACAGCGTGTGCCGCACGTCGCTGCGGATGCCGAACGGAGTCACGACCGTTTCGAAGCCGCCGACCCCGAAGAGGAATCCGGAGTAGTAACCCTCCGGCTGCCCCACCGGGATGTTCGCCGTGACCGTCACGGAGCCCGTGCCCCCGGCCGCAATGGTGAGGCTGTCCGTGCTCATCGTGAATAGCCCGGACGGTGCCAGATTGCCCGCCGGGTCGTGCGCGATGAGCTGCAGACCCACGGTAATGGCCGAGCTGCCGAGGTTGTGGTAGGTCACCGTGCGCGTGGCCGTCGTGCCCGGCGCGATGTTGCCGAACGTGAACGTGGGCGGGTCGGTCACCACGGTCTGGTTGATCGCCGTCGCGAGGTTGACCCGGCCGGCGCCCTGTGCGGTGGTCGAGATCCGCCCGCTGTGGTTGGCCGAGGCCATCAGCGTCTGCTTGATCCGCGCGCCCGTCCATTGTGGATATCTCTGCGCGAGGATCGCCGCCGCGCCGGTGACGTGAGGAGCCGCCATCGACGTGCCGCTCATCGCGACGTAGTCCGATCCCGCGTTGGGGCCCGAGGGGCTTGCCGCGGCCACGATCCCCACGCCCGGCGCGGTGATGTCCGGCTTGATGGCATGGTCGTCCCCGGTCGGCCCACGGCTGGAAAACGAAGCCAGGTCGTCATTGCGGTCGACCGCGCCAACCGACAGCGCGCTCGCGGCCGTGGACGGCGACCCGACGGAGGCGTCAGCGCCCGCGTTGCCCGCCGACACCACGAACAGCGTCCCGTACTGCTGCGAGAGGTCGTTGACCGCCTGCTCCAGCGGGTCGATCCCGTAGCTGGGGCCGCCGCCGAGGCTCATGTTGACCACCTTTGCGCCCGCCGACGCGACCCACTGCATCGCGTCGAGGATCGCCGAGGTCGGGCAGTTGTTCGCGGCCAGGCAGACCTTCGCCACGAGCAGTTTGGCCTGCGGCGCGACGCCCTTGTGCGAAGGGGACGCGCCCACGCCGGCCCCGACGATGGTCGAGGCGACGTGCGTGCCGTGCCCGATGGTATCGCCGAACTCCGATCCGCCGATGAACGTGCGCGACTGCAGCACCGTGCCCCACAGGTCGATGTGGCTGTGGTCCACACCGGTGTCGATGATGCCGACGGTGACGCCGGCGCCGTCGTAACCCGCCGCCCACGCCGCGGGCGCGCCGATCTGCGGCACGCTCTGGTCGAGCGTGACGTGCAGCTTGGCGTCCAGCCACACGCCGGTCACCCCGGACGCCAGCCGCTTGCCGTTGACCAGCTGCTTCCACAGCCTGTCCGATGTGGACTTCACGGCAAGAGTGCGCAGGCCGGGGATGGAGCGGGTCACCTTGCCGTCGCCCCGGCCGACCTTCGCCGTCGCGTCGGCCTCACGCCCGGCGTAGGTGATCAGCAGGTCCATGCCCTCGTATTGCGCCAGCGCGGTGACGTCGAACAGCGCCTGATCCACGACGCCATCGCGCAGCAGCTCCATGGCATCGGACGGGATCACCAGCAGGTGCCCGTCGGGACGGCGCAGCCAGGTGTAGCCGACGCTTGCCCGGTCAGGGGTGCGCTCCACCGTCACGCGCCCCTGGTCGCTGAAGGTCACCTTGTCTCCGGTCACCAGGGTGACCGTCTTGTGCACCGCCCCCGCGAACGGTGGCGGTGGCTGTCCCCCGCTCCCGACGGCCGGGCCGCCGGGAACGACAAGCAGGGCCGTGACGAGCGCGCCCGCGAGCACGTCGACCAACGGTCGTCTTGTCATTTGTCCTCCCATGTCTGACACTCCCCCGAATTTGGAAGCGCTCCCACAAGCCTGCCGCACGCCGCTTACTCCAAAGTGGACAGGGGTATCGCTTCTCACGCTATGGACATAAAACGGGTGCGGACTAGGATGTGCGTGCCGGTGACATCGACGCGAGGTGATAGGGTTTTGCGACTTGAAGCGGAGCTATCGCACCCGCGTGCCCGTGTCTGGCGCGCGCTGACCGACCGGCAGCTGCTCAGCGCATGGTTTCAGCCCGTCGACTCGCAGTGGACCGTCACGCCCAACGACGACCTGCCGAGCTTCGCCCCGTTCGAACTGGAGCTCGTGCCCGCCGAGCAGACCGCGCGGCTCCTGTGGCGCTGGCACGGCAAGGACTTCTTCAGCGAGGCGGAGTGGGAACTGACCCCGACCGAGGGCGGATGCCGGCTCAGCCTGAGGCAGAGCGGCTTCCTGGGCGCACAACAGGCCGCCCGACGAAGCGAGCTCCGCGACGCGTACCAGAAAATGATTGAGCGTCTGCGCGCGGTGCTGGAGACGATCGCGGAGGGCGGGGGCGCACTCGGCTCGTTGGTTCCGAAGCCGCAGCCGCAGCCGCCGGCAAACCGGCGCGTGCGGCTGCTCAGCATCGCCAGCGCCGTGGCCATCGTGGTCATGCTCGCCTCCGCGACCGCCGTCTGGATCACCAACGGAGGAGGATTCGGCCTGGGCGGCAGCCACGCCGAAGAAGGGCGCGGCCCCGGATCCGGCAGCCAGCCCGGCGCGCAGCCGCAGACCACGCTCCAAGGTTCCACGTCGAAGCTGCCGACCCCGAATCCGGTGAGGACGCTCGCGTCGGCCTCACCCACGACCGCTTCAGCACCCTCGGCATCACCGTCGTCGATGGCGTCGACGTCCGCGACCGCGACGTACCGCGTGATCGAGCTGGCCGAGGGTGGATTCGACACCGAGGTGACCGTGCGCGGCACCGGCTGGACCGTGGTGCTCACCATGCCCGCCGGCAATCGCGCCGACAACCTGTCTCCCGGGGTGGTAAACGTCCGCCAGCAGGGCAGGGCCGTCACCGTGACCCCGGTTTCCCCAGGCAGCGAGCTCACGTTCGTCGTGCGCTACACCGGCGGCAACGCCGACAAATCGCTTTCCGGCTGCACCGTTGACGGTCAGCCGTGCCGTCACCTCTCGTCCTAATTGGACATATGTCCATCGTCACAGTCCGGCGTTGCGCCCGGCCATGCTAGCGTCATGCAAGTAGGTCACTTTCATGATGCAAGTGATGGGAAGGCGAATGCTGGACCGACCTGCTCACCGAGAGGGGGCAGGCGCTCAAGCCGGTCATTGCCCGGGGCCGGGTGGAGTTTGTGCACGACGCCTGCGGCACCGAGGTCGAGCACAACTTCCAGTGCACCGAATGCGGCCACGAGCTCGACCTGGTGGACGTCCACATTAGACGCCGTGAAAAGGAAGGATCCACATGGGTACGCGGCAATCGACGCTGAGCCCCGGCCGGGCGAACTTGGCCCTGGCCACCCTGTTTCTCGGAATGTTCGTGCTGGGCAGCGCCGAATTGCTCGTGGTCGGCGTGCTGAATGTGATCGCCACCGACCTGCGAGTCTCCATCCCCACGGCCGGCGCGCTGGTGACCGCCTACGCGCTCGGTCTGGCCATCGGCGGCCCGCTCCTGACCGCGCTGACCATCAAGCTGAACAAGCGAACCGTCCTCATCGGCGCGCTCGTCCTGTTCATCGTGGGCAACCTGGCCCTGGTGGCGACCGCCAGCTACGGCCTGTTCCTCGTCGCCCGGACGGTCACGGGCGCGATTCAGGGCCTGTTCATCGCGACCGCTTTCGCGGCGGGGACCTCCTTGGTGCCACCGGAGCGCATCGGCCGGGCGATCTCCGTGATCATCTCCGGCGTCACGGTATCGGCCGCCGTGGGCGTACCGCTGGGCACGCTCGCCGGCCAGGCGCTCGGCTGGCGAGGCGCGTTCGGCGCGGTTGTCGCGCTCGCCGTGGTCACGTTGGGCGCCACCGTGGCCCTGATCCCTTCCGTGGCAAGCACCGGCAGCATCGGCGGCCAAGCCAAATATGCCTTCGCCCCCCGGGTGCTCGCCGTGCTCGTGCTGCACGTCCTCATCTTCGCGGCGGTGTATTCGATGCTGACCTACATCGGGCCGTTCCTGCAGCAGATCACCGGCATCTCCGGCGCGTTGATCAGCGTGTTCCTGCTGGCCTTCGGCGTCGCCACGGCGGTGGGCTCGTTCGGCGGCGGCCGCTTCGCCGACAGGAACGCGGCGCGCACACTGGTCGTCGGAACCATCGGTGCCACCCTCTCGCTGCTGGCGCTCTACTTCGTCGGCACGGTCGCGTTCCTCGTGGCGCTCGTCCTGCTTGCCTTGGGCCTGTTCTCCATGGGCATGGCGCCTTCCTTGCAGTACCGCGTGGTCACGCTCGCCGGCCCTGGCGGCGCGCTGGCCGGGTCCCTGCCCGCCTCGGCGGTCAACGTGGGCATCGCGTTCGGTGCGTTCGCCGGAGGCGTGGCAATCAAGACCTACTCCGTCTCGTCCATTGTGCTCACCGGTCTGATCATCGGTGTGATCGCGATCCCGGTCGCGTGGGCGACCAGTTTCCTTAGGCCGCCAGTGGTCCCTTCGGCCGAGGCGCCGGCGCCCGAGCCCATCGCTGCGGGGAGTGCCGCATGAACGAGCTGCACGGCAAGGCCGCAGAACTTCGCGCGCTGCACACGCCCGGCGACCCGCTCGTGCTGCCCAACGCCTGGGACGCGGCCTCGGCCCGCATGGTGGTGGAGGAGGGGTTCATGGCCGCGGCCACGAGCAGCTTCGCGACCGCGTCGATACTCGGATACGACGACGGGGAGCACTAAGGCTCTGACACCGGGTGCTCCTCGCCCCAGATGAGCATCTCGTACAGGATGCCGGCCAAGCTGTGGCCGTCGCCGGTGAGCTCATAGACGACCCGGGGTGGGATCTCGGGGTAGACGGTGCGGGTGATGATGCGCTGGTGTTCGAGCGCCCGCAACCGGTCGGTGATGGTCTTCGCGCTTGGCGAGTCGAGCGCGGCACGGATCTCGCCGAAGCGCTTGGGCCCGCTGAGCAGCTCGCGAACGATGAGGGTGGTCCATTTGCCGTCGAGCACGGCGAGCGTGCGCTCCACACCGCAGCCGCGCCGCCGGGCCGCCGCCAGGCGTTTCAGCTGCTCAGCGCCATTAGTTTCCACTTGGAAATTATATAAGTTTCTGGGTACTACTTCGATCCACACACCCTAACGTCGAGCGCATGACACGATCCAAAGTTGTTGTTGTTCATGGCGCCTCCGGGACCCAGGGCGCGCCGGTGGTTCGCCGGCTTGTCGCCGCGGGCTACGACGTGCTCGCGGCGACCCGCCGGCCCGGCTCGGTCGCCCTGCCACCGGGCGTTCGAGCCGTCCGGGTCGATCTCACCGACGTGACCACACTGATCGATGCATATGTAGGCGTTGATGCCGTGGTGGTCCAGCTGCCACTGGTTTTCGAGGCCGGTCTCGCGGTCCGCCAAGCCGATGCAATCTTGACCGCACTGACCAAGGCACAGGTGCCCAGAGCCGTGTTCAACCCGGGCATGGCGGCGGTCACGCAGCCGATCGGGGTCCCGTTCGTCGACGCCCGCGTCGCGCTCCACAACAACCTCGGGGCGACCGTGGCGCCCGTGAGCACGTATTTGGAAAACCTTTCCGCGCCGTGGTCGGCACCCTTGGTGCACACGGGCGAGCTGGCGTATCCGCTTGGCGAGGAGGTGGCAAACCCGTGGGTCGCGCTCGAGGACGTCGCGGCGGCGATCGTCGAAGAGTTGAGTGCCTCGCAGCCGCGGCCACTTCGGGTCGTCTCGGGGCCGCAGGCTCTTACGGGAGAACAGCTTGCCTCCGAAATCTCCGTGGCGTTGGGACGACCCGTGCGGTGGCGCACAATCGATCCGGCCGAGTACGAGCGCATGCTCGCACCGCACTTGGGAGCTGGGGTCGCCGCGGGGATCGCCGCCTCGTATCAGTCGCCGTCGCCCTCGCGGTTAGACCCTTCCGTCGTCACCCTGGGCCAAACCACGGCGCGGCAATGGGCCGCCACCGGCCTGCGCCGCATGCACGAGCCGCGGGCGGGTAAGTGAAAGCCATGAGTAACGTGCAACAACCGGAGATGCGGCGCAGCGGCAAGGACGCGCTGGTGACCGACAGTGTCAAGGACAAGGCCCGGCGCACCGGACCACCCGAGTCGGACAGGGCAAAGGGTCGCGCGCCGAAGGAGCAACGCTCGCCCTACGGTCCGCAGGACGAGGACCGGAAAGCAGAGTCTTAGACATCGAGGATCACGCGGCAGGACCAGCCGCGCTCATCGCCGGAGAACTCCAGGCCGTGCAGGGTCACGGCCTTGGGGACGGGACCGATCACCTCGATGCGGTCGCGGCCGGCCAGTTCCAGGAGCACCCGCAGGCCGCCGTCGTCGGCCATCACCTGCGCCGATGACGGAACCTTTCCGGTCGTGTCGATGAGATAAATGATTTCGTCGAGTACCGCGATGAGGAGCTCATCCGGCGGGCCGGGCAGCACGTCGAACTCGGCCGGTTCGCCGGGCTCGCCTCCGGGCCGCAGCTGCGCGAAGCTTTCGACCAGTGCGGCCACGGCCTCGGCGATGCACTGCTCGCGCGTTGGCGCCCATGCCCGCACCCTGGTGTCCGCGGTGTGCGGCTCCAGCCGGTGTCCCGATTCGGTGCTCACCGGTCGTCAGCCCTTCACCACACCGACGGGGACGAGCCGCGCCACGCGCCGGCACAGCCCACCGCCCTCGGCCGCGGCCACGACCGCGTCAACGTCCTTGTAGGCCTGCGGTGTCTCCTCCGCCAGGCCGCGCCACGACCCGCCGCGCACGGCGATACCTTCGGCCTCAAGCTGGTGCTGCAACTCCTTACCGTGCACGGATTTTGCCGCTTGGTGTCTACTTTGGACGCGCCCGGCGCCGTGGCAGGTGGAGTCGAAGGCCGGGTTTGCGGGCACGCCGGTGAGCACGTACGAGGCCGTGCCCATCGAGCCGGGGATGAGCACCGGCTGCCCCACGGCGCGCAGATCGTCGGGCAGGTCCGCGTGTCCGGGCGGCAACGCGCGGGTGGCGCCCTTGCGGTGCACGCACAGCCGGCGAGGGCTCCCGTCCACCTCGTGCGTTTCGAGCTTGGCCATGTTGTGCGAGATGTCGTACACCAAATGCATCTGCACGCCAAGCACATCGGCGAAGACCCGCCGGGTCGCTTCGGCGAGCAGCTGGCGGTTCGCGCGGGCGTAGTTCGCGGCGGCGGCCATCGCGGCCATGTAGGCATGGCCCTGGTCGGACTCCACCGGGACGCAGGCCAGCTGGCGATCCGGGAGCTCGATCCGGTACCGCATCATGCTTTTATCCATGGCACGCACATGATCGGTGCAAATCTGGTGGCCGAGCCCGCGTGAACCACAATGGATCATGACACAGATCTGGCCGGGGCTCAGCCCGAACGCGTCTGCGACCACACTGTCGTAGATGCGGTCAACCGCTTGCACCTCAAGGAAATGGTTGCCGGAGCCGAGGCTGCCGACCTGTGTCAGTCCACGTTGGACAGCGCGTCGGCCGACCTGCCCCCGGTCCGCCCCCGCCAGCACTCCGCCGTCCTCGCAACGGCGCAGATCGGCGGGCACGCCATGGCCCTGCTCGACCGCATAACGCGCGCCGCCCGCCAGCACCTCGTCCAATTCGGACGGTCCGGACAGCCGCCACACCGCACCCTGGCCCATGCCGCGCGGGATCGCCAGGTCGAGGCGGTCCATCAGCGCGCTGAGCTTGTCCCGCAGCCGCGCCACGTCAAGCCCGTCGGCAGCGAGCAGCCGAACTCCGCACGAGATGTCGAACCCCACCCCGCCCGGCGAGACCACGCCCCCGGCATCGACGTCGGTGGCCGCGACCCCGCCGATCGGGAAGCCGTAACCCCAATGGACGTCGGGCATCGCATATGACGCGCCCACGATGCCCGGCAGCGTGGCCACATTGACGACCTGTTCGAGCGAGCGGTCCTCACCGGCCCGGGGAAGCAACGCCTCGGTCGCGAACACCACGCCGGGCACACGCATCTTGCCGTGCCGCTCGATCCGAAACCGGTACGGCGACTCCCGCACGAGTGGCACGGCCCGCTGATCGGCTGTCACCGTTAGGGATTTCCCCGGCAGCGAGCAGCGAAACCCTCAGCCATGCCGCCCGCTGCCCACCGGGTGGCCGGGCAGCTCCACGGAACCTCCCCAGGCGTCGCCGAGCGCTTGCAAGAGATCAACGGCAGGCATTCAAACGTCCGCACTATGCTGGCCATCGCTTTCGCAAACCCCCTGCCGGCTAGTCAACCTCGGCCACTGTGCACCTTCCGAGGATCTCGCGGGTGTCGAGCTCCTGAAAAATCGAGCAGCTAGGCACCGCTCCTACCGCAGGTCAACTCCCGCCATGACCGGCGAGGCGATGCGGCGATCTGCCATACGGTTCCTCCCGGCTGCGTGGCGGACCCATTAAGCTGCCTGGAATGACGGGACTCCTTCAGGTCACCACGGCGACGGAGACTAAGGATCAGGCGCTGGCGCTCGCCGGCAAGGCAGTGCAGCTGCGCCTCGCGGCTTCGGCACAGATAGTTGGGCCGGTTACGTCGGCATTCTGGCACCTCAATAAGTTCGGCACGGGCGAAGAATGGTCAGCCGTTCTGCTCACGACCAACGACAGGTATGCCGATCTTGAATCGTTCATCCTCGCCAACCATCCATGGCAGAACCCGCAGGTTACTGCGGTTACCGTCGCGGTCGCGGCGGCTCAGAACATTGACTGGGCGCATAGGGCGCTCAGCGGCCGGAGCGAGTCGCCCTGAGATGAGGGATCGACGCCAGGGTTACCCGCATGCGCATGGCCGGACGGTTGGACGCTACGCCAACCGCTAGGGCGCTGGCACGGGTGATCGTGTTCGCCGCGAGGTCAAGCTCGCCGCCATAGGCGTATGCCTCACCTAACGCCAGCAGATAGAGGGCTTTGTCGCGTGCACTTTGATCGGGAAAGGTTTCCAACGCGCGCTCTAGCGGAGCTACTGCCCGCAGTGGTCGGCGAAGCGCGGACCAACAGCGTCCCGTCATGATGTCCAACTCTTGAAGGTCAACCCATTGTGCCCAGTTCGGCGAACGACTGTCCTCCGTGGTCAGGAGCGCTCCCGCCATGTTGTCCAGAGCCGACTCCGTTTCACTGGTGTCGCCGGCCGAGGCGAAGGTGAACGCGGCACGGTCGAAGATCAAGGCTCGTACCTGAGCCGGAACTCGTTCGGTGGCTGCTTGACATGATGCCCTGGCCAGCTCAACGTCGGGCTGGCCGCTAAAGGCGTACTGATACGCCTCAAGGGCCAACGCGTTAGCGTTGAGGCTGTCATCGCCTGCTCCGGTTGCAGCGGCACGGCTGGTGGCATAGAGGGAAATAGAGCGGTCGTACCATCCGGCGTCGAATGCGGCCCAGCCTGCCAGTTGGGCTTGTTCGGCGAGCACTGCGCGGAGTGCCTTGCGTGTGGCCGCATTGTGCGATGTCCGACGTAGTGTTTCCTGCGTTGTCTCCATCTCGGATAGGTAAAGGGCAAATGTTTCGGCCCCACCGAGCGAGTCGTCCAACTGGCGCAGCTCCGCCGTGCGCTGTAGTAGGCGTTCAGCATCGGAGCTGTTGGCCCGCCCGGTGGATTCGCGTCTCGGGGCAGCGATGGAAACGCCCGCCGAAATGCTGGCGGCAGAAGCGCCCGTCGTCTCATGTCATCAACATTACGACCTTGACCGCGTGCAGTGGCGGCGAGCGCGATCAGGAGCCCGTTCGCCGCTAACGCGTTGTCAACCGCTTCCGCGAGTTCCCGCGACGGTGTCCGTTTGCCGGTTTCCGCATGCCCAAGTGCCGCCTTACTCCAATGCGTCCGGCGCGACAAGTCATAGAGGCTGATCCCTGCCGACATCCGGAGGGCCTTCATGGTCGCGCCGAAGGTAGACACTGATCACCCCTGGTAGACGGCCGTAGACGACTAAGACCTTCAACGATGGTCCATCTTCGCAGATGCTTGTGTCTGGAGGCGCTGGCGGGGGATGCCGCTTGGGGCTCCCCTGCCAGCGCAGGCGTTTCGGCTTGCGTGGCCCTCCTGTGTTGGTCCAGGGACGCGTACGGTGCGTCAAGGTGCCGTGTTCTCGTCATGGGAAGAACAGCAAGAGATGGAACAGATGATCTGCCGGGGGTGGTGGCTGTGCTGCGCATCCCGATCGATCGTCAGACCGATGGCCTGTTTATGGGGCTGGAGTTGTTGCAGGGAGGTGAAAAGAATGCAGCGTAAGGACTACTACGCGTCCGCGACTCCGCTGAAAACGTGGGCAGTGAGGACGAGCCGTCCGAGTCTGGTACGGATGCAGCCTAACCCTTTGGCTCCCACGGTCGCATGAAAGCCGCACCGGGCCACGTGAGGGTGTGGCTGTGCGGAACCTGTTGAAACTCTTGGGAGGAAAGGATAAGTGGAGAAGTGAGCGAGCATGAGGTCAAGCGCAGAGTGGAGCGGGTCGACCAGGCCATCGGCGAGGTGCTCACCGGCGCGGACCCTGCCCTGGCAACCATTGCCAAAGCCGTGTGCGACGTGAACGAGACCCTCGCGGTGCACGCTGCCTGGACCGAGAAGCGTTTCGAGGCGGTGGACAAGCGGCTGGTCAGTCTGGCGCGCATCTTTGTCATGACGTCCAGCAAGTTCGACACGCAGATCGCCGGGTTTGATTCGCGCCTGCTCGGCTTCGGGGTCGGGCAGTCGGGAATGGGGCGCACGCTGTCCAAGCTGGAGCAGAACCAGGCGGCCTTGGCGCAGGGTCAGGATGCCTTGCAGCAACAGCTGGCGACGCTCATGGAGACGATGCAAGGCTTGACGACTCGCGTGGGTGAGGTGTTGGCGATTGCCATCACCGACGAGATGGCACAACACATGCCCGGCCGTCAAACCGACCTCCCGTGACCCTTGCCCTCACTCTCCCAGGGCCTAAAGGGTCGGCACGGGAAGGGCACGGCCCACCAAGGCGCACCCCTTGGCGGGCCGTGCGGCGCGAAGGCACTCTTTCGTCTGCAGCTTGAGGATGCGCATTCCGTCGGTCAGCACGGCATCGTCCTGCCGATCCATGCCAACGATCCAGCCGTCTGCGCTCACGCCGTGGCTCCAGCCAACCTGGTCCAAGACCATGACCTCACCGGTGACGAGATCCCAGCGCACGCCGACGAAGCTTCCCTTTGCCGGCATCACGAAGCCGGTGACCCACCCGTTGCGGGCTCGCCGCGCGTCGAAGTCGATCGCAGGCTCGCCATCGACAACGGGTGTCGGAAGCGCCCGTGACGTCCCGTCCGGATACCACACATAACCAATCCGGTTGCGACCGCTGGCGATGTGGCCGACCACCGTCCCGTCCTAGTCGATGTCGTTGGCTTGGGCGATCGGGGTGTCTTCCGGTACGGCGAGTTCGACCGGGTCGCCAGTCGCCTGCCGGGACGGCATCCGCTCCAGGGCAGCGCGCAGGACGAGGCGGTCCTCCACAACGCCGGCTGCGGTACCGGATCCGAAGTAGATCGTCGATGGTCGGATAGAGTTCCAAGAGCCGGTCGGTGTAATTGAGGACACCACTGGTGTGCTGCAACAGATTCCGGACCGTGATGCGGTCTGCGTTTGGCACTGGCCCTGGTGCCCAGCGAGCCAGCACATCGTCGAGCGAGAGCCGACGTTCGCCGACCAGCTGCAGCACCACGGTCTCCACGAACGACTTCGTGACGCCGGGCTGATGTGGTTACCTCACCGGTGCTTCGCGAGCTCGTACGCGACGAGCGGGCTTCGCGGGTCCATCAGAAGCGGCGGTGCGGCGGTCTCGGCCCACCGGATCGTGTCCGCGTCACCGCTGACGAAAGCGGGCAGGAGCTGGGCTGCCAGCAGAGTGCGCGACGACGGGTACCGCCGGTGGGCCAGCTCGCCGGCCCTGCGCAGGTAATTGAGTCCCTTGGCGCGGTCCAGCCAGCCGACCCGGATCGCCCCTCGGGCCAGGTGGACTCCCTGTCCCCAGTGGACCGCCAGGAGTGTCGGCACGACTTCGCCGGCCCTGAGGATTCCGATGCGGCGCAAGTCTTCCTCGGCCCGAGCCACCTGCTCGGCCGTGCGGTGCAGGTTGGCCACGGCCGCCAGCGGCATGCGAGCCCGGCCCGCCCATTCGTCGATGGAGTGGTGCCACAGCGCGGGGCCGCCGCGATCACGGTGCCGGATGACCTCCTCGATCGCCGCGAAGTGGCTACCGACGGTTTCCGCACCCGGTCCGAGAAGGTCGTTGACGCACCGGCCGATCGCCGTGGACATGGCCTCCTCGCCCAGCACCGAATGGCGGTAAGGCGCGGCCGCCACCCGCAGTTCGCGCTTGATCGCGCGGCGGGAACGCTTGCAACCGACGGCATCCAAGACGTCGCCCGCCCGCAGCGTGGCCAACGCCCCGACCGCCAGTGCGCACGTGTAATCGGTGATGGGCAGCGGTGCTTCGCCGGTGTAACACGCAACCTCCGCGGGTGGCAACGGCCGGTCCCGCCACCGCTTGTACACCGCCCGCAGTGCTGCCGCCAGCAGGATCAGCCCGACAACGGCCAGCAGCACCGCGTGGCGCGTCGTCACCGCCGAGTCGGCCAAGGCAGCGTGAGCCATGGGCTGGCCGGATCGGTGAGCAGGACCTGGTGCGGTTCGAGCACGGTGTTGTACCAGACGTCGAACTCGTCGTTGTCGAAGCGGAGCACCCGCCCGAGGCTGTATCCGGCGGACAGGTCGGCCCACGAGGTGTACCGGCCGAAGGCCTGCTTCCCGGCGCGCAGCACATATTCGCGCGCCTGCTCCTCCCCGATCATCCGCAGCTTGTACCCCCAGCGGGCCATGTTGACGGCCCGGCCCCAGTCGTATGCCAGCAGGCTGCTGACGAACCCGCCGTCGCGAAGGAGCCCGTCTGCCCGGAACCGCTCCTCGTAGCGGACAACCCGCGAGATGGTGCCCGTCATGTTGTCGATCACCGTCTCGGGTACCCCCTGAGCGCGGGCGCTCTCGGTGACCGCCTGCCGCCAAAGCTCCACGTCCGGGTGGGCGTGCAGCTGGCTGACGAGCTGAACCCGCACATCGAGCACGAAATCGGCCACCGAGTCGCCCGTCTCGTCGTCGAGCAGTTCCTCCATGGTCTCCCGCAGCTCGTTCGGCGTGCTGACCCCCCACTGCTCCTTGAGGTTCTCGTGGATCTTCTGCTGGCTGTTGGCGTCGTCTCTGAGCGCGTTCCACGAGACGCCGTGGTTGAGCGACATGTGCGCGCCGACGGCGAGCGCGGCGGCGAGCTCACCGGTGGTCGGCTCGCTGCGGGCCACAGCGATGGTGTTGCGCAACGATCGCACGATGCCGCGTGCGCTGCGGGCCGTGGACCGCGCCTTGAGCACGATCTGCACGACGAACAGGAGGATCGCGATCGGTACGACAAAATATACGAAGGTAGGGATTTCCACGCGCGTAGGGTACGAGCAGCCGCGCGAACTTTTCTTGCAACTCGCTATACGGCCTGCTCTTGGTTAGGGTCGCGGAGTGGGGAACGCGCTGCGCTATGAACTTCTCGGGCCGTTGCGTGCCCGGCGTGGCGATGTCGAGATTGGACTGGGCGGCGTCAAGCAGCAGACGGTGCTGGCGATGCTCCTGCTGGAGCCGAATCGTCCGGTCGCCGTCGACCGGATTGTCCGGACGGTGTGGGGCATGCAGCCACCGCCGAGCGTCACGCACGTGGTCCAGACCTACGTCAGCCGGCTGCGTTCCTTGCTGGACCTGGGGCGGGCGCTGGTCTCCACCGACGCCGGTTATCTGCTGCGCGTCGACCCGGATCAGCTCGACATCACGTTCTTCGACCGCCACCTGGCCGCGGCCGCGCAGCACGGCGAGCGCGGCGAGCGGGTCGCGGCTGCCGGTGAGGTCGCGGCGGCGCTTGCGCTGTGGCGCGGCGAGCCGCTGGCGGGGCTGTCCGGCGAATCGATCGAGGCGGCCCGGCACAG
>NZ_QJUG01000101.1 GCF_003426775.1 Allorhizocola rhizosphaerae | reverse complement strand
GCCCGCGCCGCCGAGCTCGACCGGGCCCGCGCGGCGGCCGGCCCGCTGTCGGAGCTGTTCGCGGCCGCGCAGACCGGCGGCACCGACCAGGTCGAGGTGCTGCACGGCAGCGCGGCGCTCGGCCGCTGGTTCGTGCGCCTGCAGCAGGAGGCGCGCGAGGAAGTGACCACTTTGGACCGCCCGCCGTATGCGCTCACCACGTCCAACCCGGTGGAGTCACAATTGCTGGCGCGGGGCGTGTCCTATCGGGCCGTGTATGCGCCGGAGGCGCTGGAGTGGCCCGGCGTGCTCGGCGACATCCGTGGGCTCGTGCGGCAGGGCGAGCAGGCGCGCGTGCTGCCAGGCCTGCGCATCAAGCTGGCCATCGCCGACCGCCGGATCGCGTTGATGCCGCTGTCTTTGGACTTTTCCGACGTGCGTGCGGTGGTGATCCGGCCGTCGGCACTGCTGGACGGGCTGCTCGACTACTGGGAGATGTGCTGGCAGGCAGCCATCCCGTTGGAGGCGCCCGAGCATGACGCGCTTTCCGAGGACGACCGGATGCTGTTGACCCTGCTCGTGTCCGGGCTCAAAGACGAGGCCATCGCCCGGCAGCTCGGCTGGTCGCTGCGCACCATGCGCCGCCGCATGAGCCGGCTCAACGAGCTGCTCGGCGCGGCCAACCGGTTCCAGGCGGGCGTGATCGCGGCCCGCCGGGGCCTGCTGGGCACGTGACGCTCAGCCTTCGGGGAGCCTGCTGCGCAGCGCGTCCAATTCGGCACGAACCTGTTCGGTTTGCCGCCGCACGTCTGCCTGGATCTGCGCCGCCGTCTCGCGTGCCTGTCTGATGCTGGGCGTGTGCGGGTCGATCCGCGCGTCGTCGAAGCGCGCGAGCAGTTCCTGGACGGCGGTCTCGTGCGCGCCGCGCAGCGCGCTCAGGATGACCTCGGCCAGCCGTTGCGGGGTCAGGCGCATCGCCTCCGGCCGGATGACGAGGCTCGCCGGCAGCCCGGTGGCAGTTGTGGCTATGTGGACTAAGTTGCTATCCTGACCGGGTCCTCCGGGCACGGGAAAACCACCTCTCCATGAATCACGGCGGCCCCTCTAGTATATCGATTAATGCACATTGATCGGAGTGCCCGGTGGATGGCATGACGGTGGGAGCAAGTTCCGAAGGCGCATCGGCGCGCCTCAAGACCGGCAGGGTGCTCAAGCGCGTGGGTCGGAGCATCTCCGGTGCCTGCGGTCTGGGCTTAGGCGCCTGTGCCATCTCGTGGGTGGTCCTGGTCATTGCCGGCTCGCCATATGCGGGGTCCCTTGCGCGTGAGGTCATGCCGTCAGTGATGGTGGCCGTCTGCGCCGGTCAGATCCTGGCCCTTGTCGGCTGGGAGCGGGCCGAGCAGGCCGAAATGCTGCTGCTCGGGCTCACCGTGCGCATCGACGGTGATGGCATCCGATGGTCGGCTCCGTCCCCGCGATCGCTTCCGTGGGAACAGATCCGCTTCGTCGTGCTCGCCCGGAGCCGGCTCTGGGTCGGTGGTCCGGACGCGTCACCGGCGCCGGACGCGGATCGGCCCGATTGGGTCAACTATCTGCACCGGCTCGTACGCCCCCACGCGTTCGCGCTCGACGTGCCGCTCGATGTGCTCGACCAATCGCGGGCCGAGCTGGCGCGCGCGATCCGCGAAGCGTCCGAGGGCCGCTTTCCGACGGGAGTGGAACAAGATGGCCGAATTTGACGTCGACCCGAGCGAGGTACGGCAGAGCGCGCGTGACGTGGCGGCGCTGGCCGCCAGCCTGGACTCGCTGGCCCGGTATGCGGCCGCGCTGGCCCAAAGCCCGGTGCGCCAGCACTTTCCCGCTATCGCCCAGGCCCAGCAGACCGCCGCTCGGTGGGACGAGGCACGGGCGGCGATCGCCACCGGTATCGGCCGGGTGGCGCTTGCCGCGAGCCGCCTCGGCGATGGCCTGACGCAGGCGGCCACCGGCTACGAGGTGTCCGACGCCCATGCCGCGCAACGAAATGAGGCTGCCCGTGAGCAGACTGCTTGACCGGTACCAATTCGACCTGTCGGACGTGCGGCTGCTGGAGGGCCTCTTCGGGGAGCGGCTGCCCGATCTGCTCGAACCGCTTCGGCACGCCGACGCCGATGTGGAGGCGATCCGGGCGCAGATCGACGAATACTCGGCACTCGCAGGGCAGTTGCAGGCTGCGCACGACGAGCTTTCGCAGGCCCGTGAAAGCCAGGCGTGGCAAGGGGAGGCGGCCGAGGCCGCTCGGGAGGCCTGGGACACCGTGCTGACCGTGCTGAAGTGGATCGCGGCCGTCATCCTGTTCATCGTCGCGGCCCTGCTCGTGCTCTCGGCGCTGGTGCTCATCGCCATCGCGGCCCTGTGCGAGCTGATCGCCACGGTCCTGTCCTGGATCGGGGGTGCCGTCGCGGTGCTTGTGGTGCTCGTGGCCGCCATCAGGTTCGGCCGAGGCTCGTTCGGCCGGGCCGCGATGACATGGGAGGCTCTCAAAGCGGTCTCCGCCACCGCTTACCTCAACGGCATGGACATAGTGGAGGACCTGGCCGGCGGGTTCACCGCGGTGTTCGAGATCGTTGGCAAGGGCTTGATGTGGTTGGGGCTGCTGTTCATCGAGCTCGGCGGAGACCTGGTGGGGCAGCCGTCCGACGGGGTGAAGGCCGAGCGAGAGCAGCTGTTCTGATCTCCCGCTTGCTGGGGCATGCGAATCGGTCGATACTTTCCAGCCATGACGATCAATCGAAGGCTGGTCGGTGCGGCGCTCGTGGGCGCCGCGGCGGGGGTGGCGACGGGAGCGGGAGCCGCGCAGGCGGGGCCGGGCGTGGGGTCGCGTCCGCTGCGCATCACGGTCGCCGCCAAAGACGCGCCGGCCTACATCAAGGCCGAGGCCAACTATGTGTGCACCGGCACGAACGACCAGAACACCATCAACGCGGCCATCGCCGAGGCCGCGACCGGCCCTGTGGCGGGCAGTTCCGAGCGGGCGCTCAACGCGGTCGAGCTGTCCGGCGGGCAATACTATTGCTCGGGCTCGATTTTGCTGCAGTCCGGTGTGGACGTTGCCGGGGCCGGCATGTTCGCCTCCGTGCTGCGCGCGGTCGGGCTGACGGCGGTCAGCGGGGCCGGTGCGCGGGTCGGGCTGGTGAAGCTGTTCGACACCAACACACACGGCTGCGGCCTGCACGGCTTCACCCTCGAAGGCGGCGGCACGGCGGGCGGCACGTGCGACGGCCTGGTCTATTCCAACGACGGGGCGTCCAATCCGTCCGGTTATCCGTACACGTCACCCGACCCGGACTGCTACGCCTATGACCTGTTCGTGCGCGGGTTCCGCACGCCGGGCGTCGACGGGGCCGGGCGCAACGGGCTCTACGCCGAGACCGACATGCGCGGGACGCTCTTGCACACCTGCCAGGTGCGCGACTGTTCGGGCGACGGGATCGTGCTGGGCGGCACGCCCGACTCGCACATCGATCGCGTCCACATTGGAGGCTGCGACGGCTACGGCATCAACGTGGCGTCCGGCAACAACAAAGTCACCAACTCCAAGGCATACTACTGCAATATCGCGGGCATGCGCCTGGCCGGCAGCCGCGGCACGTTCAGCTGTCTTGAGGTCCAGGATTCTGTCGTCGGCTTTGACATCAGCGGTACCCCGTGCGTCGCCGCCGCGCTGACCGCCGACACCTGCCGCGACGACGGCATCATCCTGCGCAGCAGCACGGGCGTGTCGCTCGACGGCTTCCAGGTCCTGTGCCGCGCAAACGGGCGCTACGCTTCGCAGCTGCGCGGAGTGTCCTTTATGGGCAGTCCCGCCGAGTGCACGATCGTCGGCCGGGTCGCCACCGCGAACATCGGCACGAAGGTCCTCAACGCGCCGGGTCCCAACTCGTTTGTGCGCATCGCGGGCGGCGCGATGTATGCGGTCGGCTAACAGCCCTACGGCAGCCGCCCCGTGCCCTCAAGGGAACGCGACGGCTGCCGTGAGCCGGTCCACAGCGGCGCTTTATCGGGTGGGCAGGGCGGCAGCGCCTGCGCCCTCCAGCGAGCGCGTGACCTGCCGTGAGCCGGTCCACAGGTGGCAACGGACGCTGCGGTCGCCCGCGGTCCAGTCACTCTCGTCGGGCAGCCAATAGGAGCTGCCCGTGCGGGAGGCCAGCGCCTGCTCGTCGCGCACCCCGATGAACTTCGCGATCACCTTCAGGCAGCCCTGGTGGAACAGCGGGTCGTTGTCGGCGTATTTCGCCTCCACCTCGGCGAACGGCACGTCGAGCGGGAACGTCCCGGCGAACTCGGAGTTGTGCGGCTGGTCGCACTCCAGCGGCTGATATTCGCCGTGCTCGGGCTGCTGGCCGCAGCCCCACCTGAGGTTGGGCAGGCTGTCGAAGCCCTGCCGGATGCTCCCGACAAATGTGATCTTCGGGTGGCCGACCCAGGACGCGGCTCCCGCCTGGCACGCATACCACCGGGCGCCGCCGCTCCAGGCTTCGGGCGATGGCAGGGACACACCGATCCAGATCTGGCGGTCGCGCCACTGCCCGCCGAGGAACGCCGCCGTCTTGGCATCGCAGTCGGCCCACGCCTGCTGGTGCGCCGGCTCCTTCACCTCGGGTACGAAGTCGCCGACGTGCACGGTCTCGTATTGGTGCTGGGCCGCGCAGTCGACCGGCTCGTATGCGGTGCGGTGCAGATTGGCCAGGAACGACTGGTGGCAGGTGCCCGCGGCGGGCCGCCAGCTGACCGGCTCGGGCAGCGCCGGCCACTGATTGGTCAGACGCCCGTCACCGATCGTGATCGGCGGAGTGGCCTGCGTGCAGGCAGCGAGCGTGAGCAGTGCCGCCACTGCCATCGTGAACGCGAGACCGATCCGCATTACGCCGACACTATCCACCGAACAGCCGATGCGCCAACCAGGCGCTGTATGGCGGCGGTGAGGGCACAGGGCGCGTTGACATTGCCCGATGTGTCCTGGATGCTCCGCTCGTGCCGACCGCGTGGGCCGAGCCTGATTTCCGAGCCGCCGCGTCGCGGGTGCGGCTGAGCACAACCGGGCGGGGGCGCCGCGGTTGGGCTGGCCGTGCGCGCTCCGCCCTCATAGGATCTATCGATGAACGTCTGGTTGGTCCCGCACACCCACTGGGACCGCGAGTGGTACGAACCGTTTCAGCGCTTCCGGCTGCGCCTCGTAGACCTGATAGACGACGTGATCGCCCGAGCGGAGGGCGATCCGTCGTTCCACTTCACGCTCGACGGGCAGCTCGCGGTCGTCGACGACTATCTGGAGGTCCGGCCCGACGCACGCGACCGGATCGCCTCGCTGGTCGCGAGTGGACAGTTCGCGATCGGGCCGTGGGCGATCCTGCTCGACGAGTTCCTGTGCTCGGGCGAAAACATTGTGCGCAACCTGGAGTGGGGCCTGCGCCGGGCGGCTTCGTTCGGTGGGGCCATGCCGGTGGGCTACCTGCCCGACATGTTCGGCCACTGCGCGCAGATGCCGCAGATCCTTGCGGGCGTGGGGATCCCGATGGCGTGCGTGTGGCGGGGCGTGCCGGCGCGGATCGACCGGCACGCGTTCGTGTGGGCGGCGCCGGACGGCACGGCGCTGCGCACCGAGTATCTGCCGGGCGGCTACGGCAACGCGGCCGAACTGCTGGAGCGGGGAGACCTGGGCGGGCACCTGGAGTGGGCACGGCCGTGGTTCGGCGACGATCCTGTGCTCGCCATGTATGGCACCGACCACTCCGCGCCGCTTCCCACGCTGAAGCAGGCCGTGGCGCGGCTGGGCGGCCGGGTGCGGCTGTCCACGCTAGCGCAATATCTTGCTCTGTTCGATCCGTCCGATGTGGAGGCTCTGCCGGTGTGGCGGGGCGAGATGCGCAGCCACGCGCGGGCCAACATCCTGCCGGGGGTCATCTCCAACCGGCCACACCTCAAGCGCGCGCTCGGTGCGGCCGAGCGGATGGTCGAGCGCTACGCCGAACCGCTTGCCGCGCTGTGGAGCCCGGCTTCGCTGTGGCCCGAGCGGTTGCTTGAGCTGGCGTGGCAGCGGCTCGTGCAGAGCTCGTGCCACGACTCCGTGACCGGATGCGGGGTCGACGAGACGGCCGTGCAGGTGGAGGCGCGCATTGCCGAGGCCGAGCAGATCGGGCGGGGCGTGCGCGACCGGGCGCTGGCCGGGCTCGCCGGTCTGGTCCCGGCGCAGGCCACGCTGGTGTTCAATCCGTCACCGTGGGAGCGCACATCGGTTGTGGCGCTTGAGGTCGCGGCGTCGGTGGACGGGCCGGTCGCGCTCCAGCTGCCCGACGGCTCCGTGGTCCCGGCGCAGGAGGTGGGGCGCAACACAGGCCCGCTGTATGAGACGGCGCGGCCGGCGGGGTGGATCGCGGCCGGATTGCGCAAAGGCACCCTGGGGCTGGAGTTCCTCGGCCGTACCGTCCAAAGTGTCCAGATTACGGGGGAGCGGGAGCTGACCGTGACGGTGGGCCGGATCGGCGGCGGCCTCACACCCGACCTGGCGCCGCACGTGACCGGCGGGGACTGGACCATGCGCGTGCTGGAGGAGCCGGTGCGCACGGTGTATGCGCAGTTGACCGTGCCGCCGCTGGGCTACACGTCGGTGCGGGCCGTGCCGCTCACCGTCGTGGAATCTGCGGGGCAACGGCTCGACAACGGGCTGCTGTCGGTGGAGGTTGTGCCGGACGGGACGCTCACACTGTGGGCTGTGGACGGCACGGTGCTGCGCGGCGTGGGCCGGATCGTGGACCAGGAGGATCTCGGCGATCTGTATAACTGCGCGCCAGGGCCCGCGAAGCCGTTGACCGGTGAGGTCTCGATAGACGTGGTGGAGTCCGGGCCGTTGGTGCAGGCGTTGACGGTGCGCGGCGCCGTCGACATGCGGGTCGAGCTGCGTGCCGGGGAACCGTTCGTCCGGCTCGAAGTGTCGTACACCAACCGGCAGCCCGACCATCGGTTGCGCTTGCACGTGCCGCTGGCCCGCCCGGCCCCGGTGTCGCACGCTGAGGGCCAGTTCGCGGTCGTGCAGCGCGGGCTCACCAGCGAGGGCGGGCACGGCGAGATGCCGCTGCCGACCTTCCCCGCATACTCCTTTGTGGACGCCGGCGGGGCGGCCGTGCTGCTCGATCAGGTGACCGAATACGAGCTGGCCGACGGCGAGCTGGCGCTGACCCTGTTGCGCGCCACGGGATTCATCAGCCGGGCGGAGCACCCGCTGCGCGCCGAGCCGGCCGGCCCGGTGATCGCCACCCCGCAGGCCCAGCTGATCGACGCGCAGATCCGCACGCGGCTCGCGATCCTGCCCCACGCCGGTTCGTGGGCCGAGGCGGGCGTGGCCCGGTGGGCGGAGGTGTTCCGGTGCCCGTTGGTGTCCGAGCGCGGGCTGGCGGCCGGTGGCACGCTCAGCGCGGCGGCCGGCGTTTCTGTTGCGGGCGACGGGGTTGTGCTCACCAGCCTGCGCCGGCGCGATGCCGATTGGCTGGAGCTGCGCGTGGTCGCGATGACCGATGAGCCAACGACCGCGCGGCTCGGCGGCGTCACCGCGGCCCGCCGGGCCGACCTGCTCGGCCGGCCCGGCGAACCGCTGCCCGGCCTCACGATGCGACTGCGCGCGTGGGAGATCGCGACGGTACAGGTAATGCGGTGATGAGCAGCGACAGGGCGAGCAGGCCATGCCGATCGGGGCCAACCCGCGCACGAAGGCGAACACGAACCGCATCCACAGCGTCACCGGATGGCTGGCTGGTTCCCGGAATATTCCGATCGCGGGACTAACCGATCGCCATGACCTGTGTGCGGTGGTCTTCGAGCCAGGCGACACCATCCGGCGCCCGCGCCTCGAAGCGGTCGCCCCGCACGGGCCTGCGCTGTCCGGTGAAGTCGGTGAGCAGGAGTCCGTCGGCGCCCAGCGCGAGCAGGCCATCATCGGAGCGCAGCAGGAGCGGGCCGTCGGGGGACTCGCTGATGGCCGTGCGGCCCGCCTCGAGCCCGGCCAGGATGTCGGGGCCGGACGGCGATTCGGCGCGCACCCACGTCGTCGGGTGTCCGAGCCGATCGTCGGACGGGCGGTGGAAGTCGGACCCTCCAATCGGGACGGTGTCGCGCGACCACGCGAGCAGCCACGCCAATGGGGCCGACCACGTGCGGTCCCACCAGCCGGAGTGCCAGATCTCGGCCAGCGCAGGCCTGGTCCGCAACGGGTGCCGCCAGGCGTAGTCGGCGGCGAGCGGATGGTTGATGGACAGCAGGCCGGTGGGCGCCCACATGTCGGGTGGCCGGCGGAAGTCCACCCAGCCGATGTCGCCGAAGGCGTTGGCATGGCCCAGATCCGTGGTCACCTCCTGACCGGGGATCAGGGTGACGCCGTAGCGCCGAGAAGCCGGCCCGAGAAGCGCGTGGTGCGACACGGTGTTGTGGTCGGTGACCGCAAGGAAATCGAGCCCCGCCGAGACGGCCAGCGCCGCGAGCTCATCGACGGTCAGCACGCCGTCGGAGTGGACCGTGTGGGCGTGCAGGTCGCCCACATGCCAACCCTCGGGCACATCCGCCCGGCGCGGCGGTCTCGGTGGGACGGGCGGGGCCGGTGGCGTCGGCTCGACGACAGGTGCACCGACCGACAGCGAACAGAGCAGGCCCGATGGCGGAATCCGGTGCAGCCCGAGGAAAAGCACGGCCCCGTCAACCGGCCCCGGCAGGTAGCCCGGCGTCGCCCAATCGGAAGTCACGGTGAACGAGTCGCGCGCCCCGCCCGAGTAGCCGTGGAACCGGCCCGCCGCGTCGAACAGGCCGAGGTCGATGACGCCTGCCGACCGGTCGTAGTCGAGCTCAACGCGGAACTCCGACCCGGGGATGGGCACGTAGTGGTAGCGACTGGACGCGCGATCATCGGGACGCCACAGATGCCTCACGAGACCAGCTCCCCGTCGCGGTACACCAGCACGCGGGTCGGGTTGAGTGCGACGCGCGTGCCCGGCTCGACCTCGCGGTCCTCGGGCACGACCGCCCCGATCGACAGGCCGTCCACGTCCACGGTCACGAGCGAGGACGTGCCCAGATTCTCCACGGTGGCCACCGCGCCAGCCAGAGGCCCGTTCTCGGTGACGGCCACGTATTCGGGCCGGACCCCGACCACCACCTCCCCGTCGGGCACGTCGAGCACGGAAAGCTGTTGCGCGGCAACGAGCACCGCTCCGTCCCGCACGACGCCGGGCAGCAGGTTCATCGGAGTCGAGCCGATGAAGCCGGCCACGAACGTGTTGGCCGGACGCCCGAACACCTCGCGTGGCGTGCCGATCTGCCGGATGCGCCCGGCCTCCATCACGGCGATCCGGTCGGCCAGCGCGAGCGCCTCGGCCTGGTCGTGCGTCACGAACACGGTCGTCACGCCGAGCTGGCGCTGCAGCCGCTTCAAGAACGTGCGCGCCTCCAGGCGCAGCCGGGCGTCCAGATTGGACAACGGTTCGTCGAACAGGAACGCCGACGGATGGCACGCCACCGCCCGCGCCAGCGCGACCCGCTGCTGCTGCCCGCCGCTCAGCTCGGCCGGGCGGCGCCGCATCAGACCGTCCAATCCCAACTGCGAGCCGACGTCGTGTGCGTGCTTGAGGCGAGTCTCCCTGGCCTGGCGGCGGATTTTCAGCGGGTACGCGATATTGTCCTCGATGGTCATGTGGGGGAACAGTGCGTAATCCTGGAAAACCATCGCGACGTTGCGTGCTCCGGGCGGCAGCCGTGTGACGTCGCGGTCGCCGATGCGCACCGATCCGCTTGTCGGCGTTTCCAACCCGGCGATGGTGCGCAACAGCGTCGTCTTGCCGCACCCGCTCGGCCCGAGCAGCGCGAAGAACTCACCGTCGGCAATGGACAGGTCCAGCCCGTTGAGCGCCTGCACGCCACCGGGAAACTCCTTGGTCAGTGCGGAAATCTCGATCCCGGCCATCAGCGTCGCGTGGCTTGCTTGTCTTGTGACACAAGCAACTCCACGCGTCCTCCCTCCTGAGTTTCGATATGCTGCAGTGGTCTGGTCCAAAGGCGCACAGAGCGAACCCGACAAGATCGGCTGCCGGTTCGGCCGAGCGACCGGGAAGGAATGTGGCACAGAAGCCGGGCCTGGATGGCGCGCTGCTCAGCGCAGGGCCTGCCCTTCAGACGGCGAACGTCGTCTGAGAAACCGGCGCCCACGGGTGTCGCAGGCGTCACCAGAACTTGATACCTCAAGTCTTTATCCCACCGTGGAACCGGAAGCCGTAGCGGCTCCACGCGAGCAGATACATCAGCACCACCGGAATCGAGTAGAGCAGCGAGAACGCCGCGATCAGCCCGAGGTTGGGTGATCCGCCCTCGGTGTAGAACGTGCGCACGAGCACCGCCGCGGGCTGCTTGTCGGGGTCGCGCAGCAGGATGAACGGTGTCAGGAAGCTTCCCCACACCTGCACCACGGTCCACACCGCGATGGTCGCCAGGCCCGGCCGCGCCACCGGCACCACGATCTGGCGCAGAATCTGCAGCGGACTCGCGCCGAACACCCGTGCCGACTCCTCAAAGGACGGTGGGATCGTGTCGATGAAGTCCTTCAGCAGGAAGATCGCCGCCGGGAGCAGCCCGCCGGTCAGCACCAGAATCACGCCGAAGTGTGAGTCGATGAGCCCCAGCTGAAAGATGAGGAGAAAAATCGGAACCATTGCCGCGGTACCGGTGACGACCGACGACAGCAGGAGGAGCAGATAGATGAGCGCGTCGCGCCCCGGCACACGCGCCCGGGAAAGCGCATACGCCGCAAGGGCTGCCGCGCTCACCACGAGCACCATCGTGCCCAGCGACAGGATGGTGGAATTCACCAGTGATGCCACGGCATAGCGGTTGTCCATGATGGACGCGAAATTGTCCAAACTGAACGTGCGCGGCGGCCGGACCGCATAGGTGGGCGTGTCGTCCAGCGGCGCGGACAGCAGCCACAGCACCGGCAGCGCGAAGAACGCCGTGCCCACACCCATCACCACATACGTCAGGATGCGCTTGACCACAAGCATCATGCGAGCCTCCGCCGGGCGACGCGCAGATAGACCAGCGCCAGCAACAGGTTCATCAACAAGACCAGCAGACTGATCGCCCCCGAGTAGCCCATCTCGCCGCCCACGATGGCCTTGTTGTAGATGAACGTGGCGATGATTTCGGCGTCGTAGTCGCTCGCGGTGATGAGAAACGGCGTGAAGTCGTTGAACGTCCAGAGGGTGATGAGCAGCGTGTTGGTCAGCGCGTGCCGTTTGATGTGCGGGAAGACCACATCGCGCAGCGTCTGCGTGCCGCTCGACCCGGCCAGCCGTGCGGTCTCCAAATGCGACGGTGGAATCGACGACAGCGCGGCGGAATACAGCATCATCGAGAACGCCGTGCCGCGCCAAATGTTGAACACGATGATGGACAACAACGGGTATTCCACCGTCCACGCGATCCCCGGCACGGTACCGAGCAGCGCGTTGATCGTGCCGCCGTCGCGGTCGAGCATCGCGATCCACAGGAACGCGACCACCGAGCTGGGCAGGATCCACGCCAGCAGCACGAGCGCCTCAAGCGTCCGCCGGATCCATTTGCGCGCGTCGCGCAGCGCCCATGCGAGCGTGAACCCGAGCCCGTTCTGCCCGACGACCGCGGACCCGAACACGAAGATGAGCGTGAGCCACAGCGAGTGGTAGAACGTCTGGTCGGTCAGCGCCCGCTCGAAGTTGTCCAGCCCGACGAAGTCCGGCTCGCGGGCCGAGACGCCTGTGAGCCGGAAGTTCGTCGCTCCGATGTAGAGGGTCCACAGGCCGGGGAAGACCAGGAACACCCCAATCATGAACAGCGCCGGCGCGACGAACGCCGCCGCCCTGAGTCGGTCAATTGGCAACTTTGTCCGCCCCGACGATGGTCTCCACGGCCTTGGCGTATGCCGCCGCCGCGTCGGCCGTCTTCGTGCCGCCCACGACGTCCAAGGTGGCCTGTTGCAGGGCCTGCGAGACGCGCGGGTACACGGCGAATCCGGGCCGGTAGGCGGTCAGCGGCAGCACCTCCTTGGCCACGAACGACAGCATCGGGTCG
Source organism: Allorhizocola rhizosphaerae (assembly GCF_003426775.1). GTDB lineage: Bacteria > Actinomycetota > Actinomycetes > Mycobacteriales > Micromonosporaceae > Allorhizocola > Allorhizocola rhizosphaerae. The sequence goes on along the minus strand of NZ_QJUG01000101.1, from coordinate 17,395 downwards.
CCGGCGAGCACCTCGTTGTTGACGTCCTGCCGCTGCGTGATCCGGGCCGCCCCAGCGAGCTGCGCGACGGTCGCGTCCTTGCCGTTCATGAATTGCAGCAGCTCCCAGGCCTGCTGCTTGAACTTCGAGGCCGGGTTGAGCACGTGCCCGCCGCCGCCCGACATCGAGACGAAGCTCTGCCCGCGGATGCCCGCGCTGGGCCGGATCGCCGGGATTTTCGCGTACCCGACCTTGTCGTTGCGGTCGGCCATCTTCGCGATGCCCTTCTGCGGCTCGACCACGCCGCGCCAGAAGTAGTCCCCCTCAAGCAGGATGGCCATCCGGCCCTCGGCGAACGCCTGGAAAGACTTGTCGCGGCCCTTCGCGTCCTGCTGCAGCACGTTGTCGCCCAGCCCGGCGGAGTAGACCCGCTCGTAGAGCCCGAGCATGTCGCGCACGGCCTGGGTGTTGCCCTGCCACTTGCCGCCGGACCAGATCTCCTGCCCGGCGCCGACCAGCAGCGGCAGCGCGCCCTGCATGGTGGTCGCCTCGCCCATGGCCGTGCCGGCGTTGAGCTGGATCGGCGTCACCCCGGGCAGCCTGGACTTGATGGTCTGCGCGGCCGAGATGATGTCGTCCCATGAGGTGGGCTGCCAGGTGGTGGGCAGGCCCGCGTCGGCGAACAGCTTTTTGTTGAAGTAGATGACGCGCCCGTCGGTGCCCGACGGGACGCCGAAACGCTTGCCCTCGTAGGACATGTTGCCCTGCACCGACGGCGGGATCTGCTTCCAGCCGTCCCAGGCGTCGACCTTGTCCTTGCCGACCACGTCGTCGAGCGGCTTGATGTATCCGGCGTCGGCGAACTCGCCCACCCAGATGCCGTCGATGGAGTAGATGTCGGCGCCCGAACCGGAGCGCAGGTCGAGTGCGATCTTGCTCTTGTAGTCCTCGTCGGACGCGCCGGACGGCTGGAACGTCACCTTCGCGGTGCGGCCCTTGGCCCGCTGGTCCTCGATGAACTTGGGGATCACATATTTTTCGATCCAGTCGGCGCCCGCCGCGTTCTTGCCGCCTGAGATCGAGTTGGCCGCGATCGTCAGCGAGAACTCCTTGGCGTCGGCGTTTTGGCCGCTGTCGGTGGGGGAGTCTTTGCCAAGGCAGCCGGTGGTCGCCATGGTGACGGCGAGCAGCGCTGCCCCGGCCACGAACCTGCCGATGGTCATAGGTGCGACCATGGCATGATCGGTGTGGGTATGTCTATACCTACGTGTCTACCTACGTTGATGTTCGGGCTTGTCCGGGAGTGTTCGAAGGGCTTGTCGCCGCGCGTGCGGGGCCGGTTTGATCGACAGGCATGATGCAGAGTCGAACGTGGGTGGCGATGGTCGCGGTCGCAACGGCGGCAACGGTTTTCGCCACGACCCCGCCCGCCTACGCCCATCACCGCACGGGGACCGAGCCGTTCCTGCCGTACGCGCAACCGGCAACGCCGCCGAAGAGGGGTTGCGCCACGGTGGCCAACCCGATCGCGCCGACCGGCAGCATCCCGGCCGTGCAGGTGATCTACGCCTGGCACGATGGGGACGCCAACAACTACGAGGCCTCGGTCGAGCAGATCGCGCGCATCGTCGACCGGATCGACTGGATGCTGGACGAGTCGACCAACTACGACCAGCACATCAATCTGAGCTGCCGCTGGGCCGACAACGGGACTTATGCCGACTACGCGCGGGCTCTGGTGGTACCGGAAAAGATTGAATCCGGGTCTAATCCCTTCACGTCGTCGGGAACTGTTCGTGCCGATCTGCACGGCGCGGGATTTGACGACAGCAACCGCTACTATCTCGTGTTCACCGATTTCGAGTCGGAGTCGGACGCCATCCAGTGCCCGACAACGGGTGGGATGTGGTGCTCGGCGGTTGTTGAGCTGTGGGACAGCGGTGTGGCGGGACATGAGCTGCTGCACGTGTTCGGGGCCGGGCACGCCTGGTCGGCAGAGAACGGGCAGGCCTACTTCGCCGACAACATGTATGGCTGGTGGGACTACTGGATGCTCGACCAGGACTTCAACACCTATTACGACCCGAGCGAGACCACGGCATCGTTCTACATCGACCCGGCGCCCTCGACCACCACGGCCAACATCGCCCGGCACCCGGCGCTTACCACGCCGGCGTGTTGCGACGTCGGGTTCAGCAATGACTTGCTGACGGCGCAGGAGCGGACCATCGAGGCGGCCACGCTGACCGGGTTCAGCTTCTCCGGGACGGGGTCATCGATGGCGCTCACCACCACGCGCTACTACGACGGCCGGAAAGCTTTGCAGGTCAACGTGAACGGGACGGCCCAGCCGTTTGTGAGCGTGACCCGGCGCCCGCCGGTGACGGCCGGGCAGACCTACAAGTTCTTCGTCCGGCTGCGGTCGGACGCGGCGTCGAAGAACGCGCAGTTGCAGCTGGGGTGGTACAACTCCGGCGGCACGCTGCTTTCGACGAGTTCCAGCGGCAGCATCGGGCTCCTGTCGACGTGGGAGGAGCGGTCGTTCCAGGCCACGGCTCCGGCCAGCGCGGCGTCGGTGCGGCTGCGCGTGACCACGCCGACCGGGCAGGGCACGTTCACCTACCAGCTCGACAGCCTCCTGCTCAACCACTGCAACCCGACCTGTAGGCCGAACGTCTGACGCCCATTACTTTTGTCATGGGAGAGTCGTGATTCGCGGCCGGGTCTCGCGCCCGGCCGCGCGTCTACGTTGGGACGCATGACATATGCGGTGCATCTCGCCGGGTTGGCCAAGCGCTACGGCGACGTGCGCGCGGTCGACGGGATCGACCTGGTGATCGCGCCGGGCGAGGTGGTGGCCCTGCTCGGGCCGAACGGGGCGGGCAAGTCGACGGCGATCGATCTGGTGCTGGGTCTCATCAAGCCGGACGCCGGGCAGGTGAGCGTGTTCGGGCGGGGTCCGAGGGAGGCGGTGGTGGAGGGTGTGGTGGGCGCGATGCTGCAGGCGGGCGCGCTGCGCGACCATCTGACCGTTGCGGAGACGGTCGGTGAGATCGCGGCCCTGCACGGCAGGCATAGGCGGGTAGGGCAGGTGCTGGAGCGCACCGGCCTCACCGAGCTGGTGACGCCCAGCTACTGGCTGCGCGTGGTCGACCCGGGCCTGGCCGCCGAATCGCTTGCCGCGGGCTCCAGCACGCTGACCCAACGCGAACGCGAAGTCCTCCTCGTCGCCGCCACCGGCGCGACGGTGCGTGACATCGCCCAGCGGTTGCACCTGTCGGAAGGCACCGTCCGCAACCACCTCTCGTCGGCGATCGGCAAAACCGGCGCACGGACGTCAGCCGAAGCGGCCCGCATCGCCGAATCCCGCGGCTGGCTGTAGGCCACCCGCGCTAGGCACTCTTCATCGCTCCGGCCGGCGGTGAGGAGTCACGCCCTCGGCCGACGGCGGAAGCCTGGCCGCGTGCCGCAAGCCGTCGAGATCCACCACCGTGATGCTGCGGTACCCGGTGATGATCAGCCCCGCATGGCGCAGATCGCGAAGTGTCTTCTGCACCGTCACCTCGGCGGTGCCGCACAGGCTCGCAAGCTCCAGCTGGGTGAGTTCGAATCCGATTTCGATGCCGGCCCGGGTGCGGCGCCCATACGCCAAGGCGATTTTCTTCAGCACCCGCGCAATTCGAACCTTAGCCGGGTACGCGGTGAACTCCACCCGGAACTCGTTGGCCCAACGGAGCCGGTCGGCGACCACGCCTGCCAGGGCGAGCGCCGCTTCCGGCCACTTCACCAGGTAGGTCTGGAAGTGCGCCCGGGGGATGACGCTGTATGTGGTGGCCGTGCACGCCGTCACGGTCGCCGAGCGAGGGCGGTCGTTCAGCGCGGACATCTCACCGAGCAGGTCTCCCGTCACTCGGATGGCCAACAGCGACTCGCTCCCGCCGCTGGTCAGCACCGTCACTTTGGTGATCCCTGCATGGAGCAGGATGACGTGATTTTCCGGCACACCCTGATGCAGCAGGGTGTCGCCTGGTGCGGCGCGACGCCGCGAACCGAGGCCGAGCAACGGATCCCGCGCGGCCGGGCTCAGCCGGTGCAGATACGTGCCGGGAGGCCACACGGCCACCTCCTGGCCAACGCCGTTTGTCAATGAGTCCACCTTCCCCATATTCGCTTCAAACCTGCCACAGCGCCGCCGAGGCCGACAGACCCGAGCCGCGGGTCGCGCTCGCCTACCCATTGGAACCGGGCGCGCTGCAGGCGACTACATCGTGGTACGGATTCGACCGAAGTGTCGATTTATGAAATCCGATATTTGTACGGAATCCCGGGACACGAGCCTCGCTATAAGGAATTAGGCATCGGTCGCCCGTCGTGGGCGTCGAACGAGAAGGGGCGGTACGCAGTGTTCGAACCGGATCATCCGAAGCGTTGTGTCCTGGTGGCTGTCGACATGGAGCAATACAGTCGCCGGGACAATCTCGGCCAGTACCGGGCGCAGCAAGCGTTCCATGAGGTGATGACGCAGGCTGTGGAAGCCGTCGGTCTTCGGCGGGGGGATTGGACCACGCAGCAGGCGGGCGACGGCGAGCTGGGCATCCTGCCGCCGGACGCGTCTGAGCCAACCGTCGTAGCCGAACTCGTCCCGGCGCTGGACCGCCTTCTGCGGCAGTACAACCGGGGGTTGCTTCCCGAGGCGAAGGTGCGCTTGCGCGTGGCCATCCATCAAGGCCTCGTTCATCTCGGCGGCGCGAACGGGTTCCCCGGTGACGCGGTCAACGAGGTGTGCCGGCTTCGGGACGCCGATGTGCTGCGCCATGCGCTGAAGACGTTCGGCAACGCTTCGGTCGCGCTCATCGTCTCCGAAAGCATCTTCCGCGATGTCGTCCGGCACGGATACCGCGGGTTGCGGCCAGAACGCTTCGCGCCGGTGCGCGTGAAGGTCAAGGATTTCAATGCGCCAGCTTGGATCTATGTTCCGGACGAAAACGCCAGCACCTTGACCATGGCTGAAGGCGCCGACAACCCGAGCATGGCCGAATCGGCCACAGCGGACGCCATCGCGCCGGTTCCGGCCACCCAACGGGCGCAAGTCAGCGACGCTCCGACATACCAGTTCAACGGAGTCACGACACATGGTCCGGCGGTCTTCGGTCCGGACGGCACCGCCATCGGCACGGTCAATCTCGGTGGGACAGACGGGGCACAGGCATGAACGTCGCCACGGCCGTTGCCGATATCGAGCAGTCGCTCCAACAGCCCGACGGCCTGATCACCCGCGACGCAGAGGACGACGCCCGCGACACCGTGCGATCGTTGCCGGCGAGCATGATCAGGTCGTATGGCATATCGGACAGCGCCTTCCCCGGGCCGTCCGCGTTCGGGCCCGCAGCCACCGCCATCGGCAACATACACATGGTTGCGGCGCGTGCCGAGCGGCGACTCACCAACCAGCCTCTCGATGATTCCGTCGTGCAGGAGCAGATCGACACCCATGTCTCCACGTCGACCCAGCGACGTCTCACCGAACAGATCGCCAGGTACCGGTTGGCATATCAGAGCGGACCGCCGGGCAGCGGGCGTCTCACCGCGGCGCTGGTCGCGCTCGCCGCGATGCATGAGCCGGACCGCATCACGCAACTGTGGTTGATGGACGACAAGCCGCTCCATTCGTACTTCGCCGAGCCGGACCTGTTGCGGCGACGCTTCGGACACGTCGTGCAGCTCGCCGACGCCATGGACGTGGAGCCGTCGGAGCTCGCGCAGCTGAGTACGCTCGCCCGGAAGCACGAAAGCTCCGTCGTCCTGATCGGCGCCATGGGCCCGCGCGACCGCAAACTCACCGAATACCTGGTCGAGCACGACCCGCCAAGCGCTCAGCAGGTATTCCTGAGATGGCTGGATCGCCGGCTGCGCGACCGGGGTGTGTGCGTGGGGCAGTGTGGCGGGTGTGACGGCGGATGCGTGCAGTGGTACGTGGACGAATGCCGCGACCGCTACGCGCCGCACCTATCGGCGGGCACGATGACGGACGCGGTGCGTTTCGCCGAGATGTTCGCGGAAAAGACGCCACACGATACCGAGGCGATCGATTTGCTGGCCGACTGGAGCGAGCTGCGGGTCAAGGCGGTCACACTGTTGAACGCCGATGGGCTGGGCGTTGGTGAGCACCGGCTGCGTCGCCTGGCTCAGCACCAGCGAGCCGCCCGCATCGCCTTCGCCGTATTCGACGGCTACCCGCTCACACGTGTCTTCGAGGCGACCGATTCGCTGCTCAAGCGGATCGATGAGGAGGCGGGCCGGCGACCCCTCGGGCGCACGGTGCTCGAACACGACCTCAACACCCTGGTCGGCGACATGCGCGTCCGGTCGTCGCCCGGCGGATACGACGACTTGACCGGCGCGGCGCGGCTCGCGCAGCTGCGCCAGCCCGGGCTGGTCCGCACCATCCTGGACGTGGTCTGGCACGAGTTCGACAGCGCCCGGCGCCCACTGCTGCTGTGGCTCGACGACCTTGTCGTCAGCGGCGACGAACTCCCTGCCGCCGCGGCCGCCGGGCTGCTGTGCGGGTATGACTTCGGTCAGGTGTACGGGGAACTGCTGCAGAGATGGGCGGCGAGCGATAAGCGGGCCCGGCGGGCTGCCGCCGCACTGGCCTGCGAAATGGCGGTACGCCAGCGCAAGCTGGCCGAGCAGGTCCATGCGCGCCTGCGGGAATGGATCAACAGCGAGTTCGCGTACCTGCGCGACACGGCCGTGCGCACGTACGCGACGGACACGTTCCTGACGCATTATCCACTCGACGCGTTGTCGGTCTTCGAGACATCGGCGCGTGACGATCTGCAGCGCTTGAGCCCGGTCATCCCGATCGGCGTGGAGCGCATCTACCGGTCGAGACCTGTGGACGTGATGAACCGGCTGATGGACTGGGCGGGTTCCGACTACGCGAACCAGCGCACCATGGCCGGCCGGTGTCTGGTGCCGCTGGCGGACGTGGACGTGTCCGAAGCCGGGCAGCCGGTACGACCGAGCCTGCTGTGGCTGACCCACATCGGGCAGATTCCCGTCGACGAACATGCGGCCTTATGGCCGTTCGCGTTGCTCCATCCGGCGACGGCGGGACGCGCCTGGTCCGCGCTGGAACGCTGGATCGACCGCGCCGTGGGAGATCCGGAAACGGTGGACACGCTGCGAGACCTCCTCACCCTGGCGCTGCGGCTCAAGCCGGTTCGCACCCGGGCGATCTTCCACGTCCGGCACTTCTGGCGCAACAGGATGCCGGACAACCCGTTGCTGAACGACCTCGTCAAGCTACTGGAGGATTGACAATGCCCACCACCGACACCGCGTCCGGCGCAGGCCGGCCGGGGATTCTGCGAAGGCTGCTTGCCGATTGGCTGGCGTCACACCCGTCGCCGGCATCGGCCGACCCGCCAGTCATGACGGAGTGCCGGTTTCAGGCGCCGATCGCGGTGCCGGCCAGTGGTGACGCGTTCGACTTTCAAGTACGACCGACGCTCACCTGGTTCGGCAAGGACACCACTGCCCAGACGTTCGAAGAATGGATCGACACGTATACGCCTGACGCGATCCATACCCTGAGACTCCGTATCGAGCCTGAGGCCCGCAAGTACGAGCCGCACCGGGCGCAGCAGCTGGAGGAGAAACTCAACGCGATGCTGGCCGCCCGGGATTGGGAGTTCGGGCCTGCGACAGTCACGTTGACGTGCCGGCCGGAGGTGCTGGTCCTGCCGGACCGGCGCATACGGGAGACCATGCAACCGTTCTGGCGGCGGCGAGTCGAGATGCAAAGCGAGCACGATCTCGCGATGCGTCGCGCCGAGCTCATCCAGGAGCGGACCCAGGCATGGTCGACGATCATGGCCGCGTTGCAGGAGGATCCGCACGCTCGGCACGCCGCTCTTCTCGCCGAGCACAAGGAATTCGCAGAGGTTTTCAAGGAGATGACCCAGGGCCGGAAGGACGAGCTGGTGCGCCTCATCGAGATGCTGGAGAAGGCGAGGCAAAGCTTCAACGGGATCGGCCTGTACGAGTATGCGGAGAGCCTGGATGCGGCCTTGAAAGCGTACCGGAAGCAGGCGGGTCTGGGCTGAAGAGCGTCACTCAGCTCAGTCGGAGGCGCTGCAGCGCAAGGGAGACAAAGCCGAGAAGGGGACGGCTCCAGCCCGTGATGCCGACGGCGAGCTGCGGGTCATCCTTGGCGTCGATGAGGATCGTCAGGGCGGTACCGGGTATCGCCTCGCCGAGCCGATAAGCCAGCGCGACGGCGGCGGTCACCGCTATAGCCCGATCGGCCGACTCCGACAGTTGTTGCAGGTGCCTGTCGATGCGCGGATCGGCGTCTGGAAGGTGGGCCAGAGTCAGATTGGTGCTCGCCACCACCGCAGGATCGGACGCTTGCAGAAGCGCATCCACCGATCGCGGCGTGGCGGGCAACCATGCCAGCAGCGCGGCGGCGCGGGCAGCCACCTCCGAGTCGGGGTCGTTGACCCAGCCGGCGATGGTGTCCACCCGCTCGGCAGCGGCCCGCCACGCATTGCGCTCCCACATGACCGCGGCCATGTCGCCCAGCTCAATAATCTCTTCGTCCGCGTCGTCGAGTGGCTCGTCCCCGTAGACGGCTGCGATGACACGCGCCTCGCCGGCCTCGGTGAGCCCGTCAGCGTCCGCGAACGCCTTATCGGCGTCGAACGGGAGTTCGTCGTCGCGGCGATCCCCGGTCACGGCACCGTCGAGCACGCTCGCGATGGCGCGACGGTCCTGAATGGACGGATCGTCGATCAGCGCGATGAGGAACGGCACGGTCGGAGCGCTGGCCTGCCAGCGGGTGCCCTGGTGATAGACGGCATCCCACACATAATCGCGTGCCTCGTCCCGCACCGCCTTATCGTCGCTGCGCAAGGCCCGCAGGCACTCGGGCATGCGCTCCACCGCTCCGTAGGCCCCATGCAGCCGTTCCCACGCAATCTCATCGACGCCATCCAGCACGACCGACACTGTACCGACCCCTTATCCATCGACGTTCGTCGAGCAACCGTTGTGTGAGTGGGCTCGGTCACACTGCGGGTGTCCGTTTTCGGTGCCGCCGGTGGCGGGTGGGTTGACGCCGCAGGTGGCGTTGTCGTATTCGTCGGGTGGTGTGGATGGGCGTACAGCGTCGGAGGGGGCGCAGACCTCGCGGAAGGGTGAAGGAGGGAATATTGAAGATTGTCACCACAGGTGTTGACGCTCTGCTCGGCGGGATCGGACTGAAGAAGCTTGACAAAAGCTTCGCCCTGGGCTCGCTTGCGACGCGCGAGATTCTTTACGGTCTAGGCAAGACGGTACGGTTCACAGCTGAGAGATTGGTTACGATGAGGCCCACAATCTGCACTTATCTCATAAGGAGAGATATGTGCCGAAGGGGACTGTCATGGCCGTGACCGGGTTCGTGGACATAGCCAGCAGCTTCGCGTCTAGTGCTGCCGGAAACCTCCTCGAACTTGCGGCTGGAGTCGACTGATCATGCGAGCTAGCGGGAGAACCCGCAGGTTGAGTGCCGTATTGGCGATCGCCTTGGCCTTATGCGGCGTCGTTGATCTCCTGCTCTTTAGGCATCGAACGAGCTCCATAGTTCGAGTCGGAATCGCATCAGAGGCTACCGTTATTGACAACCAACACCTATTCTTCGGCCTTCGATGGTTTCGAGTGCTGGTAGTGAAGTACGAAAACAATGGCAGGACTTTTGTTGCCACGATGGGTGATGGTGGGTTCGGCGACCAAGTCGTGCGCTACACCGGGTTGCGGGTGGGTGATCACTTAACGGTCTATGTGGATCAAGAGGACCCGAACAGGACAGCGACGACAGGCGGGCTATCAAGCGAGGGCCGCCGGACCTACCTTCCGTGGCTATTTTGGGGACTGACCATTGCTGTAGGTCAGTTTCCAATTCGGTCTATGTACCGCCGTCTTCGTGGGCTCTCAACAGGTGACCACGCTTCCGGCGAATTGGTTACTCAAGCGGTGGTACACCCAAATCCGGCCTGGGCCGACCGCGCCGACTCATCGGTGTTGGCAAACATTGACGCCGAACAGTTTCGGGTGGAAAAACTCGCGGCCCGTATGGTGTCGAGATATCAGTACGAGATCTGCTGTGTTCCGTTCTTCGCCAAGCAACTGGCACTCGGCGATCTGGTTGAGGTTGGCCGCGGCGGATATGTGGTCCGGAATGTGAAGCCATCCCGGCGCGAGGTCTTCCGGCTCTTGCTCACACAAACAAACGAGGATCAGTTGGAGGCGATCAAAGGCCGGCTGTCTGCGCTTGGCGCGTTGTTCGAATGGTTGCCACTGGGTGTGCTCGCCATCGATTGTGAGAACACAACTGTGGCCGAACGGGTCGCGGCATACATAGCGGAGCAGGGCCTCGGTGATAGAGCCGAGCCTCCGTTTACGGAGTGTAGTGACGCCTCCTCCGAACGCATCGAGAGATGTGGTGAACCAACGTGTGGCGAGGATCGGTTAAGTAAGGCGAGCCGGGCAATTGCCAGCCCGGCTCGGGTCGTGACCGATGAACCGGTCTGGCCAAGATTCGTTTGACCCGTTTGGATGGTGAGGCGGTATCGTGCGATCATGGACCCCTCGCCGACGCCATCGTTGACGGATGAACCTGCGGAGAAGTCGGCGCGGGCACTGCCTACGCGCGTGGACATTGGTGTGTCGGTGGTGGCGTGTGGGGTGGCGCTGCTCGTGCTGTGGCAGGTGTTCTTTCCACTGTCGCCGGGGAGCCAGTTTTACCTGATGATTTTCCTGGCCGGGGTGCTGCCCCTGGTCTTTATCGTGTACGGGGCACTGCCCATTGTGGACGCCGGGTTGGCCGTGCTGGCGCTGGCGGTGTGCGCATATCCGCTGCTTGACTACGACGGCTTCCTGGACCGTCAAGGGCTGCTGGACCCGCTCGACGTGGTCATGGGCGCCGTCCTGCTGCTGTTGCTGCTGGAGGCGTGCCGGCGCACCACCGGATGGGCCCTGCCCATCGTGTGCCTGCTGTTCCTCGCCTATGGATACTACGGCGGCCTGCTCCCGCAGCAGTGGACCATCGCGCACGCCGGGTTCGACTTCGACCAGCTGATCGACGCGTTCTACAACTCGGGCAGCGGGTTCTATGGCACCCCACTCGATGTGGCGGCCACCTACATCGTGCTGTTCACGATCTATGGTGCGGTGCTTGAGCTTTCGGGAGCGGCGCAGTTCTTTGTGGACCTGTCGGTTGCGGCGTTCCGGCGCTCGCGCAGCGCAGCCGGGCGCACCGCAGTGGCGGCCGGGTTTCTGCTCGGCACCGTGTCGGGCTCGGGCGCTGCGACGACCATTGGCGCGGGCGCGGTCACGTGGCCGATCCTGCGCCGCGCGGGCTATCCCGCCGAACGGGCCGGCGGTGTGCTCGCGGCCTCCGGGGTCGGCGCGATCCTGTCACCACCCACCCTGGGCGCCGCCGCTTTCATCGTGGCCGAATATCTCAACGTGTCGTACCTGACCGTGCTCGGCTGGGCGATGATTCCCACCATGCTGTACTACCTGGGCATCCTGCTCGCGGTCGAAATCGACGCGCGGCGGTTCGGGGTGCGGCCGGTCGAGGTGTCAACGCAGTCGGCCTGGCGGCTGCTGGCGCGGTTCGGGTACCACTTCAGCAGTCTCATCGCGATTGTCGTGCTGCTCGCCTTCGACGTGTCGGCCGTAAAAGCCGTGGTTTATGCCACCCTCCTCGCCCTCGTGCTGTCGTTTTTGGACAAGCGCCGCTGGCCCACCGCCAAGACGGTGTTCGACGCGCTCGCTTCGGGCGTGCGCCAGGTGCTTCCGGTCGCCGCGATCTGCGCCGCCGCGGGCATCATCACCGCGGTCACGACCAAGACCGGGCTCGGCTCACAGGTGGCCGCACTGCTCGTGAGCGCGGCACAGGCGATCACCGACCACCCGGCCGCCGTGCTCGCGCTGACCGCCCTTCTCGCCGCGGTCGCCCTCGCCCTGCTCGGCCTGGCCGTCCCCGTCACCGCTTCCTTCATCATCGGCTGGGTCATCATCGGCCCGGCCCTGCTCGACCTGGGCGTGCCCGCCCCGGCCGCGGCCATGTTCGTCTTCTACTTCTCCGTGCTGTCGGAGGTTACGCCGCCCACCGCCCTCGCCTCCGTCGCCGCGTCGGCGATCACCGGCGGGCGCGCCATCCCCACCATGTGGCAGTCGCTGCGCTACGCGCTGCCCGCATTCCTTGTGCCGCTTGCGTTTGTGGCCACCGGCCCAGGCGAGTCACTGCTCGGCCGCGGCGCCGTGACCGACGTGCTATGGGTGGGAGCCGTCGCGTTCGTAGCCGTCGCCGCCCTTGCCGTCGCCACCGGCGGCTGGATGTTCGGCGTGGGCCGGGCCGGGACGCCGACCCGCGTGCTGGCGGGACTGGCCGGGCTTTTCCTCCTGTACCTGCATCCGATCAGCATCGCGGTCGGCGCCGGCCTGCTCGCCGTCGCCGCCGTGGTGGGGTTTGTGTTCAAAACCAAGGGAGATTCCCATGAAATCGTTGCACATTAGCGTCGTCGCGCTCGCCGTGCTGCTTGCGGGCGCGGCCTGCGGCGGCAGGCAGAGCACCGATCAGACCGACACCGGCGCGCAGGTCAACTGCGTGGTCGACAAGGACACCCGGGTCAGCATCGCAACCGGCAACAACACGGGCGTCTACTTCGCCATCGGCAACGCCTTCGCCCAGCAGATTTCGGTGGCAACCGGCGGCAAGGTGAAGGCCACGGCGGCCGAGACCGGTGCGTCCGTGCAAAATATCCAGCAGCTCGTGGCGGGCGACTACCAGGTGGCGTTCTCGCTGTCGGACACCGCCGCCGACGCGGTCGAGGGCAAGGACGCGTTCGCGGGCAAGAAGCAGCCGGTGCAGGCGCTGTCGCGGATCTACAGTAACTCCACGCAGGTGCTCGTGCGCGCCGACGCCGGCATCAACAGCGTGGCCGACATGAGGGGCAAGCGCGTGTCCACCGGCTCGCCCAAGTCGGGCACCGAGGTCATCGCCAACCGCCTGCTCAAGTCGGCCGGCCTCGACCCCGAAAAGGATGTCTCGGCGCAGCGGCTCGACCTGACCAAGACCGTCGACGGCATGAAGGACGGCTCCATCGACGCCATGTTCTTCTCCGGTGGCCTGCCCACGCCGGGCGTCACCGATCTGATGACCACGGCCAAGGACCGGGTGAAGTTTATCGACATCACCCCGCTGCTGGCGGAGATGAAGAAAATCAATCCGGTGTACGAGGCCGGCTCCATCCCGGCCGCGGCCTACGGCACGCCGGCCGACATCCCGACCATCGTGGTGCCCAATGTGCTCCTGGTGCGCGACGACATCGACGCCAACCTGGCGTGCGTGCTGACCAAGGCGCTGTTCGACAAGAAGGACGACCTCGTCAAGGCCAACGGCGCGGCTCGCGGGATCACGCTCGACGTGGCACGCAAGACCGCGCCCGTCACGCTCAATCGTGGCTCGGCCAAGGCGCTCGACACGCTCGGCGCGCCCGCATAAAGCGAACCCAGATGGCGTTGGTGGCCACGCCCTCGCCCGTTCTCCCGAGGACGATCGAGGCCGTGGCCACCTCTACCGCGAGGCGCCCCAGCGGGCGGCCGCTTGACCACGAGATCACCGCTGATCTCCTGGAATGAATGGGCCGAGCCGCTCCGGTACCGTCTGGATGGTGTTGATCGCTCTTGCCGGGCTCGCCACGAGCCATCCCTATACCGATGCCCTCACCCTGCAGGAGCACGCCGAGCTCGCGGTGTGGGAACCGGACCCGCAGCGGCTGGCGCGGTTCCGCGCCGAGCATCCGTCGGCGCTCGTGTTTGGAGACCTGGCCACTCTGCTGGACGCGGGGCCCAGTGGTGTGGTGCTGACCGTGCCCACGCCGCGGGTGGCAGGCGCGCTGGAGCGGGTGCTCGCCCGCGATCTGCCGTGTTTCGTCAACAAGCCGGCCGCGGCGACCGCGGCTCAGCTCGCGGCGCTGGAACCCGTCGTGGCACAGGCTCCGCATCGAGTGCTGTCGTCGTCGGTGCTGCGGTTCGCCCCGCAGTTTGTCCAATTTAGACCCGGCAACGCGTCGATCGCCCGGGTCGCCGTGCGCCACTCGGTGCGGCCGTGGGCCGAGGGGCTCAACCCGTGGCAGGACGACCCGGACCAGGGCGGCGGCACGCTGGTGACCATGGGCATCCACGGCGTCGAGCTGTTGGTGGCGCTTTTCGGTCCACACGTCAGCGTCGCCGGCGCCGCGACGGCCACGCACCGCTACCCGACGCTTCGTTCCGAGGACACGGCCGTGCTGGCGTTGCGCTGGGCGGACGGCCCGCTCGGGGTGGTCGAGGTGCTGGGTGCGGTCGACGACGAGGCGTACGAGGTCGTTGCCGGGGATCGGTCGGTGGTGCTGCGCTCCGGGGACGATCCGGTCGCCGCGCTGGGCTATCGCGGGACCGTGGAGGCGTTCCTGCGCATGGTTTCGGGCGAGCCCAGCCCGGTGCCCTGGGCCGAAACGCGTGCTGTTCTGGCCACGCTCATTGACGCGCGGCGCACCGAGAGGTTACGGTCAGGGCCGTAAATCGGTGTGGGAGGAACGGCATGCAATCGTTGGCACAACTGGAGGAGCGGCTGTCGCGCCCAAGGCAGGCCCTGATCGACGACCTGGGCAAGCTCGACGGCGACATCCTGGTGCTGGGTGCGGGGGGCAAGCTCGGGCCGAGCCTGGTGCGGCTGGCGTTGCGCGGGCTTTCGGCGGCCGGGTCGACCGCTCGCGTGATCGCGGTGTCCCGCTTCTCGGAGCCGGGCCTGGCCGACGCGCTGCGTGCCGAGGGCGCTCACGTGGTCGTCGCCGACGTGGCCGACGTTGCGGCGCTGCCCGACGCGCCCAACGTGGTCTTCCTGGTGGGAGCCAAGTTCGGCACTTCGGGGCGGGAGCACGCGACGTGGGCCACGAACGCATACCTGCCTGGCCGGGTCGCCGAACGGTACAGGGGGTCGCGCATCGTCGCCCTGTCGACCGGCAACGTTTACCCGCTCGTCCCCGTGACCAGCGGAGGCTGCACGGAGCGGACACCGCTCGACCCCGTGGGGGAGTACGCGATGTCCTGCCTCGGGCGTGAGCGCATCTTCGAGCACTTCGCCAGCACGTTGGAGATCCCGACGGCGCTGATCCGGCTCAACTACGCCGTCGAGATGCGCTACGGCGTGCTGGTCGACCTCGCCCGCGCCGTCCTGGCCGGTGACCCGATCGACCTGACCACCGGGCACGCCAACATCGTGTGGCAGGGTTACGCCAACGAGGTCACGCTGCGGGCGCTGCACCACACCGGCGTGCCGCCGTTCGTCCTCAACGTGACCGGGCCCGAAACCGTGTCCGTGCGCCAGGCCGCGCTCGCGATGGCGGCCAACCTCGGGCGAGAGCCGATCTTTACCGGTGCCGAGGCCCCGACGGCCTTGCTCTCCAACGCCCAACTGTGCCATGGACTTTTCGGGTACCCTGATGTGCCGCTCGCCGAGCTGATCGAGCTCACCGCCGACTGGGTGGCCGCGGGACTCCCGCTGCTGGGCAAGCCCACCCACTTCCAGCGGCGCGACGGCAGGTTCTGATGCTCGACACGTTTCGCAAGGGTTGCGTGATCCCCGCGCATCCCTTGGCGCTCACCGAAGACCGGCGCCTCGACGAGCGTCGGCAGCGCGCGCTGACCCGGTACTACATCGACGCGGGCGCGGGCGGGCTTGCCGTCGGCGTCCACACGACACAGTTCGCGATCCACGACCCGGCCGTGGGGCTGCTCGATCCCGTGCTGGAGCTGGCCGCCTCGACCGCGAAGGAGGCCGGGCGGGAAGTGGTGTTGGTGGCCGGGGTTTACGGGCCCACGCGGCAGGCGGTCGCCGAGGCCGAGCTGGCCGCATCGCACGGATACGGGCTTGTGCTGTTGCCCCCGGTTCGCGGGCTCGACGAGGACGAGCTGATCGAACGGGCGCGGGCGGTGGGGGAGGTGCTGCCGGTCGTCGGGTTCTACCTGCAGCCCGCGGTGGGCGGGCGGGAGCTGTCACGCGACTTCTGGACCAGGCTCGCCTCGCTCGACGCGGTCGCGGGCATCAAGGTGGCTCCATTCGACCGATACCGCACCCTCGACGTGTTGCACGGTGTGGCGCGCGCGGGCCGGGTGGGCGACCTCGCGTTGTACACGGGCAACGACGACCACATCCTCGCGGACCTCGTGATGCCGCACCGGGTACGGGTCGACGGGCGCATGCTTGAGGTCGAGTTCGTGGGCGGGTTGCTCGGGCAGTGGGCGGTGTGGGCGCGCCGGGCGGTCGAACTGCTGGCCGACGCACGGGCCGCGCGGGGCGGCGACGACGAGGTGCTGCGCCGGCTGCTCACCCTGGACGGTCACCTCACCGACGCGAACGCGGCCATCTTCGACGCCGCGCACGCCTTCCACGGGTGCATCCCGGGCATTCACGAGGTGTTGCGGCGGCAGGGACTGCTCGCCGGGCGGTGGTGTCTCGACCCGGCCGAGGAACTCTCGCCCGGCCAGCTGGCCGAGATCGATCGCGTGTGCGCGGCCTACCCCCATCTGGCCGACGACGACTTCGTTGCGTCCAATCTGGACCGATGGCTCACCTAACCCCGCCGATCATGAACTTACGTCCATGTTCGGCGGCGTGTCGTGACGTTAACTTCATGATCGACCGGCGACGAGGGGGAGGGGATTCGCGGCGCGTTGTCCGGGATGTTGCTGTGGGCGATGCGGTTGGCTGCGTTATCCGGGATGTTGCTGTGGTTAAACCGTTTACGCGCTGCGTTGTCCGGGATGTTGCTGTGGGAGCGGGTGCGGGGTGCGTTATCCGGGATGTTGCTGCAGGAGCGGGGGCGGGCCGCGTTATGCCGGATCTTGCTGTGGGCGGGGCTGTGCGAGGGGTTCCGCTAGAGCGTAAGGCGATACAGGGTGAGCGGGCGGCCGCTTTCGCCGGAGCTCAGGTGGCCCAGGCGCTGGGCAAGGCCGGCGAGCTCCAGCCGGTGCAGCATGCGGCGGGCCGTGCGCTGCTGCACGCCGAGCTGGTCGGCCACCTCGCGCGTGGTCAGCGGCTGCGACCCCACCGACTGGCGCACCTGCTTGAGCCGCTCCAACGTCGGAATGGACAGGCCGACGCGCTGCGCGATGACCGCCATGTTGGGCGCGCCCCTGCGCGGCGCGGGCGGCTGCTCCGATTCCAGCACGACATCGGTGTCCCCGCGGAACGACAGCACGGCCGCGACCGGCCCGAGCCGCCGTGCCCGCGAAAGCGCCCGCCGGGCAAGGCTTTCCGCCTCGGCCGCGCTGCGCCCGAGGCCCAGCCCCACGCGCACCGTCTCGTGCCGGTCGGCCA
>NZ_QJUG01000100.1 GCF_003426775.1 Allorhizocola rhizosphaerae | reverse complement strand
TTGGTGTTGGATGCGGTGACGCGGTAGCAGTAGCTGGTGTTGGCCGACAGTCCGGTGTTGGTGAAGGTGGTTGTGGTGCTGGTGCCGACCTGGGCGAAGCTGCTGCTGGTGCTGCACGCGCCGTTGGCGCGCTGGATCTGGTATTGCGTGGCGCCGGTTGAGGCCGTCCACGACAGCGACGCCGAGCTGGACGTCGTGCCCGTCACCGCGAGGTTGGCCGGTGCGGCAGGCGGGTTGCCGCCGGGGCCGCAACCGGTGAACACCGTGGCGCACCGGGCAGTCGCCTGCACGCCGTTGGGGCCGGTGAACACGCGCTGCCCCCACGCGGTCAGCCGGCTGGGGTCGAAGGCGGTCGCCTGATCCAGGATGGGGTCGGTGTTGCCGCTGTATGACCACGCGAGCCAGCCGATGCCGCGCGCCTGCGCCTCGGCCATGATGGTGTCCTCGTCGACGTTCTGGCCGTTGTGCACATGGCCGAACTCGCCGACGATCAGCGGCAGGTTCATCTGCGCAAACGCGTCCAGGTAGGTGGTGATCGCCGACGCGGTCCCGTACACCTCATACATGTGGACGGAGAAGAGCGTGTTGCGCAGCGAGTCGGCGTTCCACACCGTCTGCGCGTTGGAGCGCATGGTGTTGGACCAGTCCTGTCCCCAGTTGGGGGCGTCCACGACCAGCGTGTGGGTGAAGCCGAGGGTGCGCATGCGCTGCACCGCGTTGACCGTGGCCGTCGTCCACTGCGCGGGGTTGTTGTTGCCGATCGGCTCGTTGCCGATATTGATGAGGACGTACGCCTCCTGGCCGATCAGCGAGCTGCGGATGCTGTCCCAATAGGTGACAGCCTGGTCCAAGGTGGCCGCGCCGCTCTGCTCGCCGAAGCCGGTCGTGTCGTGCAGCTCCAGCATGCAGATCAGCCGGTTGGCCTTGCACAGGCTGATGACATTGGCGACGTCGCCGGCCGTGCTCGTGCCCCAGCCGCGGTGGCCGCTGCCGAGCACCACCCGGACCGCGTTGGAGCCCAGCCCGGCGAGCTCGGCGAACGACGCCGTCTCGGCCTGGAACCAGACGTGCGGGTGGCTGGTGCCGCGCATGATGAACACGTTGCCGTTGGCGTCCACCAGGTTGCGCCCGCTGATGTGGAAGCCGTTGTGGTCCGCGTGCGCCGAGGGCGCGAACGTGAGCAGGGAGGCGATGAGCGCGGTGATCGCCGTCCCGATCAAGGTTAACCGGGTCTTCATTGTTCAATGCACCTCATGGGTGTTATGGGGTCGAGGACGTGCCGCACCTGCCCGGGTGGTCGGCCCATGACCTCGCGGCGGACGCATGCTCCCGATATCGACGGCCGCGCGCGGGTACACCTAAGGCAAGCACTTAACCGGTTCGGTTGGCAAGTCATTGATGGATACATCGCGGTGAACGTCCGGACGGCCGATGCTCACGGCCGGGGTCCGGATCGTACTGTCCGGGGCATGGGAGACAACCCCGCCCCGATCCACCTGGCCCGCCGCTTCGCGTTCGTCGCGATTGGACTGGTGGGCCTGATCTTCCTGGTGATCGGGGGGTGGCTGCTGCTCAGCCTCGCTTGGGTACCGGCCACCGGGACGGTCGGCGCGTGCCAGACGCACAACGTGCGCACCGGCACCAGTCCGACCAGCAAGCGTACCGAGCACGTGTGCCAGGTGACGTGGGAAGCTGACGGCGGCACCCACCGCGCTTCGGTCAACCTCGGCACGGACGACGTCGCGCCCGGCCAGACCGTCGAGCTTCGCGTCAACGGCGACGACGCCGTCGTGGCCACGCCCGCGTGGCTCGGCGCGGCCACCGCCGCCGCCGGCGCGGCCCTGATCGCGGTGGCCGCGATCCTCATGCTGCGCGCCCGCCGCCGGATCAGGGGCATGACGGCGTGAGCAGATGCCCTGTGCTCTCGCGGTGACCTCAGCGCCACCCCTTCCGCCGGTCAAGCTGGATCCGGCCGCCGCACACCCGGAAATCGGCGAGCTGCATGACGCGCTGGCCCGATGGCGGCGGGCCTGGTCTTCCGGGTCGGGCAGGCCGACGAAACCCTTGCCACGCATGGGATCAGTCATCTGGTGGAGCACCTGGCGCTGCGGTCACCCCGGCCGGTGCCGTGACCGTCCACTTTGCCGAGTGCGCGGCCAGAATCGAGTGGCCGGACGGCGCACGCAGGCTGATTGGGCTCGACGGCATGGCGATTCAAATAGAGCCGACGATGTACCGAGTGGGCCCGCACACCATCGCCGCGATCGACGCCGCCGTGGACCCGGCCGTGGTCGTGCGCATGCCTGCCCGGAGTCCTGAGGAGATCCCCCAGTCGACCCACCGTCCGAAGACGACAGTGCTCAAACGCCTGCTGCGCCGGGGCTGACGCAACGGGCACGCCTATAGCGCGCGGCGCAGCCAGTCTTCGACGCCCGCGACGTGCACGGCGGCCCAGGAGCGGGCGACCTCGGAGTTGCGGGACTCGATCGCCTGGTGGATGGCGCGGTGCTGCTCCCGCGTGCGGGTGGTCGCGCCCTCCTCGGTGAGCCCGCGCCACACCCGCGCCCGCAGGGTGGGCGCCGACAGGCTGTCGATGAGTGACGCGAGGACCGGGTTGCCCGAGCCGACCGCAATCCGGCGGTGGAACTCCAGGTCTGCCTCGATGAGCTCGGTGATGTCGTTGGCGTTGTCCATGCGCTCCAGCAGCTCTCCTAATTGGAGGATGCCTGCGGCGTCCATGCGCTGCGCGGCCATGGCCGTGGCCGCGGGTTCGAGGATGCGGCGCACCTCCAGCAGCGCCAGCACGCTGTCGTCGCGGTGAAAGTCGAGCACGAACCCGACGGTGTCGAGCAGGACCTCCGGCTGCAGGCTGGTCACATAGGTCCCGTCGCCCTGGCGCACGTCGAGCACGCGGATCAGCGACAGCGCCTTGACCGCCTCGCGCAGCGAGTTGCGCGACAGACCGAGGCGCTCGGCGAGGTCGACCTCCTTGGGCAGCCGGTCGCCCGGCCGTAACTCGCCGTTGACGATCATCTCCTTGATCCGCTCGATCGCCTCGTCCGTTAGCGCCATGGGCAAAGGATAGGCGAGCGGGCCGTCGTCATATACATTGGATGTCTGACGAAGGTCCGCATCCCGACGGGTGGTTCTGTCTGTGGTATATGACCAAATACGGCAGCCCTCCCTGAGTGATCGCTCAGAGACATAGGATGTAACCAGTGCTGCAGATTGTTGGGATCGACCTACACGACATACGTTTCCCCACTTCAATCGGGTTGCACGGGTCCGACGCGATGAACACCGACCCCGACTACTCCGCCGCCTATGTGGTGCTGCGCACCGGAACTCCTTTGGAGGGTCACGGTTTCGCGTTCACGATCGGGCGCGGCAACGAGGTGGTCTGCGCGGCCATCCGGGCGCTTGAGCCGTACCTCATCGGGCTTGAAGTGGAGGCGGTTGCCGCGGATCTCGGCGAATTCGGCAAGCGCCTGACCCACGACTCGCAGCTGCGCTGGCTCGGCCCGGAGAAGGGCGTGATGCACCTGGCGGCGGCGGCCGTCATCAACGCCATGTGGGACCTGGCCGGACGGCTCGCGGGCAAGCCGGTGTGGCGCCTGCTGTCGGAGATGTCGCCCGAGCAGATCGTGGACCTGGTGGACTGGCGCTACATCGAGGACGCGCTCACCCCGGCCGAGGCGACCGACCTGCTCGCCGCGCTCGAACCGGGCCGCGCGCAACGCATCGCCCTGCTGGAGAAGGGCGGCTATCCCGCATACACCACCTCGCCCGGCTGGCTGGGCTACGACGACGAGACCGTCATCCGGCTCTCGCGGCAGGCGGTCGAGCGCGGGTTCGGCCAGATCAAACTGAAGGTCGGCGCGGACCTGGAGGACGATCTGCGCCGATTCCGGGCCGCGCGCGAGGCGGTCGGCCCGGGTGTGCGCATCGCCGTGGACGCCAACCAGCGTTGGGGTGTGCATGAGGCGATTGAGTGGACCCGCGCGCTGCTGCCCTATGACCCGTGGTGGGTGGAGGAGCCGACCAGTCCCGACGATGTGCTCGGGCACGCCGCCATCCGCCGGGCCGTGGCGCCGGTCCGGGTCGCGACCGGTGAGCACGTCGCCAACCGGGTCGTGTTCAAGCAACTGTTGCAGGCGGGCGCGGTCGACGTGGTGCAGATCGACGCGTGCCGGGTCGCCGGGGTCACCGAAAACGTGGCGATCCTGTTGCTGGCGGCCAAGTTCGGTGTGCCGGTGTGCCCGCACGCGGGCGGGGTCGGGCTGTGCGAGGTGGTCCAGCATCTGGCCATGTTCGATTACGTGGCGGTGTCGGGCTCGCTGACGGACCGGGCGCTCGAATATGTGGACCACCTGCACGAGCACTTCGTGCACCCGGTCGTCATCCGGGACGGGCACTACCTGGCCCCGCAGGAGCCCGGCTTCTCCGGGCAGATGCGGCCGGAATCCATTGCCTCCTACCGGTTCCCCGATGGGCCGGCCTGGACCGCATCGTCAACGGGTCTGACCGACGGGGCCACGAAGGGATAGGCAATGCAAACCATCGCGCTGCACACGAGACTCAAGCCCGGCATGGAGGCTTCTTACGATGCCGAGCATGCCGTCATACCGTCCGATCTGGAGGCGGCGCTGCGCGAGGCGGGCGTCAAGTCGTGGCGCATCTGGCGCAGCGGGCGGGATCTGTTTCACCTGGTGGAGGTCGACGACTATCGGGCGATGCGCGCCTTCCTGGGGGACCACCCGGCCAACATCCCGTGGCAGGCCCAGATGGCCCGGCTGCTGGAGGTCGAGGACGACTACTCGGGCAACGACTCCGGCATCCCGCTCGTGTGGGCCCTCCCGCCCGGCGCAGTGGCTTGATCGCCGTCACCTCTTCGCTCCAGCGTGACAACGATCAACCGACGGCATCGCGGCGCGACTAGCGTTCGCGGAAGTCGGCGCGGTGGCGTTGCGGGGTGGTGCCGAGGGTCTGGCGGAAGTGGTGGCGCAGGGTCGCGGCGGTGGCGAAGCCGCTTTCGGCGGCGACCCGCTCGACGCCGAAAGCGGTGGTTTCCAGCAGGATGCGGGCCCGGTCGAGGCGCTGATTCAGCAGCCATTGACCGCAGCTGGCCCCCGTGCGCGCCCGGAAGTTGCGGGTGAAGGTGCGCCGGGACATCGCCGCCACTCGTGCCCACTCGTCGAGCGAGACAGGGCGGTCGAGGTGGGCGCGGGCCCAGACCATCGCCCGCTCGATGGGGTCGTCACCGTCCATTGCGGACACGGGTGCCTGGATGAATTGTGCCTGCGACCCGCTGCGGTGCGGTGCGACCACGATGGCCCGCGCCACGCGGGCGGCCGGCTCGGCGCCGCACTCGCGGCGTACCAGATGAAGGCAGCAATCCAGAGCAGCGGCCGTGCCCGCCGACGTGAGCACGTCGCCATGGTCGGACCACAGCACATCGGCCCGCACCTGCACGTGGGGAAAGCGTGACGCCATGCGTGCGGCCCAGCCCCAGTGGGTCACCAGCTCCCGCCCGTCGGCCAGGCCGGACGCCGCCACCACATATGACCCCAGGCACAGCCCAACAATCACGGCGCCCCGGGCGTGCGCGGCCCGAATCGCCGACAGCAGAACGGAATCCGGCTCGCGCGGCGGGTCCCAGCTCGGGATGATCACGAAATCGGCCGTGTCAAGCACGTCCAACCCGTGGGCGATGTCGAGCGCGAAGCCGGCGTTGGTGGCGACCCGGCCGGGCCGCTGCGCGCACACGGTCACGTCGAACAGGGCCGGCCATCCCTCGAACCGCTCGCCGAGCACCATGCAGGGCACGGACAGGTGGAACGGGCTGATGCCGTCGAAGACCACGACGGCCACACTACGGGCCATGGCCCAATGTTAACGAACAACGTCCTGCGGGCCAGTGGCTGGGCCCCGCCCGCCGTGGAAACGTCGAGCACATGAAGCTGACGCATATCGGGGGACCGACCGCGCTGTTCGAGCTAGGCGGGGTGAGGTTCCTCACCGATCCGACGTTCGACGATCCCGGGGAGTACCCGTTTCGCCCCGGCCTTGTCCTGCGCAAGCTCACCGGGCCCGCCCTGCGGCCACCCGAGCTGGGCCCGATCGACGTCGTCCTGCTCTCGCACGACCAGCACCCCGACAACCTGGACCACAGCGGCCGTGCCTTGCTGCCCGATACGAAGGCCGTGCTGTCCACAGTGGACGCCCCCGAGCGGCTCCCGGGCGTCATCGGCCTGTCACCGTGGCAGGCGTGGCCCGTGCCCGGCAGCGACCTGACCGTCACCGCGGTCCCGGCCCGCCACGGCCCGCCCGGATGCGAGCCGGTCACCGGGTTCGTCACCGGCTTCGTGGTCGAAGGCCCAGGCGTGCCAACGGTTTACGTCTCCGGCGACAACGCGGGCGTCGATCTCGTCGAGCAGATCGCGCAAAGGTTCACCATCGACGTGGCCGTGCTGTTCGCCGGCGCGGTGCGCACGGCCAACCTCGACGAAGCGGGCTCGCCGCTCACGCTCACCGTCGACGACGCGGTCACGGTCGCACGCCTGCTCGACCGAGCGGTGATCGTGCCCGTCCACACCGAGGGCTGGGCCCATTTCACCCAGACCCCGCAGGACATGGCGGCCGGGTTTGCCGCCGCGGGCTTGGACCGGCTGCGCATGCCCGTGCCCGGCAAGGCGATCGCGCTGCCATAGCGAAGCGCCGGGAGCCGCGCAGGCTCCCGGCGCACGTGTCTCGTCAATGCCCTACCAGCGAGGCGCGGTGGGCACCTTGACTCCGCCTAGCGCGCCGAACGAATCCGGTGGCGGCACCGCCGGGCAGTGCGTGTCGCGCGGCGGGGTCCGCCGCGTGAACAGATAGGTGTCGACTGCGCCGGTCACGCAGGAGCTGCCGGCGAAGTAGGCCCCGTGACCCCAGCCGTCGTAGTGCAGCAGCACGAACGACCGGCTCTGGCTGGCGGCATTGGTCGCCCACTGATAGGGGGTGGCCGGGTCGAACCGGCTGTTGACCATCAGGATGGGCTGCTTGCTGCGCACACGCAGCACGTGTTGCGGGTTGGTGGTGCGGTCGGGCCAGCCCTGGCACGCGGTCGTGGCGAGCTCGCCCAACGGCGAGCTCTCGACCGTGGGTGCGACCGTGCGCTGCAGCACGGCCCGGTATGCGGCCAGCTCGTAGTAGTTACGCAGCGGGAGCCGCCAGTCCTGGCAGAACACCGCCTGGAACGGGTCGGCGACGGTCTCCTGCCGCAGCCCGAACGGTCCGGCGTCGGCCGTGCCGGTGGACTGCAGGAGCGCGTACGCCTGGGCGAGGCTGCGCCAGCTCGGCCCGTAGAACGAGCCGAACGTCCGGAACCGGAAGTCCAATGCGGACACCGGTGTGCCGTCCGGCAGCTTCAGCTCGCCGCGCTCGGCCCGGGCGAGCAGTTCGCGGTAGACCGCCCGCGCGTCCTGACCGGCCAGTGGCGAGTCGGGCGTGCGCTCGTTCCACTTCGCGAACTCCTCGTAACTCTCCTCGAACCCGACCGTCTCGGTGCGCATGAAGTGGAACGCCGTGGGCAGGCTGTGGTCCATGTTGCTGTCGAGAACCAGCGCGCGGACGCGGTCGGGGAACAGCTCGGCATACATCTGGCCCATCAGCGTGCCGTAGGACACGCCGTAATAGGTGAGCTTCGAGTCGCCGACGGCGGCCCGGATGGCGTCGATGTCGCGGGCGACGCTGACGCTGTCGACGAAGTCGAACACCGGCCCGCTCAGCGCCCGGCAACTCTCGCCGTAACGCCGGTTGTGGTCGACCATCTGTTCGAACTCGGCCTGGTTTTGCGGCTCGACCGGGAACTGCTCCTCCGAGATCGCGCGATCGCAAAGGATCGGGCTGCTTTGGCCGACCCCCCGCGGGTCGAATCCCACGATGTCGAAGCGGCGCGCCACATCGTCGGACAGGAACTGGGTCTGCTTGACCAGCCCGGCCCCCGCGCCCCCGGGCCCGCCCGGGTTGACGACGATCGAGCCGATCCGCTCGGCGGGCACGGCCGCCTTGCGCCTGGCAAGTGCGAGATCGATGGTCGGGCCTCCAGGTCGCGACCAGTCGACCGGCACGGTCAGCGTCCCGCACTCCACACCGGGAGCGTCGGGACAGGGCTGCCAATCGATCGCGCTGCGAGGCCCGGCAGCCTGTGCCGGGCCGGTGGCGATGATGATGGCGGTGGAGATGGTGGCGGCTGCGGTGAGCACCGCCAAGGCACGTCGCATATGTTCTAAACCTCCCCGTAGAACCGACAGTTGCCTGAAGCCCCAACCATAGACGTCCATCGCAAGGCGCCGTTGGCCCCTAAGCTAGGCATCGTGCGGGTGAGGCGGCGCGTGCCGGTGGAGATATTGGCGCACCTGCGCCGGGCCCGCGACCACATCGACCGGCACTATCCGGAGGAACTCGACCTCGATGCGCTCGCCAAGGTGGCGCGGCTGTCCAAGTTCCACTTCGTGCGCAGCTTCGAGGCGGCATACGGCGAGACGCCCATCCGCTACCTGACCCGGCGGCGCATTGAGCGGGCGCAGGATCTGCTGCGCTCGGCCAACCTCACCATCACCGAGATCTGCATGATGGTCGGGTTCGCCAGCCTCGGGTCGTTCTCTTCGCGGTTCACCCAACTGGTGGGGGAGACCCCGACCGCCTACCGGGACCGGTGGGCCGCGCGCGGCGGGCCCTATGTGCCGGGCTGCTGGCTGTTCATGCGGGGGGTGTCCGACCCGCGCGGCACGGCCACCCCGCGCAATTTGGGAGAAGCCCAGGCCGACCACCCCGGCTAACGTGACCTACATGATCACAAACGTTTCGCTTGTCACCGTTTACTGCCTCGACCAGACGCAGGCCCGCGACTTCTACGTCGACGTGCTCGGCTTCGAGCCCGCGACCGATATCACGATGGGCGAGGGCTTCCGCTGGGTGACCGCCAAGCACCCCAACCAGCCTGAGCTGGAGGTCACCTTCATGCTCCCCGGCCCACCCCTGTCCGACGAGATGGCCGCCGTGATCCGGCGCCAGCTGGAGCAGGGCCAGATGGGCGGGCTGGGCCTGGACGTGGATGACTGCCACAAGACCTATCAGGAGCTGTCGGCCAAGGGAGTCACCTTCGTGCAGGAGCCGTCCGACCGCCCGTACGGCGTTGAGGCGGTCATGCGCGACGTCTCCGGCAACTGGCTGGTGCTCGTGGAGAAGAAGGACTACACACCCGCAGACTTCGCCTGATCGGGGGTGCCCTGCCCACCCTGGGCAGGGCACGGCCTTCCTTGACCCTTGATGGCCCCGCTCGTCAGGCCCTGCACGAACACACCTATCACCCCGCGCGCCGGGCGGTAAAGCGGCAGATGATCAGGAAGAGACGCGGAGCTCGCCTGCGGGATGGGGAGAGACCAACTTCCATATTTCCGGGTGTTCGCTTATTGTGGGGAACGACAGTTAGACAGGTTGACTAACTGTTCAGGCATCCGACGAAAGGAGATGTCATGAAGAAGAAGGAATGGCGCAAGCCCGAGGTGTCCACAGTGGAGTGCCGGCCCGAGGTGACCGCCTACTCCGGTGACATCGGACGTCCACTGCCGGTCGCGGGCAAGTAGCCGAGCCATGCAGGCGCTGGACCGCACGGCGTTCACCGACGCCCTGCTCGCCCAAGGCGAGCGGTACTGGGATAAGCACCCCTTTAACGTACGACTCCAGGCCGGCGGATGCACGCCGGAAGAGGTGCGCACATGGGTCGCCAATCGCTGGTACTACCAGTCGCGCCTGTCCCAGAAGAACGCTGCGATCATCGCCAACTGCCCGGTCCCTGAAATCCGGGTGCGCTGGGTTCAGCGCCTGTCCTTCCAGGACGAGGGTGGGCTGGCCGATTGGCTGGTCCTCGTCAAGGCCGTGGGCCTCACCCCCGAGGACATAGCCCAGCCGTTGCTGGGGGTGAGGTTCGCGGTCGACGCCTATGTGCAGTTCTGCAAGAGCAACAGCTGGGTGATCGGTGCGGCCGCCGCGCTGACCGAGCTGTTCGCGCCCGACCACATGGCGGACCGGGTCAAGGCATGGCGCACGCACTATCCGTGGATCGCAGAAGAGGGATACGCCTACTTCGAAAACCGCATCCCGGTCGTGCGCTCGGACTCCGCATACACGCTCGATCTCGTCGCCGACCACTGCCTGACCCGGCAGGACCAGGAGGCCGCGATCGCCGCGCTGCGCTTCAAGTGTGACGTGCTGTGGGCGATGACCGATGCTATCGAGCATGCCGGATTCCGGCGATGACGCTGCAAGCGGGTGTCAGGTTCGCCTTCGACGAGGCACGGCAGGCGCATGTGCTGCTGCGGCCAGAGGGTGTCCAGGTGCTCAACGAGACTGCGGCCGCCGTCGTGCGGACCGGCGGCGACCTCGCGCTCCTGCGGGAGGAGTTCGAAGGCGTTGAGGCGGAAGACATCCGCCCCATCGTGGCGGAGCTCGGTGTCCAGCCCGGACAGCTGGAGCCATGGGTGATGAAAGGCGGCGCCCATCCCGACCCGATGCCGTTCGGGTTGTTGGCCGAGCTCACCTATCGCTGCCCGCTGCACTGTCCATATTGCTCAAACCCCGTCGATTTGAAGGGTGTCGAGCTTGACACGGGCTCGTGGCTGCGCGTGCTCGACGAGGCCCGCGAGCTGGGTGTGCTGCAGCTGCACCTGTCCGGCGGGGAACCGTTGGCGCGCAAGGACCTGGCCGGCATCACCAAACACGCACGGGAGCTGGGCCTGTACACCAACCTTGTCACCAGCGGCATCGGGCTCAGCGCGCAACGGCTCGACGAGCTCGCCGCCGGCGGTCTCGACCACGTCCAGCTGTCCATTCAGGACTCCCGCGCCGACGAGGCGGACGCCGTCGCGGGCATCCGGGCGCACGAGCGCAAGAAGGCCGTCGCCCAGCTCGTGACCGATGCGGGCCTTCCCTTCTCCATCAACGTCGTGCTGCACCGGCACAACGTGGCCCGCGTGACCGAGATCGCGCAGCTGGCCGTGGACCTTGGCGCGCAGCGGCTGGAGCTCGCCCACACACAGTACTACGGCTGGGGCCTGCTCAACCGGGCCGCCCTGCTGCCCGATCGCGAGCAGGTGGCCCAAGCCGACGCGGCGGCCGCCGAATTCATCGCGGCGCACAGGGAAGTCGAGATTGTCTATGTGCGGCCGGACTATTACGACGGCGTGCCCAAGCCGTGCATGAACGGCTGGGCGACCAGGCAGCTGGTGGTCAACCCGCTCGGTGAGGTGATGCCGTGCCCGGCCGCGTCGGTGATCCCGGACCTCGACCGGCCGAGCGTGCTCGACAACTCCCTTTTCGATATCTGGTACCACTCAAGCGCCTTCAATCGTTTCCGGGGCACGGAGTGGATGAGCGACCCGTGCCGCAGCTGCCCGCGCAAGGACATCGACTTCGGTGGCTGCCGGTGCCAGGCGTTCCAGCTCACCGGTGACGCCGCCGCCACCGATCCGGCGTGCGCCCTGTCCCCGCGGCACGACGTCGTCACCTCGCTCGTCGGCGCCGCCGCACCCCCGGCGCCACTGCGAATGCGACGGGTCCGATGAGGGTGCGCGTCCTCGGGACCGCGGCAGGCGGCGGTTCACCCCAATGGAACTGTGCTTGCCAGCAGTGCGGGCATGCGCGGTCGAGCGGGACGCACCGCTCGCAAGACTCGGTCGCCGTGTCGGGCAACGGCTCCGACTGGTATCTGCTCAACGCTTCCCCCGATATTCGCACGCAGATCCTGAGCACACTCGAGCTCACTCCAGGCCCCGCAACGCGCGAGACGCCACTGCGTGGCGTGCTGCTCACCGACGCCGAACTCGACCACGTGCTGGGCCTGTTCCAGCTGCGCGAGGCGGCGACGCTCGACGTGTACGCGACCGCGGCGGTGCTCGGCGCGCTCGACGGCCCGCTGCCCGTGCGACGCGTCGTCGACCCGTACGGCCGGGGATGGGGCTGGCACGCGGTCACGGACGAGTTCGAACTCAAGGGCGGGCTTACCGTGCGACCGTTTCCCTTGGGAGACAAGAAGCCCCGTTATGCGTCCGATCGCGACGGTGATGGCTGGGTCGTCGGCTACCGCATCGGGGATTTCGTGTATGCGCCGTGCTTCGCGCAGTGGACCGACTCGCTTGACGAGGCGCTCGACGGAGCCCGTGTGGCGCTCATCGACGGCACGTTCCTCGCCGCCGACGAGATGCCCGATGTCAAGGGCCATCTGTCCATCCACGACTCCGCATCGCACGTGGCGTGCCACCCGGGCGTGCGGTTCCTCTACACCCATCTGAACAACACCAACCCCCTCCTGTCGGGCGGGTTTGCGTACCCCGTCGCGACGGAAATGGAAGTTCTGTAAGAGGACAACCCGCGCCATCACCCGATCACGGAAAGGACGCCCTCATGAGAGGACGAAGCAGAGTCGTTGCTGTGCTTGTTTCGGTGGCGATAGTCCTAATTGGATCAACCGGATCCGCAGAGGCCGCGCCGACCCGCTATGAGGCCGAAACCGCTCCGGCACAATGCGACGGCACGATCGACTCCAACCACGCCGGCTTCACCGGCACCGGATTCGTCAACGGCGACAACGCCGTTGTCGGACAACGTGGGTGTCGCCGGATATCGCGTCTTCCAAGACGGGACGCAGCGTGCCACCACCCAGGGAACGAGCCTGAGCGTGACCGGCCTGCGCCCGGCGACCGGCTACACGTTTGCCGTCAGCGCGTTGGACGCGGCGGGCAACGAGTCGGCGCGCGGCGGCCCCGTCACGTGCACCACGCAGTCCGGTGGCACCGGGATGCCCGTTGCCATCAACGGCCAACTGCGCGTGTGCGGGGTGAACCTCTGCAACCAGTACAACCGGCCGATCCAGTTGCGTGGCATGTCGTCGCACGGGCTGCAGTGGTACCACCGGTGCCTCAACACGGCCTCATTGGACGCGCTCGCCAACGACTGGAACGCGGACGTGCTCCGGATATCGATGTACATCCAGGAGGGTGGGTACGAGACCGACCCGAGGCTGTTCACGGACCGGGTACACCACCTGATTGAAATGGCGACGGCACGGGGCATGTATGCGATCGTGGACTGGCACATGCTCTCGCCCGGTGATCCGAACTTCAATTTGTCACGGGCGAGGACGTTCTTCACCGAAATCGCCAACCGGCACAAGAACAAGGTGAACATCCTCTACGAGGTGGCCAACGAGCCCAACGGCGTGTCGTGGTCGACGATCCGCAACTATCACCACGCGATCATCCCGACCATCCGGGCAGAGGACGCCGACGCCGTGATCCTGCTCGGGACGCGGGCCTGGTCCTCGCTCGGCGTGTCGGACGGTGCGAGCGAGACCGAGATCATCAACAGCCCGGTGAACGCGACCAACATCATGTACACGTTCCACTTCTACGCGGCCTCGCACGGCACGGAATACCTCAACGCGCTCTCCCGCGCCGCCGATCGCATCCCGATGTTCGTCACGGAATTTGGCACACAGACCGCGTCGGGTGACGGCTCCAACAACTTCACCCGCTCGCAGCAGTACCTCGACCTGATGGCGCAAAAGAAGGTCAGCTGGGTGAACTGGAACTACTCCGACGACTCCCGTTCGGGGGCCGTGTTCACCGGCGGGACCTGCCCGAGCGGGCCGTTCGCCGGCACGAGCAGGCTCAAGGCCGCGGGCGTCTGGGTGCGCGACCGCATCCGTACCCCCGATGATTTCCCCACGGGTTAGCCGAAAAGTCAGGGGCGGGACCGAACGGTCCCGCCCCTTTGGTCCGAAAGTTGATATTTAAGGGTATTGATTCGCCCGGTATTATGCATGCGTGACAGGCGTGACCGGATTGACGGTGGATGGCAAACAGTTGCTTGCGGTGGCTGAGGAACTGGTGCGGGTTCTCGTGGAGCTGCGCGACAACGTGCGGCGCGACGGCGGCATCTTCGAGTCCACGATAGAGAGTGTTCCCTTCGGCGAGCGGAACCCCAGCGGTTACGTTTACGATCTCCGGCTGCAGGCTCAGGAGGCGGTGGGCAGGGCCCGGGTCAACCTGTTGATCCAGGCCGGTGTGGTGCAGAAGCTGCTCGATGGCATCGCGGCGGTGGCCAGGGAATACGGTGGTGCGGACAAGGCGGCCATGGAGCGGTTCGACAAGCTCATGGCAACGTTGTCGGAGGTTTCGGAAAGGCCGGTTGAGCAGGCGTGAGAGACGACAAGGACGAAGACCGCGAGGCCCAGGACGACAGCAAGCACAACAAGGATCGCGACGACGACAAGCTGCCCGGCCGCGACGAGAATCCCGAGGTGGTCATCGTCGAGGCGGTGCTCGGCGGGCTGGTCGTCCAGCAACGCGAGCCGGTCAGCTGGGAGCTGGACTGGCGGGCCTACGACGTGCCGCGCATCTGGTCCATTTTGGAGGCCGAGGACACAGAGAAGGCCTCGCAAATGGGGATGGCGTTCAACCTGGCCGCGCAATACGTGCGAAACGCCAGCGACGACCTGACCCGCGCGGCCGGGATGCTGGCCGAGGCGTGGACCGGCACGGAGGCGGCCGATGCGGCAAACGCCCAGCTGCGCGAGGTGATCCAGGCGTTCCAGCGGGACGAGGAGGCGCATGCCGCCGCGGCCTACGACATCGACCGCATCGTCAACCGCATCGCCGAGACCAAGACGCGGGTGCAGCCGATCATGGAGCGGTGGATGGGCCTGGCCGACGTCGCCATGGACCCCACGCTCGGCCCGATGTTCACCGAGATCATCGATTCGGAGGCCAAGCAGGCCGACGCCGAGGCGCGCAATCAAATGTTCCAGATGGAGCAGGATCTGTCGGCGCAGCAGGTGACCTCCGTGCCCGAATACCGGCCCACCTCGCCGCCCACATTGGAGCAGGTGCAAAAGACCGGGCTGCCGGTGGACCAGGCCGACCTCAAGACCGACATGCTGTACCAGCCGCCCCCGCCCCTGCCGGGTGTGGCTCCGGTGGTCGGCGAGCTGACCGACTCGCCGCGCCTGGCCGGGATCGTGCCGCGGGCCGTGGCCGGGGGCGATGGGCCCGGCTCGATGGTGCCGCTGTCGCCTGGACACCCGATGGCGCCCAACGGCGGTGCCTACGTGCTCGGCAGTGGCACGGTGGTGTCCCGGCCGACGTCCACGCCCGCTGCCGACGCCGCGGCGAGCGCGCGTCCGGTCGGGGCCGGCATGATGGGCATGGGCGGCATGATCGGAGGCATGGGCGCGCCCGGCGGCGGTGCCGGCGGGGCTGCGGGCAGCGGCAAGGCGGACACCGAGTGGGAGATCATGCGCGGCGTCGGCCCGGTGATCGGGTTGTCGCAGACCGCGCCGCCGTCGAAGGCCAGGGGCAGCTTGGAAGACTTCGACGGGTGGTATGCGGCGCTAGCCATGCCCTGGAAGAAGACCAGGTGAGCGCGTGAGATAGCCGGGGAGCCGGTCGAGGCAGTCGTTCCAGCCCTTTTCGTGGTTGTCGATGTGCGGCTCGTGCACCAGGCGAAGCTCGGTGTGGTCGCCAACGGGCGTGAGCTCGATGGTGACCACGGTTTCGTCATCTTCGCCGTCCCAGCGCCAGGTGAACACGAGCCGCCGCGGCGGCTCGAACTCCAGGTAGCGGCCGCTGACGGCCATGGCCGGATGCTGTGCCTCGATGCGATATCCGTCGTCGATTTTTATCCTGGTACCGAATGAGGCCGGCCAAAACCACGCGGCCAGCGCGTCGGCTGTGGTCAGGGCGGCCCACACCGCCTCGGGCGGCGCGGGCAGCAGGCGGGTGATCCGCACGGCGTCTGTCATGGCGTTTCCTTTACTAGATAGTCGTGCAGGGCGTCGACCCGCTCGGTCCAGAAGCGCTCGTGGCGCGAGAGCCAGTCGGCGGCCTCTCGCAGGGGTCGCGGGTTGAGCGAACAGATCTGGTGCCGGCCGCGGCGGGTGCGGGTCAGCAGGCCCGCTCTCTCAAGCACGGCAAGGTGTTTGCTTATCGCTGGGAGGGTCATGGAGTGTGGCTCGGCGAGCTGCCCGGCGGTCAGGGACGGGACGCGCGCCAGATCGGCGAGCATGGCGCGGCGCGTGGGGTCGGCCAGGGCGGCGAACACCTCGTTCAGCTGACTCTTAACCACACGGTAAAGTATTGCACGTGTCTTCCGAATGGCTAGAGGTCCGCGCTTATGCGATGAGACACCGGCACGAGCTGTCGGCGGTCGCGGCATCCTCCTATCCGGGTGCTCTGCGGGTGGCGGGGACTCCGCTGCTTTCGACCCCCGCTTGGCTGCCTTCGCGGCCAGTGGATTTGCGTGCCGTCGAGCTGCGCCGGACGGATCGGCCGTTCGAGGGTGTGGTGCCGCCCGAGCCCCGATATTCGGCCGTGCTCAAGGAGCTGGCCCCGCCCGCGGTGTTCGAAAACCGGCCCACGCATCGGTTGCGCGGGGCGGAGTTGGCCAGCGGCACGCCGTGGCTGTCGTTCAGTGACGGGTCCTATTTCGACGGTGCCGATGTGGGCGAGCTGGCGGCGCACGAGCTGGCGGCTTCGCTGCTTGCGAAGGATGCGGGCACGCGCATCCGGGAGCAGGTCGGCGACCCGTGCGACCTGACCCGGCGCCCGGCCAACATGGCGATCAGTGTGCTGACGTTGCGGCTTTCGGCCGGTGGAGAGGCGAGCTTCCCGCTGCACTGGCGCGACCCGGCGAAGGTCGGGCATGCGGGCGGGCTCTACATGGTCGTGCCGGTGGGCGTGTTCCAAGAGCCCGGGTTTTCCCTGTGGGACAGCATGGTGCGCGAGTTCGCCGAGGAGCTGCTCGGCGCGGCCGAGGGTGACACCGATTACGCCGCCCTGCCGTTCGCCCGTGCGCTCGATGACGGCACTGCTCGGGCCTATTGCCTCGGGCTGGGCGTGGACCCACTCACGTTCGCCACCGACCTGATGGTCGCGGTGGTCATCGAGGCGCAACAATACGACGAATGGTTCGGCGCCATGGTCGACACCAACGAGGAAGGCCGGCTCATCCGACGGGTCGACTTCACGGCCGCCGAGATCGAACGCTACACCGAGCACGAGCCCATGCAGGCCGCCGGCGCCGCCCAGCTCCGCCTCGCCTGGCAGGTGCGGGAGCATCTGATTTCGCGTTAATCTGGTCGACGTCAAATTACGCCTCGTGGGCCAGGAGACGTGGATCCGGGGGTGCGGCAGGTGACCGGGGCCGGCCGGCCCATCCCGCCTGGGTGAGCTGGGGCGCGGGGCCGCGTGGCAGCGAGTGCTGCGGCTCATCGGCTGCGAGTGACTTGAGCCGGCGCGCCCGTCGGGCGCACACTCTTGAGCATGAATAAATATGGAAGTCGTTCGATGCTGGCGTTGCTGCTGCTGGTCGCCACCGCGGCCACGGCGGCGGCTGCCAGCCCGCCGATCGGTCAGGATCTGACGATCGGCCCGGTGCACCGGCTGCCCGGACAGTATTCGGCCGAGCAGCAGGCCCGGCGGGCCAACGCGCCGGAGTCTGAATTGGACAACGTGCCCGGCCCGGCCGGGGCCGACCACTGGTTCGCGGCGCAGCGCATGTACCCGTTCAAGGATCTGGACATCGGGGCGCACTATCGGGCGGCGGCTGCGTCGCAGACGAACCTGCCCATCGGTGCCCAAGCCGCCTGGACCGGGCTCGGGCCGGCCAACATCGGCGGGCGGGTGACCGATCTCGCGGTACACCCCACGCAGGCCAACACGGTGTTCGCCGCCGCCGCGAGTGGGGGAGTGTGGAAGAGCACCGACGCAGGCGCGACATTCAACTG
This sequence comes from Allorhizocola rhizosphaerae, assembly GCF_003426775.1. Lineage (GTDB taxonomy): Bacteria > Actinomycetota > Actinomycetes > Mycobacteriales > Micromonosporaceae > Allorhizocola > Allorhizocola rhizosphaerae. The sequence continues at coordinate 11,904 of NZ_QJUG01000100.1, read as the reverse complement.
GGCCTGGGACGCGACGCTCACGCCGAGCATCGGCGCACTGGCCATCAACGCTTCGGGTGTGCTCTTTGCCGGTACCGGAGAATCAAATCCGGGGGGAGGGAGCGTGACCTTCCCCGGAAACGGCATTTACCGGTCGGCCGATGGGGGAGCCAGCTGGCAGTCGCTCGGCCTGACGGGATCGGACCGGATCGGGCGCATCGCGATCGACCCGGCGAATCCTCAACGGATGTTCGCCGCGGCGGCCGGAAATCTGTTTGTACCGGGCGGGCAGCGCGGGCTCTACCGGACCACGGACGGCGGGGCGACGTGGCAACTCGTGTTGGCGGGCGCGAATACGACAACAGGCGCTATCGATGTGACCATTACGCCGGGGAATCCAAATAGGATTTACGCGGCGATGTGGGACCACCGGCGCCAGCCCAACGGGCGGGTGTACGGCGGTGTCGGGTCGGGCATCTACCGCAGCACCGACGGTGGCGCGACGTGGACGCGGCTCGCGGGCGGGCTTCCGGCCGCTGGGCCGGATGTGGGCCGGATGGGTATCGCCGTGGCCGCGAATCGCTTGTATGCCATAGCCGCGGACGCCTCCGGTGACTTTCTGGGCTTCTGGACGTCCACGAACGGGGGAGACTCGTGGACGCGCATCACGAACACGTCCTATTTGAGCGCGTCGCAGTCGACGTTCGGGTGGTGGTTCGGGCGCATCTGGATCGACCCGGCGAACGCGTCGCATGCGTTCGTGGCGGGTGTGCCGATGCTCGAAACCCTTGACGCGGGCGCGTCTTGGCGGCGCAATTCGAGCTCGTTCCATGTTGACCAGCATGCGATGGCCTGGGACACGCAGGTTTCCGGCCGTGTCTACATCGGAAACGACGGCGGTGTCTACCGTTCTTCGGCCAACGGCTCGCTGACCGGCAGCTGGACGAAGTCCACCCGCCAAACCAATCTACAGTTCTACACGGTGGCAGTGTCCGCTTCGGATATCACGCGAATCAGCGGCGGTCTGCAGGACAACGGATCCGTGCGCTCATGGGGCGGTACCAACTGGAATTCCATCGGCGGCGGAGACGGGTTGCAGAATCTGATCGACCACACCAACCAGAACAAGGTTTATGCTTGCTCGCAGTACGGCTCGTGCACGCGCTCGACCGATGGCGGCACCACGCGAAGCTCTTTTGGCACAACGACTTCGGATCGTCGCGGGTGGCTCACGCCCGTCGTGTTCGACCCCACCACACCGTCCGTAATGTACTACGGCGGCAACCGGCTGAACCGCTCGACCAACTCGGCAGCGTCGTTCACCGTCATCAGCCCCGACCTCACACATGGTTCGGGCGGGACGGGTGGCTACCCGTTCGGCACGATTACGACGATTGCCGTCGCAAAATCAAGTGCCTCAACCATTTATGTGGGTACCGACGACGGCCGTGTCTGGATCACCCGCAACACCGGCTCGACCTGGACGGAGATCACCGCCGGGCTGCCCACGCGCTGGATCACCCGGATCGCGGTCGACCCGACCGACGCCAATCTGGCTTACGTCACCGTTTCCGGGTTCCGCAACGGCTCGACCACGGCGCACGTCTTCCGGACCACCACGGGCGGCACGGCGTGGACCGACATCTCCGGCAACCTGCCCGATGCGCCGGTCAACGACATCGTGCTCGACCCGCGCGACCGCACGCGCCTGTTCGTCGCCTCCGACGTCGGCGTCTTCGTCTCGACTGACACTGGCGCCACCTGGGCCGCGGCCGGCACGGGCATGCCACTCGTCCCGGTCTCCGACCTCGAAGCAACCGCCTCCGGCACAACCACGGTCCTCACCGCAGCCACCTTCGGCCTAGGCATCTACCGCCTCACCCTCTAACTCGGAAGGAAACCTACTTCCTCCCGGTTGGGGGCACCTGCAAAGGCGGCCGGGACCAACCCCCACCCCACCGCCCAGGCCCACCCTGGGCGGTGGCCCTCTTGCGGTTGATCATGAACTTGCGTCAGCGTTCGGCGGCGTGTAAGCAAGCTTCCGTCGAACATGGACGTGAATTCATGATCAACCGGAAGGGAGGCGAACCCAGCCTAGGCGCGCGGCTGCGAGGTCGAAACGGTCGGGGAGGTTGAATTTGTAGCTGGGGCACGGCGCATGGCCCTCGCGCCACAGTTTGGGGCATGCCCCGCCGCACACCGGAAGCAGTGGGCACTGTCCACATCGCTGTGCTCCCGCCTCGACGTCTTCGTACCAGTCGTCGAACGCGCCGCGCGGGCGAGGCGTCGCACCGACGAGGCTGGAAACGGTTGCCACGACACCGGTTGAGCGGACTCCCGGCACCAGCGGATGTTCGGAGCAGGAATAGACCCGCCCCTGTGGATCCAAGACCTCAGAATGTACCGAAGTGGCCACGCACGTGGTCCGCTTGACCCTGCTCGGCAGCGTGGCGAAGCCGAACCCGAGCGAGCCCGCATAGCGCAGCCATTGTGCCTCAAGCGAGGCGTACTCGCGTGCCCCAAGCTCCACTTTGGACACGTCGTTGCCCCACGAGTGCACCGGCACCGGATGCAGCTCTATCCCCGGCCGGGCGAGCCCGCGCGCCGCCAGCAGGCCGATGAGCTCCTCGACATGCGGCGCGTTTCCGTGGTCCACGTTGATCCGGATGGTCACCACCATACCGTCCGGAATGGACTGTAGGGCACCGACGATGCGCTCGAAGCTCCCACGCCCGTTCCGCTTGAGCCGCCGCAGGTCGTGCAGTGCGGGTGGCCCGTCGATGGTGACCTCCAGCGCCTGCACCGCACACTCATCATGCAGCACACGCAGAGTGCTCGGCGTCAGAAGGCTCCCGTTAGTCGCCATCCTCGCCATGTACGGCTTTCCGGCCCTCACGAATCGTGCGCTCAGCGCACGGATCGTGCGCAGCGCGAGCAGCGGCTCGCCGCCGAACCAGTTCACGTGCACGCGCCGCACGGCAGGATCGGCGAGCGCCGCCTCGACCCGTGCCGCCACCGCGTCCATCCGGGCCTTCGTGCGCTCATGCTCCTGCCCGCAATACGAGCACGCCATGTTGCACCACGACGTGGGCATGAGGGTGAACACGCGCACGCCCGCATCGTCCGACCCAGCCCGCAGTGACGCCAGCACCTCGCGCAGCTCGTCCTCGCCGTCCGGCACGACAGCCTCCAGCTCGGCCAGCGTGGCGAGCTGGTGCGGCGCCACCCGCGTCAGGTCGCCGTCGTCCAAAGCGGACGCGGTGCCCGGATCGACGGCGAACAGCGTGGCCCGCCGCGCCGAATAGGCCAGCCGTGCCACCCGGCCGGACCGGTCCCGGTAGAACGCGTCGCTGAGCAGGAGATAGCGGCTGCGGATCACCCGTCCGGCTCCGTCATGGCAAGTAGCTTCGTCACCGTGTTCCAGTTGCGTACCGTCATTTTGACACCCAACTTCTTTCCGAGACCGGGGCCGATCTTGGATCGACCGAGGCCGTTCGGGTACCAGATGAAGATGTTTTCGCCCTTGATGACGATCTCGTCGGGCGCGTAGGCCTCTCTGTCGACGGATGCCGATGTGGCCCGGTCGCAGAACGCTACCGCGAGCTTGGAAGGCTCGTCGACGTGTTCCGGAAACGGATTTGTATTGATAATTCTCCGGAGCTCGGAGTGGGTGCGGACCATGACGTCGACGCCAAGCAGGCGCTCCACGGCGGCCGGGTCGACGCTGCCGTCCACGACCGCGTTGCCGCTCTGCAGATATGTTGCCACGCCGGTGTAACCGTTGTCCTGCAACAGTTTCTTCAGCTCGGGCATGGACAGCTTATTATGACCCCCCACGTTTACCGCGCGGAGCAGGATGGCGGTGCGCATCAGTCCCGCTCGCCGGTCCAACGCTCGTCCTCGGCCTCCCAGGTCTCGTTGCGCTGCTTGACCTTCGTCAGCGCGTGGACCGCCTCGTGGTGCGTCGGGTACGGGCCGAGTAACTTCGTCACGTCGCATTTATTCTCGTCGGTCTCCACCCGCTTGTGCTTCAGGCACCAGTAGTAGTTAGTCATGCCCGTCATTATCGCCCGCGCGCCACCACACGATTGACGAAACGAGCGTCGCGCCGCCCCGCGGCGAAATCGCCGAGAGCCTGGCCGCCGCCCCTGCTCGGACCCGGCATGCCCGCCGTGCTCGCAGCGCCGGACGTGGTCGAGCGGCTGGCCACCACGCTTGAGGCCGCCTGGTCTGAGTGCGGCGACGAGCTGGTCAGTCGGCTTCGAGACCCCGCTCGATGACATAGCGCACCAGCTCGGCCCGGTTGTGCAGCTGCAGCTTGCGCAGCGTGTTCTGCACGTGGTTTTGCACGGTCCGGTGGGACAGGACCAGCCGCTCGGCGATCTGCCGGTAGGAAAGCCCCTTCGCGACCAGCCGGAGCACCTCGGTCTCGCGCTCGGTCAGCCGGGGCGTGTCATCGGTCGTCGCCGGAGCCGCGGCCAGCCGGCGGTATTCCCCGAGCACCAGCCCGGCGAGCCCGGCCGTGAACACCGCGTCGCCCTCGGCCGTCCGGCGCACCGCCTCCAGGAACTCGTCCCGCCCGGCGGTCTTCACCAGATATCCGAGCGCGCCCGCCTTGACCGCCTCAAGCACGTCTTGGTGTTCGGCACTGGCCGACAGCATGAGCACCCGCATGTCGGCGTGCGTGGCGAGCAGCCCCCGAATGACATCGACCCCGGACATGTCGCCCAATTGCAGGTCGAGCACGACCACGTCGGGCTCCAGCGAGCGCCCGATCCGCAGCGCCTGCCGGCCCTCGCCGACGGCCGCGATGACCTCGTATCCGGCCTCGGTCAGGTCGCGCGCCACGCCCTCCCGCCACATCGGATGGTCGTCAACCACCAAGACACGTGTCATGCCCGTGGCACCTTCAACTCGACCTCGGTGCCCTCGCCCGGCCGGCTGGTGATGGTGGCCTGCCCACCGCTGTCGCGCATGCGCCCGCGCATGGACTGTTGCACACCCAGCCTGCCCGCACGTGCGGCCTCCTCCAGCCGCCCGTCCGGCATGCCCGGCCCGTCGTCGCGGATCGTCACCGTCACCGTCGTCCCCTCGTCCTCGACCAGTACCCACGCCCGCGCCGACGGTCCACAGTGGACTCTCACGTTGTCCAGCGCGGCCGCGGCGGCGGACGTGACCTCCGTGGCCATATCGTCGCGCAACAGCACGGCCTGCGCGGGGAAGGCCAGCGACACGTGCGGCGCGGCGAGCGCGCCCAGCGACTCCCGCAGGTCGACCATGCCCTTGGCCAGCGGGGGCGGCTGCACGCTCACCAGCGCGCGCAACGCCTCACTCTGCTCAGCGGCCAACCGGCCGAGCTCGGTCACTTCGCCCGCAATGCGTCCGGCCTCTCGCGAGGAGGCCAGCCGGCCGAGCTCCAGCGTCTCCCCGCCGATGCGCTCAGCGCGGCGCGAGATGAGGGCCAGCGCCTGCAACACCGAATCGTGGATCCCCCGCGCGAGGCGTTCCCGCTCCCGCGTCGCGGCTTCGAGCTCGACCGCCCGCTGCAGGCGTTCCTCGGCGTCCAGGGCGCGCCGCACCAGATAACCGACCACCATTCCGGCCAACAGCAGGAGCACGGTCCCGTTGAGCGTCACGGTATTGACCTGGCCCCGCATGAGCAGGTCTGCCGCGCCGACAATGAGCGCGCCGATCGCTCCCCAGCGCCTGCCGCCGTGGATGGCCCATGCGAGCACCGCGCCCGCCACCCAGGCCATGGGCAGTGTGTGCGCGCCGTAACCGAGCTCTTCCCTTGGTACCACCCAGGTAGTGGTGAGAAGGCATCCCACGGTGACCACCATGTCGGCGACCAGCAGCGGCCAGCCACGCCGGCCCGGATCGCCGTAGAGCACGGCCGAAGCGGTGGTCCACAGCGCCATGACCCCGATCGTCGTCCACGCCAGCCACACCCGGTGGTAGCTCGGATAGTGGGTCAGCAGCAGCACGACCGCATAGGCGAGCGCGGCGAAGCGGAACACCGCGACCGCGCGCCACAGCACCACCTCAAGTCCCACGGGCACGCACACTACCGTGTCGGGCATGGGTGATTGCCTGTTGTGCGATGTCGCGGCGGCCGACTCTTCATTTGAACGGATGCGCGTCTGGCAGGACGAGCTGTGGCGCCTGTCGGTCGTGCAGCGTGGGCCGATCGCGGGCTTCGCGCATCTGGAGCCGCACCGGCACATCCCGTTCATCACGGATCTCGAAGGGCCGGAAGCCGCCACACTCGGCGCCGTGCTTGCCCGCTGCACGGGCGCCATCAAGGCCGCCACGGGCGCGGACAAGGTCTACGTGTATGTGTTCGGCGACCGCGTACCACATCTGCATTTCAATCTTGCCCCGTCGGACCTGTTGCCACCGGGCGTCGCCCTCGATGCCCCCGATATGTCGCCGGAGATCCATGCTCGCACGGCGGCCGAAATCCGCAACAGGATCGCGGCATGACCTCGGCGACCTGGGAACCGCGCAGGCTCATCGCCGTCAGACCCGAGCTGCCCGATGGCATCACGCCGCCGGGCATCCGCGGCCGGATCCTGCGCGTCGCCAGTTGGTTCGGCCCGGACCAGACCTACATCCGCGAGCAGGCCGCGGATGCGTACTGCGAATTCGCCCTGCGGATGGTGCGCGTCTAGGCCTCGCTGATCACGGCGTCGATCCGCCGCGCGAGGTCGATGTCTTTGTCGGTCACGCCGCCCTCCGAGTGGGTCGCGCACGTGAACGACACCTTGTTGTAGCGGATGTCGATGTCGGGGTGATGGTCGAGCTCCTCGGCGATCACCGCCACCTGATCGACCACTTCGATCGCCATCGGAAAGCCGGCCAGCTCGGCCGTGCGCGTGATCCCGTCCGGGCCGCCGGACCAACCGTCCAGCCCGCCCAGGGCGGCTTGGATCTCGTCGTCTCGCATCAGCGCCATACCTCAGACACTAACGTGCGACCCCTACACAACCGGCCGGGAGGCGAGAAGTCTGCGGATGGCTCTGAGGGCGACCCCGAGCGGGACGAACCGGGTGGCCGAGTCGCGGACGGCCGCAGCGAGCCTGCTGCGGTTGAACACCAGCGACGCCAATTGTCGTGAGTTGATTTGTGCCGCCTCGACCCTCGGCCGCTGGACCCGCTCGTAGCCGGCCAGCGCGGTTGGCACCGTGTCGCCCTCGCTGCCGGTGAGCTGGCTGGCCAGCACCCATGCCGATTCCATGGCCATGCCGGCGCCGATGCCGGCGGTCGGCAGGAACCCGGCGGCCGCGTCACCGACCATCGCCACCCTCCCGACCGTCCAGGTGGCACATTGGCAGTCGGTCAGCGACCAGTAATAGGTGCGGCGCCCGTCGACGGCCTCCGCCAGGACCCGTTCCACGCGGTCGCCGGCCGCGGGGATCTCGTCACGCAGCCGGGCCACGAACGCGTCGAGACCGGCGTCGGCCTCCTCACGGGGACCGCAGATGATCATGCCGAGTCGATCCTTGACCGGATAGGTGCCCACGAGCGATCCGGCTCCCCACACTTCTTCGACCAGGTCGCGGTCCGCGTCGACGCCGGCCCAGACGACCCAGCCGCCCCAGCCGGTGTCGTAGCTCGTCACCTGCCCGGGGCTCAGCACCAGGTCGCGAGTGGACGAATGGAGGCCATCGGCGGCGATCACCGCATCGAATCGGGTGTCGGCGACCGCTGCGCCCTGGGCGATGGAGGCGACCACGGCATCGGGTCGTTGCGCGATGCCGGCGACGGTCGCCCCGTAGGTCACGGTCCCACCGGGCGACGCCAGCACCGCCATCAACTCTCCCCGGCTGATGCCCCGGTAGTCGCCGTAGGCGCCCAACATCGGGCCCAAGGGGTAATCCCGGACGAGGCGGCCGTGCCGGTTGCGGATCCGGTATCGCTCAATGCCGGCACTGCGAGCCCGGTATTCGTCGGTCACGCCGAGGGCGGCGAAGACCGGATCGACCAGCGGCATCAACGCGAGCATGTATCCGTTGGGCGCGCCGGGGCCGGCCCGCTCGATCAGCACCGGGTGTAATCCCTGCCGCCGAAGCAGTTGCGCCAGCGTCAATCCGGCGACGCCGGCACCGACGATCAGCACTCGGAGCCGGTCGCGGGCGGCGGCCTCCAGCTGGGCCCGAAGCGAAGTTTCCTGGAGCACGGCGCCTCCGAAAGTCAGTGGACCGGGTGGTCCAGTCCACGGTAGCAGCGTTGGACCATCCGGTCCACTGGTTCGGTATGCTGGCGGTATGCCTGCGCGCGAGGTCGGAGTCCTGCCACCGGAACGGCGCCGCCTGCTGCTCCAGACCGCGTTGGCAGAGTTCGCCGACGTCGGCTACGAGGGCGCTTCGCTCAACCGCATCATCGGCGCCCGCCACATGAGCAAGAGCTCGTTCTACCACTACTTCGCGTCCAAGGAGGCGCTGTTCGAGGCCGTGGTCACCGACATCGGCGGCGCTTTCGTCGCGGAGTTGGCCCCGCCCGGCGACGACGAGCTGGCCGAAGGCGACTTCTGGGGCCACATCATGCGCCTGGCCGAGCGCCTGGCGGAGTTGAGCTCCGGCGATCCCGGCTTCATGCGCCTGGCCAAACTGTTCTATCTGCCCGACGTGCCCCGCAACCCGGGCAGCCCGCTCGCCAAGGCCGCCGCGCGCATCGACGACTGGATCGATCGTGCACTGACCATCGGCCGAGCCGGCGGCGCGGTCGGTGACGACCTACCGATCGAGCTGCAACGCCGGCTGCTCCGGGCCGTGCTGTGGGCCATGGACGAGTGGTCGGTGGCCAATGCGTCCAACCTGGACCATGACGAGATCCGGCGCCTCTCGACCGCCCAATTCGAGGCCATCCGCAGACTCCTCGCCCCAGGCATCACGCCGCTGCGCTGACCAATCGCCTCTTGCCCCAACGACATGCCCAATGCCAAGCTGTGCATAAAGGACGAATATCCCCGGTTGCTTGTTTCCGTTGATCATGAACTCAATTCCATGTTCGACGCCGTGTCATGACACCAACTTCATGATCAGCGCGAAATCGGAAGGCCGCCTGCGGGTGCCCGGTTCCGGCGGACAATTGTGCCCATCGATTGAGCCGACATCGTACGGCAATTATGTGGCGAAGTGAACATCTATGAATTGAAGGTCATGGTCCTTACTATCTCCCTCAATTGGCCAGAGTCCCCCGTCCTTTAGTCGTCAAAAACCACTCGGATGGGTGGCTCGCATCCGCAGGGGAGGAAAAGGAATGGCATTACCGAAGCGACTGCTCCAGCGTGGGGCAAGGCTCGGGTTCGCCGCCATGCTGGTCGCAGGCATGTCGGCGCTCGGGACCGGTGCCGCGAACGCGGCGCCCGCCGAGGGCACGGTCCTGTACGCGAACGCCACCAACGCCATCGCCGGCTCGTACATCGTGGTGTTCCACGACACGGCGGTCTCATCGTCCGATGTGGCCGGTTCGGCGCAGGCGCTGGCCGCGCGGTTCGGCGGCAACGTGGCACGCACCTATCAGCACGCGCTGCGCGGCTTCGAGGCGCACATGTCCGCGGCCGCGGCACGCCGGCTCGCCGCGAGCCCTGAGGTCGCCTTCGTGCAGCAGAACCGCACGGTGACGATCCAGGGCACGCAGAGCCCGACGCCGTCGTGGGGCCTGGACCGCATCGACCAGCGCGACCTGCCGCTGAACAACTCCTACACCTATCCGGTGACCGCGTCGAACGTGCGCGCGTACATCCTCGACACCGGTATCCGCGTGAGCCACTCCGACTTCGGCGGGCGCGCGGTCTGGGGCATCAACACCACCGGGGACGGCAACAACACCGACTGCAACGGGCACGGCACGCACGTCGCCAGCACCACGGGCGGCACGGCCTATGGCGTGGCCAAGGGCGTCAGCCTCACCGCGGTCAAGGTGCTCAACTGCGCGGGCTCCGGCTCGTACGCCGGTGTCATCCAGGGCATCGACTGGGTGACCGCCGACCACGACGCGGGCGAGCTGGCCGTGGCCAACATGTCGCTGGGCGGCCCGAAGGACCAGGCCACCGAGAACGCCGTCACCGCGTCCATCGCCGACGGCGTCAGCTACGCGATCGCGGCCGGCAACGACAGCGGCGCGAACGCCTGCAACGTCTCGCCCGCGGGCACGCCGAACGCCATCACGGTCGGCTCGACCACCAACACCGACGCGCGGTCTTCGTTCTCCAACATCGGTACCTGCCTGGACATCTTCGCGCCGGGCAGCAACATCACCGCCGCGTGGATCACCAACGACACGTCGACCAACACGATCAGCGGCACCTCGATGGCCACCCCGCACGTGGCCGGGGCGGCGGCGCTGGTCCTGTCGCTGAACCCGGGCTTCACCCCGCAGCAGGTGCGCGACAGCCTGGTCAACTCGTCCACCCCCAACAAGGTGACCAACCCGGGCACCGGCTCGCCGAACCGCCTGCTGTTCGTCGAGAACGGACCGTGCAACTGCGTCACGGTGTCCAACCCGGGCGCGCAGACCAGCGTGGTCGGCACGGCCATCACGCCGGTGAACCACACGGCCACCGGTGGCACGGCGCCGTACAGCTGGTCGGCGACCGGCCTGCCCCCGGGCCTGTCGATCAACGCGTCGACCGGTGCGATCAGCGGCACGCCCACCACGGCGGGCAGCTACACCGTGACCGTGCGGGCGACCGACAGCTCAAGCCCGGCCCTGACCGGCACCGCGACGTATGGCTGGACCGTGAACTCGGCACCCGTGCCGGGCTGCAGCCAGACCAACGACACGGACGTGCAGATCCCCGATCTGTCCACTGTGGAGAGCACGATCACCGTGGCGGGCTGCACGGGCAACGCCTCGGCGACGGCGTCGATCGCGGTGAACATCGTGCACACGTACATCGGCGATCTGGTGGTGACGCTGGTGGCGCCGGATGGCAGCACCTACGTGCTGCACAACCGCGCGGGCGGCTCGGCGGACAACATCAACCAGTCCTACACGGTGAACCTGTCCTCGGAGCCTGCCAATGGGACCTGGCGGCTGCGCGTGCAGGACGCCGCGTCCGCGGACACCGGCTACATCAACTCGTGGGGCGTGAACCTCGGCGGAGGGAACCCGGGTTGCTCTGGCACCAACGCCAACAACGTGACGATCCCGGACAACACCACGGTCACGAGCACCATCGCGATCGCCGGCTGCTCGGGCAACGGCTCGAACCTCTCGACGGTCGCGGTGCAGATCGTGCACACGTACATCGGTGATCTGGTGGTGACGCTGGTGGCGCCGGATGGCAGCACCTACGTGCTGCACAACCGCGCGGGCGGCTCGGCGGACAACATCAACCAGACCTACACGGTGAACCTGTCGAGCGAGCCCAAGAACGGCAACTGGACCCTGCGGGTGCAGGACGCGGCATCGGCGGACACCGGCTACATCGACAGCTGGACGCTGACGCTGTAGCACAGCACTGAAAGCAGCACTGTAAAAGAGTTGACCGATGGGCGGCCATTGATTGACGGCCGCCCATCGGCATACTTGCGCGTATGAAGCCGCTGCTGCTCGTGATCCGGACCGGAAAGAAGCAATTTCGCGAGTACCTGTTGAAGTCGATCACGCAGCAGTATCGCGTGCACCTGTTCGTCGTGGCCGCGCCCGACTGGGAGCTGGAGTACATCGACGGGCACACGCGGGTCGACACCGCCGATGTGCAGGCGATGATCGCTGCCGCCAAGGACCTCCAGGCAGGCGAGCACATCGCGGGCGTGCTGTGCTGGGACGAGACGCGCATCATGCAGGCAACGGAGGTCGCGGCCGCGCTCGGGCTCCCGGGCGACCCGGCCGCGGTGGCGCGCTGCCGCGACAAGCACCTGACCCGGCAGGCGCTCGCGGCCGCGGGGGTGGCGCAACCGCGATCGCAGCGGGTCG
>NZ_QJUG01000010.1 GCF_003426775.1 Allorhizocola rhizosphaerae | reverse complement strand
ACGGTTGAGCCGCTGCCCGAGCCCGCCCACCCGCCCGCACCGCGCGGGCACCGGGTGGAGCTGCGGGACGTGCGGTTCGGGTACGACGCGGAGCGCGAGGTGCTGCGCGGGATCGACCTGGTGCTCGAGCCGGGCACGGTCACCGCGATAATCGGCCCCTCAGGCAGCGGCAAGTCCACGCTGATCCAGTTGTTGCCCCGGTTCTTTGACCCCACCGGCGGCTCGATCACCCTTGGCGGCGTCGACCTGCGGGAGCTGGGCAGCCGCTGGCTCTACCGGACGGTCTCGTTCGTCTTCCAGGACATCCGCCTGCTGCGCGCCTCGGTCGCCGACAACATCGCGCTGGCGGTCCCGCACGCCGACCGCGACCAGGTGGTCCGCGCCGCCCGGCTGGCCAACGTCCACGGCCGGATCATGGACCTGCCGCGCGGCTACGACACGGTGCTCGACGAGGAGGCCGGGCTGTCGCGCGGTGAGGCGCAGCGGATCACCATCGCCCGCGCGCTGCTCGCCGACACCCCCGTGCTGGTGCTCGACGAGGCGACCGCGTTCGCCGACCCGCAGACGGAACAGGCGGTACGGCACGCGCTGACCACCTTGCAGGGCGACCGGACGATCGTGGTCATCGCGCACCGATGGGAAACGATCGCCGACGCCGACACCGTCGTGATGCTGGACAACGGCTCGATTGTCGAGCGCGGCACGCCCGCCGAACTGCTGAACCGGAACGGCAGATTCGCCGCCTTCTGGCGGTCCCACCAAGGAGACGAGCCCCGATGATCCGCATGCTGCTGCGCGTGCTGGGACACCAGTACGCCCGCCCGGTACGCCGCACCGTCGCCCTGATGACGACCACCGCGATCCTCGAAGGCCTTTCGTACGCCCTGCTTGTCCCCGTACTTGGAGCCCTGTTCGAGCAGGACACCGCGGCCGCCCGGCCCTGGCTGATCGCGTTCGGCGTGGCGGTCGCGATCTACGCCGCGCTCCGCTACGTCAGCGACCTGTCCGGTTTCCGCGTCGGGACCACGCTGCTGCGCGGCACGTATCGCCGCCTCGGCGACCACCTGGCCCGGCTGCCCATCGGCTGGTACGGTCCGGGCCGTGTCGGAGAGGTGTCGCTCCTGGCCAGCCGGGGCGTGTTGCAGGCGATGAGCGTGATCGCGCACCTGCTGACGCCGTACATCTCCGCCGCCGTGACCCCGCTGACCATCGTCGCGGTGATGCTCGCCTTCGACTGGCGGCTGGGCCTGGCCGCGCTGCTCGCCGCGCCCGTCGTGGCGGCGATCCAGCTCTGGACGGGACATGCGACGGCGGCGGCCGACGCCGAACGCCACCACCGCGACCAGCAGGCCGCCGGGTCATCGAATACCTCCAGGCTCAGCCGGTGCTGCGGGCCGGCGGCCGTACCGTCGAACGCTTCGGCCTGCTCGACGACTCGCTGCGCGAACTCCAGCGGGCCTCCCGCCGCTCCGCACTGTCGGCGCTGCCCGGCGTCCTCGGCCTGTCCCTCACGGTGCAGGCGATCCTGACCGCGCTGCTGGTCCTGGGCACGTACCTGGCGCTCGGCGGCGGCATCGGCGCGGCCGAGGTGCTGGCGATCCTGGTGCTGGCCGCCCGCTGCGCCGATCCCCTGCTCTCGCTGGCCGACATCGGGGGCCAGCTCCGCGGCGCCCGCGCCGAACTGGCCAAGCTCGACACGCTCCTGCGCACCCCGCCGCTGCCCGAGCCCGCGGAACCGGTGCACCCGGACGGCGACGACCTGGAGTTCGACTCGATCACCTTCCGCTATGGCGACCGCACGGTGATCGACAACCTGTCGATGACGCTCCCAGAAGGCCGGCTGCTCGCCGTCGTGGGCCCGTCGGGCGCGGGCAAGAGCACGCTGCTGCAACTCCTGGCCCGCTTCCACGACGTGGACGCCGGCGCGATCCGCATCGGCGGCGCGGACGTACGCGCCATCGACACGCAGGCGCTGATGGCGCGTATCGCCATCGTCTTCCAGGACGTCTACCTCTTCGATGGCACGATCGAGGACAACATCCGCCTCGGCCGCCCCGACGCTACGGAGGCCGAGGTCCGCGCGGCCGCGACCGCCGCCCGCCTGGACGAGGTGATCGACCGCCTGCCGGACGGCTGGGCCACCGACGTCGGGGAGGGCGGCGCCCTGCTATCGGGCGGCGAACGCCAACGGGTGTCCATCGCCCGCGCCCTGCTGAAGAACGCCCCCATCGTCCTGCTGGACGAGGTGACCTCCGCCCTGGACCCCGTGAACGAGGCCGCGGTCCACGCGGGCATCGAGCAGCTGATGGCGGGCCGCACGGTCGTGATGGTGGCCCACCGCCTGCGTAATGTCCGGAACGCCGACCGCATCGTCTTCCTCGACGTCGGCCAAATCATGGAAACCGGCACCCACGACGAACTGCTCCGCCTCGGCGGCCGCTATGCGGCCTTCTGGGACATCTCCATGGCGCCGGCAGCGCCTGAATAGGGGCGATGTCCAACTCGGGCACGACGGAATCGCGGACGCCCCCGCGCATGCCGAGCAGGCGAACTTTCTTCCCAGCCCTGCAGCAAGCTGTCACCTCATCCAGCATCAACACCTGCTGGATGAGGGGGCGGCCAATGCCGCTGGCAACTCCGAGGCAGAGCACCTGCTCGGCCCCACGGCCACGGCGGCATTGACCACCATGATGGCGGCGAACAAGCAGACCATTCCGATGATCACAGCATTGAGCATCGTGATGGTGTCGCCGACCCCTCCGGATGTATCCATTCACGCCTGTGCCTGATGTTGGTGTCTGGTTCGGGGTAGGCTCGCCCGGTTCCGGATCGGCTGTTGCGATCGTGTTGATCGATATTGTTGGTCGGCGTCCGATACCGACGAGCCGTCCCGCGAGGAGCTGCTGGCTGCGTTGGAGCAGCGGGATGCGGTGATCGCTGGGCTGCCAGGCGAGATTGAGCGGCTCAAGCGGCGAGTGGGGATGGACTCGTCGAACTCTTCGATGCCGCCGGGCTCGGACGGGCCAGGGGCGCGAGCCAAGCGGGCCAAGCGTAAGAAGGCCCTCGCCGCGTCGGCGGGGTGGGCAGACCGGCCACGAGGGCCACGCGTTGGAGCGGGTGGCCAACCCGGATCACATCGAGGTGCTGGCGCCGCACGGCTGTGCCGGTTGCGGCGCAACGCTTTCGGGCCTACCGGGGCCGGATCACTTCACGGATCCACCAGCGCGGTTGACAGGTGCCAGCTCAAGGCGAGGCGGCGGCGGTTGTGTCCGGGTCGCGGTTGGACGACGGGTCGTCCGGGGGCAAGGGCGCGACCGCCCGGCAGCGCGACGCACCCGGCGATCACGCCGATCGTCACGGCCTAGACGTCCAGTCCCGGCGTGGGTCCGCGTCGCCTCCGTCGAAGTAGAGTTGCGTCTGCCGGCGGATTCTTGTGAGCTTCTTGGAGATGGGGCTGTGATTGGCATATCCCATCTCGGCGGCGATGTCGGTCAGCTTGGTATAGCCGCCGGAAAGCAAGATGACGATCTGCCGTTCCTTCTCATCGAGCAGCGCCATGAAATCCGCGAACACCATGTTACCCTGCACCTCGGTTTCCGGGCCCTGGACCGGGATGGTATCCGGGAGTTCGACGAACTTGACTGCAATCTTGTTCCGCTTGCGATAAACCTTGCCGCGCAGCGTGTCCTGTACGACCTCGGTGACCGGTGGAAGCCAGTAGTCGAGGTTATGCGCGAGCAGCCGGATCGGATCGTCAGGGCTGAACGCGGACAGACCGGAGCCGGAGATGAGGTGTGGCCAGACTGTTGCCGCCCACGCCTTGGACAGCCGCCGCCCGAAATCATCGGGCAGGTATTTGCCGACGTCTGCGACTTCCATGCCGAAGGGCCACTGGCCGCTGCGAACCAAAGGCAGGCCGAACCGTTCGCAGGTGTCGCGATCCAGTAGGTGATACAGGGGCGCGTACTCGTAGTAGCGGGCCCGGGTCCGCGGCACGAAGATGATGTTCTGGTCGCCTCTGTCGGCTATCTTGGCCAGGTCAGGTGGGAGGCCCTCCTCGTCGAAGAACCGGCGCCGGAACTGGGCGGCCTCCCAGAGCTGGTTCCACTGGTGGACTGCCAGGGCGCGCTTTAGCGACTCGCCGCCTTCGTCCCTGAGCTGTTCACGGTCTCTGAGCTGCGGCCACGGCAGCCTGATCGTGAGGTACTCCGGCTGTTCTGGGGCCACCGGGCGGATCACAGCCCGTTTCATGAACCCGGCGGACATGTTGAACAGCCGAGGGAATTCGTCCGGCGTCGCCATGCCGTCCCGCGCGAATGCCTGGCCGCGTTCCCACGCCTCGATCTCAGCGGGGGTGTACTCGCCGTCATCGGCAACGTGGCTCATAGGCAGGTCCTCAAGAGGCAGCGTGTCCGTCACACTTAAATCACGACAGCCGACCGCCGAACTGTTCCGCCCGGGGCAAGCGGTCCGCAGCGCTTCGGACCGTAATGCCATCCAGCATCTTCGGCCGGTGCCTGTCGGTCTTCCCGCTCGCCCGAGCCGGACGGCGTGATCGAGCTCGCACCGGCCGATGCTGACCGAGTCAAAGACCATGAAATGGCCAAGACAACGGGAGGAGTCCGTCGACGTCCTGGCCAACATAATCCTCAGCGAGGACCACCGGCGACGGTGCGCCGAGCGATGCCTTCCTGAGAGCCTGATGGCAAACGGTGCCCGAGATTATTGATCTAGTGTTCTGTCAATGTGGGTGACTGCGTGGCGATGCGTGGATCGTCCGGATTGGACAAGAGACGGGACTCCCGCCATAGAAGAGATTGTCTAGGTCTCTGCTCTGTAGCAAGGAATCCCGCCCCGGCAGATCATCCGCTGCGCTCGATGACGGACGCGGTGCGTTACGTGGTGCGCAACGGGATCGAGTGGCGGGCGGTGCGAGTGGACTTCCCGCCGTGGGCGGCGGTGTATGCCTTTTACGATCGCTGGAGCCAGCGGGAGTTGCCGCAGCGGCTCTCGCACCGGCTGCGTGAGCGGCTACGCCGGCACGCTGGACGCCACACGCAGCCGACCGCGGCGATCGCCGACTCGCAGTCGGTCAAATCAGCCGGGTGGGCCGGACCGCTGGAGGTGGGTGTGCCCAGCTTTAGACCCGTCAGAGTCCGGCCGTTATTGATGGATGGTTTCCTGCGGCCCAGCTTGCTGATCTTTTGAGCCGTTTGGTGGGAAAACCGTGGTTACTGGCGTGACACGGGTCGGGCCGTTCGGCTGATTCAGCCATCGTATGACCTCGAATTAGTTTGTTTATACATGAAACTAAAAGCTCTCCCCGCCATCCTGAGGAGGAGTAATCGTGAGACGGATTGTCGCGCGCCTGCTGTCAGCGGTGCTGCTTGGCGCCGTATTCCTGGTAGCACCCTCACCGGCCGTCCAGGCGATCAGCACCCAGACCTACCAGTGGCGCAATGTGCAGATCGTCGGCGGCGGGTTCATGCCGGGAATCATCTACAACGAGACGGAGCCAGGGCTGGTGTATGCCCGTGCCGATATCGGCGGCGCGTATCGCATGGACAACACCACGGGCCGCTGGGTCCCGCTGCTGGACTGGGTCGGGTGGGAGCAGTGGGGCTGGACCGGGGTTGTCTCGCTGGCCACCGATCCCGTTGACCCCAACCGGGTGTACGCGGCGGCGGGAACCTATACCAACGATTGGGACCCGAACAACGGGGCTATCCTGCGCTCGGCCAACCGCGGGGCGACGTGGGCGGTCAGCCCGCTGCCGTTCAAGCTGGGTGGCAATATGCCCGGCAGGTCTATGGGTGAGCGGCTGGCCATCGATCCGAACCGGAACGACATCCTCTATTTCGGCACTCCGAAAGATGGGTTGTGGCGGTCCACCGACTCCGGCGTGACCTGGTCGAAGCTGACCAGCTTCCCCAACCCCGGCGACTACATCCAGGATCCGGCCGAGCCGAACAACTATCTCAACCAGCCCATCGGCGTGGTGTCGGTGACCTTCGACAAGCGCACCGGCAGCGCCGGCAACGCCACCCAGACCATCTACGTGGGCGTGGCCGACAAGGACGGCACCACCATCTACCGCACCATCAATGGCGGCTCCACGTGGGAACTGGTGCCCGGCCAGCCGACAAAGCACTGCTGCCCCCAGCACGCCGTCCTGGACCACGTCAACGGCCAGTTGTATGTCACGTACAGCAACACGCCAGGCCCGTATGACGGCAGCGAGGGCGACGTCTGGCGGCTGGACACGGCCAGCGGAGCCTGGACCCGGATCAGCCCGATGCCCTCGGATGACTCCAACGGTGACAACTACTTCGGCTACGGCGGGCTCACGGTAGACCGGCAGAACCCGAACGTTGTGATGATCACCAGCTTCACATCGTGGTGGCCCGACGAGATGATCTGGCGCAGCACCGACCGCGGCACCACCTGGACCCGGATCTGGGACTGGACGCGCTATCCCAACCGCAGCTTCCGATACAAGCACGACATCTCCGCCGCGCCGTGGCTGGACTGGGGCGGCGCGCCATCGGGAGGCCGTCCGGGCGCAGAGGTCTATCCCAAACTCGGCTGGATGGTCGGCGACCTGGAGATCGACCCGTTTAATTCCAACCAGATGATGTACGTCACCGGTGCCACCGTCTACGGCAGCGATGACCTCACCAGCTGGGATGCCGGGCAGCAGATCACCATCAAGGTCAAGGCGCAGGGAATCGAGGAGACCGCGATCCAGGAGCTGGTCAGCCCACCTTCCGGGCCGCCACTTTTCAGCGGAATGTACGACGTTTACGGATTCACTCACACCAACCTCGACGCGGTGCCTAGCGCCTTCTACCGAGACCGCATCGCCACCACCACCATCGACTACGCCGAGCTGAACCCGGCTATCGTATGGCGGGCCGGCTCCCCGCCCGAAGGTGTCAGGGCGGCGACGTACTCGACCAACAGCGGATCAAGCTGGACATCGGTTGGCGCCCAGCCAACCGGCACCACCAACGGCGGCACCATCGCCGTCGGCGCCAACGCAAGCCGGGTCGTCTGGTCACCCGACGGCGCCGGCGTGCACTACACCAGCAACAGCGGCAAGGCATGGACCGCATCGTCCGGTATTCCCACCGGCGCGCAGGTGCGCTCCGACAGGGTGAACCCCAACAAGTTCTACGGGTTCGCCAACGGCACGTTCTATGTGAGCACCAACGGCGGGCAGAGCTTCACCGCCACGGCGGCCACCGGGCTGCCGGCTTCGGGCCAGTTCAAAGTGGTCCCGGGAGTGGAAGGGCATATCTGGCTTGCCGGCGGCACTACCGACGGCGTGAAAGGCATGTGGCGCTCGACCGATTCCGGCGCGAGCTTCACCAAGCTGGCCAACGTCGAGGAAGCCGACACCATCGGGTTTGGCAAGGCGGCACCCGGCCAGAGCTACATGGCCCTCTACACCAGCGCCAAGATCGGCGGGGTGCGGGGCATCTATCGCTCCGACAACCAAGGCGCCACGTGGGTGCGCGTCAACGACGACCAGAACCAGTGGGCCTGGACCGGCAAGACGATCACCGGTGACCCGCGCGTCTACGGACGGGTCTACATAGGCACCAACGGCCGCGGGATCATCTACGGCGGCCCAGCCTGACATCCACCAAATTCGCTACTCATCCCATCCCAAGCTGGCTTCGGCGGCGTATCCGCCACGGATCTTCGCCGGAGCCAGCGCGAAAGCAGAGCTACGACACTGCCGAGCGGGATCGCGGCGAACGAGATCAGCCGATACGTCACCAAGGTGCGGCCGAGCTAATGAAGCCAGGCGGCGGCCCAAGAGCATGGGGACGGCCGCCGCGCCGAGCACTGCCCCAGCTCCACGGATCATGAACAGCACACCGATAACGCCGGAGCCCAGCCCCAGCACCTGCACCGCGTACAACACGAACAGCGGGTTGGTGGTGCCTTTGACCGCGTTCCAGATTGCTACCTGACTGACCAGGGCATGCAGGATCGCTGCCGCCACAACACCGCGAGACCGGCCTTGACCGCCGCCGTCATGGGCTCACGGGGCTCAGGAGCCTCCGCCTGCCCGCCGATCCAAAGCCGTTGGTGTGGACCAAAACCGCCGATGAGATCGTGGCCAACCTCGCCCACTACCCTCATAAGAATTGGTCAACTATCTAATGCTCAGGTCATTAGGTGAAAGATAGCCTTTGCCGGTAACCGTCCTCAAGCGGGCAGTGGTAACTGCTTTCTGCGTTGTCCCATAGGACTGGCAGCACGAAGCTTGCCTCCGCGGTATTGGTCCAGCGACCCGTCAGCAACTCTCCCCACCTCGGGGCTTGCTGCGGAGTGTCGAGCTGCGACAGAGGCGATTCCACCCTCGTGTGCCCGTCGATATCGCGGACGTCGACGAGCAACGGCCCGGCCGAGCCGTCGGATGCTTGGAACACCCGACGCCGTGTATTCGCTGTCGTGGGTGCCCGGCCGCCGAGTTGGGCAATCGAGGTGCCTGCAGGGGTTCGGCGGGGACGCGCTCGAATGTAGAACATTCTACAGGTTGGTGCCGTGATGAGACTGGCGTTGAAGAGAAGCTTGTACCCGTTCAGCATGGTTGCGTCACGACCGAGGTTGCAGCCACGGAAATGCACAACGCGACTCTGCTGCCTCAGCTGAAGGAATTTGCCGACCAGTGCAATTGCCGCCAGCGGGTCAACCCCCATCTTGGAGGCCGCATCGGCGACTCGGGGGTCGAAAGCAGGCAATGTACCCTGCGCCAGCGCCTTGACCAGATCTGCCAGCGCGTGCACCATCAACCCCGTGGCGTTATGGGGTGAGCCTGTGGCGAAGCGGATAAGGAGCCCTTGAGTTGGTGAGCCGTGGTTCACAACGACGTGTTGCGGTTCGGTGGACGCTAGTATGCCATCGGCCAGCTCTCCGAGTGTGCTGAATGTACCGACGGCTCCGGTCTCGATCTGGCCAGGCCCGACAGTCTCTCGCCGACTGAATCGATAGAAGTCGGCTGCTATTTGCGCACCGTCTCCGACTAAGCCAATGTGTACGGGTGCAGCCACATTACCCTCCTGGACCAGGCATCTCATCAACCCACAGTGAGGTAATTAGTGTACCAAGTCGACATGTTGGCCATGGCAAGTGGAGAGCCGGAAAGTCACGGCGAGGCCCGGATTCCGGCGTCGGTAGATTTGGTTCACCCCAGACAGAATTAGCTATGTGGCGATGTGGGTGAAGTCGCCAATGGGGCCAAGTTCGCGTAGCCTGCGCAGGCTACCGTCTTCTCCGATGTCGACCGTCGTTGCTAACCCGCCGACACGGTTGTAGCACAGCAGCCGTCGCCCGTCTGCGATGACGGTGCAGTGCTGGAAGCTGTCGACGTTGTCTTTCAGACGCCGCAAGGCCCCGTCCGGCTCAACTTGAGCGGTGGTGCCCCTTCTCGTGTTGTTGTGGAAGAAGTATAGACGGCCGCTGCCCTCATTGTTTTGCGCCGCGGCGTGCGACCAGCCCTCGCTGCTGGGAGCTGGCAGCCCTTGCGTCCTGGTCAAAATTGTCACTTGCCCGCCGTCATCGAGTCGGTACGTGACACCCGAACCGCTGAGCCGATCGAAGAACAGAAAACGGCGATTGCCGATACCACCGCCCTCTCGTGACCAGCCCGCGGCCAGCACGTCGGTAAAGCGTGTGTCGGGCGGCAACAGAAAACGTCGGCGGAACTCGAACTGTCCAATCGCCTCCGGATTGACGAAGCCCGTCGCGGCGGCTCCGGTGCGAGCGTTGTACAGCATGAACCAGCCATTGTTGGCCGCAACGTTCGTCCAGTCACCCAGAACGGCGACCGGCAGGATAGGCAACGGATTCACAGCGCCTTGCTCATCCATCACCACCGCAGCACCACGCCCGGAGAATTGGTCGTAGAAGACAAGGTGCCGTCCGTCCGAGCCGATGTGCGTCCACCGCCCGACTGATTCGGGCAGCGGACTGACCAGTGTAGTGACCGATCCGTCGTCTTCGACTCGGGCGGTATCGCCTGTACGCGACTCACTGTTGTAGAGCAACATGATCCACCTCCTGAGACTGTATGATCATTCGAACGCCCACACCAGATTCACATTCAGCGTTCGCTCCACCACGGTGATGTCACTCATGACCGCCCGCCGGCCGCCTTCCTTGATGCCGCCCCACAGGAGGCCGACGGCGTTGCGCGTACCGGATTGGAAGACGACTGAGCCCGAGTCGCCGCCTCGGGCAAGGATGCCGTCCGGACAATCCGCCGGGTTGAAGAAGATCTCGAACTGCCGCGACATGGCGTACCGGTGGCCCGGCGGCGGGCTGGCGCCGTCCCACTCCGCGACAAGGACGATGCCGACGATCAAGCCGCCGGTGGGTCCGGTCTGCGCGCCACGCTTGCGCACGAACATCTTCACCGCCGGCATCGCGGTGCTGTCGACCGGCCCGAAGCCATCGGCGATCCCATTGGAGACCGTCCGGTTGTGCTGGATGGCCTCGTCGAGGGCGAAGATGCCCGCGTCAACCGCCCGGCCGAGCCACAATGCCCCTCCGAACGGTCCAAGACCGGTCGGTACCGGAATCGTCTGCGCCACCGGCGAGTCGAAGTCGATCACCGCACCCAGGCTGTCGGACAGGTCCGGAGCCACGCCGATCGGCATTGGCGGCGCGGTCGGCTGGAAGACCCGCGAGCCTCGGTTCCCACAAACGTGATGGCAAGTCAGACCGGCCAGCGTGTTGTCCTCGTTGCGCAGCACGATCGCGCCTAGCGTGCCGGCGTTGAGTGGGGCCTGCTCGACCTGTATGCCACCCAAGAGCTCGTCGTGGCGGATGGTGTCCGGGGTGAACAGCGGAACGACCGGGAACTCGATGACCTGCACCGGCAGATCGGCGAGCTGCGCTGGCAGCTCGGGCACGTCGGTAGCGTCGTCGACGTACACCCGCACGGTCAGCTCATCGAGAAACGTCTCATCCTCCTCTTCCCTCATGCCCAGCCCTACACCGTTGACTCCCGGCAGATTGGTCAGCTCGAAAGCTGGGCCTTCCAACGCGGCCAGCAGTTCCTCCGGGATCTCCACGATCGACCTCCCTACCCGACGGGTAGCGCGACCGCGTCGATGTACACGGTCCGCTCGGTGAGTTCCTTGGCGGCGTTTACTAGCCCGGCCCCGGTCGCGGAAAGGTCCTCCGCCTCGCGCACCACCACCCGCAACCGACCCGCACCGCCCGGCACGGGCAGGACCGGCAATGGCTGGCCGATCCTGCCGGCCACGCTCCCCCCTGGGACACGAGTCCACGCCGCCACGCCGGCCAACGCGCCGGTCAGCGAGACGATGTCGACGGGAACATCATCTGGGGCGTCACAACGTTCGAGGGTGGCGGTGACGCGGTTGGGGTGACTGGCCGAGCGGTCGAGCCCGGACAAGACGATGTGCAGCCCGTCGCCTTCCTGATGGACGTCGAGGGTACGGTCGGGAAGCAGCGGCACCATGTCGGTGTGCACGACCGTGGACAGATCCCGGCCGTCCAGGCTCTGGCGCTGGAACCGGGCAAGCGCCAAGTGGGCGAATGGGGCGTACGAGGATTGCGCCGCACCGGGGATGGCGATATCGGCGTACCAGCGGCCGTCGTGGAAGAACACCGGATAGGGCAACGCCCGAACCCGGTGGCCGGTCTCAACAAGAACCACATCGAGCGGGTCGATCGCCTCGCGGAACATCGACTCCTCGGCCAGGGCCTTAGGTGACGGCGTCGGATGGATCGGGTCTCGGTTGATCCATGACACCAGCGGCTTGACCGCCGCAGGTATGTCCTCCTCGGTGCCCGGCCAGACGAGCACGGCGAGGCATTCACCCTCCCCTGTGGTGAACCAGGGCCGGGCCAGCTCCACACGCAACCGCGCGGACGATCGCGTACGGGTCACGCCGCCACCGGAGCGAGGGGCGTCTGACCAGGCGAACGCCGGGACGGTCGCGACGATCTTCGGCGGTGCCGGGCGTACGGTGCTTTTCACCGAGACCGCCTCGAACGCGGTGGACACCGTGAACGCGTCCTGCGGATCCGACTCGGCGAACATCGCCCGGTAGCGGCTGATCGCTGTCGCGGTGTAGCGGATCATCCGATGCTTCGTGTCGCCGAACTCCTGCCGGATCTCCGGCAATTCTGCAGCGCCATAGGTGATCGCCACGGGTGGCAGGGGCGCTGAAGCGGCGGTGGGCTCAGGCTCGTCGGCCCACTCGTCCCACTGCGCGTGCACGGTCAGCTGCGCTGTGCTGGGCGTATGCAGCCCGAGGAGCTTGTCGTGCGGTTGCAGGACGGCGTAGGTCGAGCCTTCGGGGCGTTCGCTGGTCCACGATCCCTGGGGCTTCAGCAGCGGTTTGCGCACGGCATGGACCAATTCCATCCGCCGCGGTGGGGTCAGCATGGGGTGCCGGCCGGTGATCGCCGCCCGGTCGGCGTCGGGGGTGGAGATCAGCTGCTTGAACGCGAACCAGTCCAGGCGGTCCTGCAGGATCGTGGAGGACAGCTCGACCACGACGTGCTGTCCAGGCGGGACCATGACCCGCACAGTGGTCGACTGCGCATCCTCGGTGGGGGTGACATCGTCGCCCGAGGCCAGCCAACGCAACGCGAGTTGGTCTCCGAGGTCTCCGGGTACCAGCTCGATGTTCTTGGGTTCGCGCGTGGGCCACTCCCCCGCCCAGGGGCGGGCGTCGGTGGCCGTCTCGGTAAGCCCGCCCGGCTCGGCGATCAGGGCGGCAGCCATGCCCAGCGCCATCGGATCGGGCAGGACGGAATCCGGGTGCAGTCCGTCATGGACGGTGAAGACTCCGTGCTGCTCGGCGAGCTGGAAGGTGGTCAACGGAGCGACAAACGAGCGCCGGTCGTTGGGCGGATACGCCGGATCAGACGCGAACTCAGCGGAGCTGAACCCGGCGGGGGTGGGCGAAGTGCGGACGACCAGCCGCTCCAGCGCGCCTCCTGGGCCGAGAAGCTTGTTGTCCACAAGCATCTGCCCGGGGCGGGCCGGATCGGGCACGAGCAGCCCTTCCGGTGTCACCAGGTCCGGTGGCGGCACCGGCTCATAGCGGGTGTATTGCACCTCGTCGGTGGGCGAGATCGCCGCGTCCGGATCGTCGACGAGCAGCCCGCCGCCGGCCGCATCAACCACCCGTGCACGCAACTGGTATGTACTGCCGAAACGCAACTCGGGCAAGCTTTCGGGGACGACGTCAAAGTCCATCCGGAATGTGTACGGGATGAGGTCCCCGGCTGCTTCGGTGGCCGTGCCCGTGCCCGGCTGCCCGTCGAAGGCGGGCCGGCGCACGGAAAGGCTCCAGCCGCTCCACCGCGCCACGATTTCGTCAGTACGCGTACCGGCGCCGTCCTTGACCACCGCATGGGGCTTGATGTGGCCTTCCTCGGTGACGACCTCGGCGCCGACCGGTCGTCCGTCAATCGTGTAGCGGGCCAGCCGCGAGTGCAGCGAGAACCATTTGTTGCTCGCTTGTGGCCGCACATCGACGCGGTAGCCGAGCACCAGGTCCTCGGCGCTGAAAACCCGGTCGGCCAGTGATCCGGTGGCAAGGTTGTTCCGGCCGCGGGTACTGCGGTCGGCCAGCACCTGCGCCCGATTCTTGCGGGCCAGTTGCAGTCCAGCCGACCTGAGAGTGGGCAGCACTTGAGCCTGATTCGTCTGGTCGTCCTGAGGCTCGGACAGGTCGGCGTTCGCGGCGTCGCGCAGCTTGGCGATCGCGCCGTCGACGTCGACCGTGACAACCTGCCACTTGTCGTCGTCGGCTAGATCGAGCTGGCCAGAGCGGATGTCGCCGCTGGAGGCGGGTAGGAAGTGCAGACCATCGAACTCGTACTCGGTCCAAGGCGACTCGATCGGCAAAGGTGCGGTGGGCCAGCCAACACGGATACGGGCGGCCGGGTCGCCGTCGCTGCGCGGCAGGTCGGCCGGGTTCAGCTCCAGTTCAAGGATGAGGCCCAGCATCGTGAGTACATGCGGATGCTCGCGCAGCAGCGAGACAGCGCGATGGAAGTCGACCTTCGCGAAGGTCGGCGCTGCCGCCGCGGCCTGCGGTCGATCAGCGACGCCGCGGAAGGCGGCGAGTTGGTCGCGGACGGTGGCCGAATCGGCAGCGCCGTCCACCACCGTGGTGTACATGGCTTTGATGCCGGCCGCATCCTGAAGGGTGGGACTGACCTGCGGTGTCGGCGGTGCGGCGGGCGGCTGCCAGGGATTGACCCCGATGCCGTTTCCGAAGAACCCGCGCCAAATCTCCGAGTCGGCCTTGCGGCGCACGGTGGACGGTATTTCGCGGATGGCGCCGCCGGAGGGCTCGACCTCCACCACGACTGCGGCCTGGTTGACGGCTGCTGGCCAGTCCTCCAGCGCGCTGGCGGGAAGCTGATCCTGCAGCCGGGGGACGGTCAGCACCCGCACGACGGCGACGTCGATAGCGCCGGCGCCCGTCCCGACGCGTCCACCGGGCACAGCGATCCAGCCGAGCAGACTCGTGCCCACTACACAGATCCCTTCGCGAAGGCGGCCCGGTAACGCCGCCACTGGTCCAGCACGGGTAGGTCGCGTGCGTCGAACATCACCGGGCTGGGCGGCGCGGGGCGGGCGCCACCCCCGCCGACCAGCTCCCATTCGCCGGTGTCCAGCTCGACGGAGTCGCTGAACAGGGTGAGGTCGATCTCCAGAACCAGGGTGGCCCGGCCGGTCAGTTTCCTGGTCTCGGTCGAGTAGGTGAGCGCGACCTTCACTTCGATCGAGACAGTCACCAGCCCCAGGACGCTGACGCTGCCACCGAAGCGCAGGTAGGCACTCCAGGCGAAGTTGTCGCCCTCTTTGACCAGCATGATGCCGCCCATGCCATGGACCTCACCCCTGGCGACCACGAAGTTCATCGCCAGCGACGCGCCGAATTCCAGGGCGGCCTCGATGCGGCGCAGGCCGGTGCGGTCGATGAGTAGGTCGACGTATCCGCCGCCACCGAAAACCAGGACGCTGACGTTGAACGGTCGCTCCCGGCTGGCGAAGGCGAGCGAGATGCTCACCGGGCGCCCGTCGAACGGCACGTCGACACCGGCGTGGAAGACCAGATTGGTCAGCCGGAAGGCGCCTGCGGTGACATCCGGGACCGGCAGTGTGTAGGAGGCGGACACGCCGGTGGTCGAGGCGTCGATGTGCGGCCCGGCGTCACCGAGGTCGACGGCCTTCTGAAGGTCCTTCAACAGTTCAAGCACGCCGGAGAGCTCGATGCCGCGCAGGTCGACGTCGAGGGTGGGCGACGTGCTGCCGGTCTGGCTGAAGACGATCTTTCCGAAGGAGACCTGGAGCAGCTTGCTGTTGCGGTCGGGCAGGGCAAGTGCGACGTCCAACACGGTGCAGGTGACCTGCTGCTGAGCGGCGCCCAGCTCCACCACGATGTCCATAGTGGACTGATCGGTCGTCATGAATGGGCCGCTGTCGGTGAACAGCTTGACCTTGGACCACGTCATGGTGACCTTAGGCGGCAATCCCGGCTGGGCGACGGTGAGAATCTGCGGCGGTGTCTTCAAATCGGCGGCTTTGATCAGATCGGCCAGCGAGAAGCCCAGCAGGGTCGCGCCGTCGCTGAGGATCTTCCTCGGATCCAGCCCACCGGCGGCGTCGGGCAGCAGCCCTGCGACGCTGACCGGACCGTGCTTGCGGGAGATGCCATCGGCGACGATGTCCGGCGCCGCGATTCCGCCGCTGCGGGCCGTATTCTTGGCGAACTCGGTGGCCAGCTTCGGAAAGGTGTCGGGGACCTGGAACGGTACCTCCAAATCGGGCAGCGACTGCAGCAGGCCCTTGGTCAACGCGAGGGTCAACGGTGGCCGGTCCGCGCCGAGCAGCGTTCGCACGGCAGGCAGGTCGGCTTCGAAGCCCCAGCGCTGTTTGGCGGGGACGTCACCCTCACCGGGTTGGGGCACCGCGCCCAGCCGAGGCCAGAAAAGCCCGTCGCGTCCGACGCCGACCAAGTGCAGCCGGCGCACCGCGCACACATCGGCCGGGTGTGGCTCAGCGGCGCGCACGAGGTCGATCTGAACACCGCCGACATCCACGACGTCACCGCCGACGTCCTGATGCGCCTTGGCCACCCGCTCGGCGATGTCGCTGTCGTGCAGCGACCGGAATGGCGTGGTAATCAGCCCGCCCGCCCAGTCAATGTCCGCGACAAACACGAGCGGCAGTTCGATGTGTACATCGCCGAGGCGGCCCGCCAGGCGCACCGGGAACATGACCGGCTTGTTGTCCTTATGGGGCACGAAAAAGACGTCCAGCGCGACGATACCGCCAAAGGCCAGGGCATCCAGGGCGTCGTCCAGGCGGCGGATCGACTCAAGCAGGTTCACGTAGGTCAGAGCGACATCACGGCGGGTCTCGACGAGGTTGAGCATTTCGTCCGCGTCGTCGGTGAACCCGGCGGCAACGTCCTCGGTGGGCGGTGCACCTACGGCCGGGCCCATCTCGCCGTAGAGCCTCGCGTAGAAGCCCTTGGCTCGTTGACGCAGCTCGTCCTGCCTGGCTCGCAGCTCGGTGGCCTCCGGCGTCGGCATCTCCTTCTTGCCATTGCCGAAGTCGGGATTGTCGAGCCCTTCCACCATCGTGCGCTCGATCTCGGCCTCGGCGAACGGGAAGGCGGCCCGCAGCGCGGCGTCGTCGTCAGGCTCCTGGCGGACGCGCTGGGTGATCCGCAGCGTCCTGGTCGTCCGCAGTCGGGCGATAGCGCCCTCGCTAGTCGACTCGAAGATCCGCTCAGTGATCTCGACCAACTCGGCTCGATGACCGAACGGATAGAGCACGCCCTCTGTCGTCACGCGGACCCGCCGGTCCCGGCCGAGCGCGGCGACGTGCTCCCAGGTGAACCCCGGCCAAGAGCCGTAGGCGGTCAGCGTGCCGCCCAGGGCGCTCAGCGCGAGGCGGTCGATCCGCGCGGTGGGCTCCTCGAGCAGGATGCGGGCGCGAGCGCCTCCCCGCAGGGGCGGGGTGAAGAACGGGTCATTGGAGTCGGCCGCCAAGGCGTGCAGGACGAGGCCGGCCGGTGAGCCCGCGGTGGACGCCTCAGTCGCGATACGCGTCTGCCACAGCCCCACCGTCTTGGTCGGAGAGACCGCCTCGTCGGCCGGGTGCACGCAGCGGACCTCGGAGCCGTCCGCGCCGTGCGGGCTGAGCACCAAACCGTACGGGATCTCGATCGCGGTGGCGCCTTCCAGCATGCCGGCGCCGGGGCGAACGCGCCCTCGGCGCAACGCCTCGAGGACGCCGTTGACGGTCAACGTCACCAGGTCGCCGGAGGGCACCCGCACCACGACGCGGCTGGCCCCGGACAGCGCGGCGCTCCACACCTTGAATCCATCCTCCCCGGGCGGACGAATGTCGGTGTCGCGGCTGGTCTCCTCGGCGACGTGCTGGGGCGGGAACATGACCGACAGGCTCGCCTCGGCGCCGGCCGCAAGCTCGCCAGGCATCCCCGGCTGGGGCGGACGCACGTCCAGGCCGGTGAAGCGCAACCCCAGCAGCACCAGGTCACGCGGGCGGACCAGCAGCAGATCGGGATCGGCAGGCAATGGTGTGATGGTGGCCGGCGGCGGCTCGGGCGGGGCCAGCGACAGAAATGTGGACTCCGTTTCTCCGTGGAACGGTTCGCCCATGCTGTGCTCTGGAACGTTCACGGTCAGGTCGAGACTGAAGCTGCCGTCGAGGCTGCGGGTGAGGACCTCGTATTTCTCGTCCGAGAGGCCCCAGGCAGCAAAGCGCCCGGTGGCGCCGGAGCGATTGGGTCCAGCCCAGCGGTCGGGCGCCTGGAAGGTCCAGTCCACGATTTCGCCGTTGCCCGTCCTGGCGAACAACGTCAGCCGTTCGGGGCCATAACTGATCAGATGCAGGTCAGGCTTGACGGCCGTCATGCCCAGACGTTGCTCCGCATCGAACCAGCGAATACCGTTCCAGCCCCAGTGCAGCGGCACGCCGTCGGAGCGCACCACGAAGACGTCGAGTCGTTTGGGCCCGCTGGAAACCACCGTCGGTGTTCCGACGAGGTTTTGGCCTCCGCGGTCTTCTCGCTTCCACGTGCCGTTGACCCGTGACCAGTGCAGCAGCTTGCCGCTGTTGTCGACGGCGAAGACGTCCAGGATGCCGGGCGCACGCTGGATCGCGGCGGGAGAGGAGGAGATCTGGGATTTGCCCACCGTCCGGGGGCCGGACCAGCCGTCCGCCTCCAGAGTCCAATGACGCAGGTACCCCTCGACCCCGGTAGCGAAGATCTCAAGCTTGTCGGTGTGCACGGGTTGCGGTTCGTTGAGGCTCAGGCCGGGTAGCCTCTCGACGGTGGGCGGGCCGAGCCATCCGATCGCACTGGACCCGGTCCAGCTCCAGTCGACGATTTCGCCTTTGGACAGCCCGATCAAATGCAGCCGCGTGGCGCCACCCACGTTCGAGAAGGCCACCTTCGGGTCGGTGTCGAAGCTGCCGCCGAGGCGCTCAGGGCCGAACATGGTCTCCTCAAAAGACCAATAATGCTCGATCTGGCCGCTGTCGGTGCGAACGAAGACGCCGACCCGGCCGCTGTCGAAGACTTCGACAGCGAGCGAGTGCCTTAACCCCGTCGGATCGAACTCCATTACCCGCCGCTCCCCCTCTTGCGACTCTTGACGCGAGACCCGGTCGTGCGGACGGAGGGCAACGACGGACCTGTCTTCAGCGTAGTGCCTTGAAAGCATCCGGAGCTGCGGAAACGCCAGACATCGGTCCGCTGATCCGTGCGCGCCAGGCTGCTGCTTTGCGGCTCATATCGGTCAGCTTCCCCGGTGCCACTGCTGGCAGAAAGGCCGTGAAGGCCTGCCTTTTCGCCTTGTCGAATCTGCGAGGCGAACCGCGTCGATGACGCGCTCCATCCACGATCTGTCGGGTGCACGCCCGGCCAGGCGCAACGGCAGCACCACATTCTCGGCCGCGGTCAGCGTAGGCACCAAGTTGAACGACTGGAACACGAAACCCACCCGGTCACGCCGCAGCCGGGTCAGCTGCCGATCGTCGAGCGAGCAGAGGTTGACATCTTCGATGTACAAGGTGCCGCTATCGACGGTGTCGAGTCAGGCAAGGCAATGCAGAAGCGTCGACTTGCCAGAACCCGAAGGGCCCAGCACGGCGGTGAATCGGCCGGCGCCGATCGCCACCGACACGTCGTCGAGGGCCGTCACCTTCGCATACCGTTTGCTGACGGCGACCGCACGCACGGCGACCACAGGTTCTTTCATGCCTCGATCGTCGGCGCGGCCCGCCGGTGGGCACATCCGTAGCCAGCCCGCGAAAATCCCGTACCTGTACCCGAACGGCGGGGGCGCCGGTATGAGCCGACGGGATAATCGATTTGGGCTGCGCTGCGCGCCACAGTTTCAGCGATCTGAACCATGTCCCGGTCGACGTTGCGATGCTCGAATCGTAGATACTGCTTGTAGGCCAACTGCGCGATGTCGCTGGGCAGGTAGTCGGGACGCAGCCGGTGCGTGGCTCAGCAAGATCGGGATGACTCGGGCCGGCACGGCAAGTGCAAGAGCGATCTCGGTGTGGACCCAGTCGGGTTCATCGGTGCCAGCCAGCTTGAGCCGTTTTACCCATTCGGGACTGATGAGCACCAGGACCGTATGGCAGCTCTTAAGCGCCACCCCTATCTGCTCCGCATAGTTCTCGCCGGGCTGTATCGATCGGCGAGGAGGCAGGCATCAAGTGGCCAGTTTCTGGCCTCTTGGAGGGGGACGTTACAGATGATCACTGGAAGATTTAATCGGTCCGGCGACATGGCGTCTCGTATGAGGTCCCCAACAGAACAGCATCGTATAAAGATCGCGTCGCAAAGCGACGCCCGCGA
This sequence comes from Allorhizocola rhizosphaerae, assembly GCF_003426775.1. Lineage (GTDB taxonomy): Bacteria > Actinomycetota > Actinomycetes > Mycobacteriales > Micromonosporaceae > Allorhizocola > Allorhizocola rhizosphaerae. The sequence continues at coordinate 42,938 of NZ_QJUG01000010.1, read as the reverse complement.
TCGAGTGCCCGCTCAGAGTTCCTAATCGGATGGTCCGCCAGTTGCGACTGGGACGTCGACGGACAGATCTGAGTTGGCCTAAAATCCGGCCGTGGGGCCTAATGCTGTATCGACGGTAGACAGGGACAAGCCCGGATCCGGTGGCGTTGACGCCGTTCTGGGCGGGTTCTCTGATGAATTACGGCCGATAGCGGAGGAGGTCCATCGCATCTGGTGGTGGGCTCAAATGTCGGGACGGATTCAGTTCACCTCGAACCATCTCTGGCGTGTTGTGAACTGGGCGACCAGTGGTGCGGCGAGCGTGTTGGCTGCGGCCACTGGGGCTTCGGCGCTGGCCGATTTGGTTGGCAAGGTATGGATTGGGGTTGGCTCTCTGTTGGCTGGCGTACTTGCAGCTGCAGCATCGGTGGCGGCTGCCAAGGAACGGGCGGTGGCTGCGGCAGGTAGCGCCAATGCCTACATCGAGTTACGTGACGTTGCACGTCAGCTACTTCAAGTCGATCTCGAACATTTGGATCGGGCAGCAGCTCGGAAAGCGCTCTCAGAGCTGACCGCGCGATACCATGCGGTGAACCAAACCGCCGAACCGCACCTGTCGATAGCCCGGTGGCAGGTTCATCGCAAGGTGAGGCGCGCCCAGTTGGCCGGCCCGCGCGGGTTTGAGCTCAACGCGTCGTGGCCCCAACGGCCGTCATAACGACAGCGGGGCACCTGCATCGCTTCCGGGTTCCCGGAACATGGCGGTCGCCCGAACCAACGTTGCCAAGCTCACGCCCGCCCGGAGCATTCCCCTCTCGAGCGGTCCAATCAAGGCGGTCGGTTGCGCTTGCCCCGACGGCCGGCGAGCCTGATTTCGCTCCATTGTGGCGCCAGTTTGTACGGTGACCAGGGTCCGGTACTCGTCGGAGGGATGCCCGACGAACCAAGAACCGATGTCATGGTCCCTGTGACGGCCAGCGTACGGACCGATCATGCGATGCGCGGCGGGCCAGCCGCCCCGACTGCCAGCTTCGTGGACCGCGTACCGCTATCTCGGGTGGTGGGGTGTCGTGGCCGCGCGCAGGTCAAGGGGCTTTGCGTCCGCGTGCCGCAGGCGGACATCAGACGACTTCGCCAGCTGCAGTCCCTGCACGCCGGCTCGCAAGGACGTGGCGATCACGGCGTTGCTGCCTGTGGGTCCCCGGTGGGCGGTGTCATTGGCGGGTCCGGTCACTCCCATGGGTTTCGCTGACCAACGCCACGGCGTCGTAGGCGTGGAACGCGGACTGGTCGAGGAAGTAGTCTGCCATCCTCATCCGTCGGTAGGTCGCCGCATCCGCCACGGTCGCGGACGCGGCGCGGAGGTCCGCGATCGTGCACATCCGGTCCAGCGGAAACGCCGATTCCAGCGAGTCGTCCTCGGGCGGCGGCAGCGGTGCCTCCCGGAACGGAAAGGCGCCCTGCACCAGCGCCTCTACATCGGACACAGCGGTCTGTCCTTGTCCGGCGGTCACCCCGATGGCGCGATAGTCGTCGCCGAGGGCTGCGGCGAGGTGATATCCGGCTGGGAACAGGTCGGCGCCATTGTCGTGTGGCGCCGGTGCCCGCTGGATGTGCCAGTTGTGCGCCGCGAAGACGATCCGGTTTCCGGGCGTTTCGGCCAGCAGACGCAGTACCGTCTCGGCCATGTAGAGGTCGCGGAAGGTGGATGCCACCTCGATCCCCTCCGTGAGTTGCGACCGGTGCAACTGGTCGATGTACCACGCCCCCCGCAGGTGGTGGGTGGCGAGCGCATGTTCGGCAGCGCGACCCAAGTTGCGTTGGCGGCTGGCCAGGCGCTCCATCCGCGCCAGCAGCTCACTGAGGGCGGCGGTCAGCGTCTCCCGGTCAGGTTCACTCACCGCCGAGTACGCCATCATGGTGGCGAACGGCAGGTCCTGGTGGAACTTCTCCACCACCGCCCGCGCGCGGCCCAGCGGCACGAGCGCGTCGCCGTCGATATCGCGCAGATAGGTCGATACTTCCTCCAGGGCCGGCAAGGGCGACCCCAATGAGCCGGGAACGTCGGCGCCGGCATACCGCACCGATGACTCGGGCCGGCGCTGGTTGTGGGCACGGAGCCAGGTCAGGGCTTCGTATACCTCCGGTGCGTCGCCCAGCGACATGGCGATGCCTTCAGCCGCCACCCGCTCCACCGCGCCGGGGCCTGCCTCCAGCCAGTCGGCGAGAACCCGCCCCTCGCTGAACGGCGCCTCCAGCGCATACACCGTGAACCCGCACCGCTCAACGAGAAACCGCAACAGTCGGTGACGTACCTGGAAGAACTCACGCACATGGTGGGAGCTCTCACCGATCGCCACCACCCGGGCATCCCCAATCATCCGCCGCACCGGCTCCAGCTCCTCCAACGGAGCGTCCAAGTCCAGTGAGGACAGCGCCAGTCCGTTCTCACGAATCCAACCGGTCAGGTTCACGGACCGAGTCATGACTCACCCATCTCTGTCGCGAAAGTGTGCGGTGTACGCCTACGGCTGGTAAGAGTACACGGTACGCTTACGGGCGTGCCTCGACCGCGCTCACTCACCCCCGCCGCGATCGCCCACGCCGCGCTGACAGTCCTCGACCGGGAGGGCACGGCCGGGCTCTCCATGCGCACGGTCGCTGCCCAGCTAGACATGAGCACGATGGCGCTCTACAAGTACGTGACCGGGCGGGAACAGCTGGAGCGGCTGGTCGTGGCGCTGGTGCTCGACCCGGTGGAAGCCGACGTACCCCTCGCTGCCTGTTGGGCCGACCGGGTCACGCTTCTGGTGATGCGCCTGCGAGACGCGGCCAGCGCTCACCCGCACGCGATACCGCTGCTGCTGGCACACAGGCACACCGCGACGAAGTCCCTACGGTGGATGGAGTCCATGCTCGTCGCACTCACCGACGCCGGGTTCACCGGCCGCGAGCGGGTGGTTGCCCAGCGCACCCTCGTCAATTATCTCATCGGCGCGGTTCAAGCGGAGTATCTTGCGTCCCTGGCTGCAGCAGGCACGGAAGCCATGGCAGCCTTGCCCGCCGATACCTTCCCGCATCTTGCCAGCACCGCAAGGGCGGCGCAGGACGTATTGCCCGCCGACGAGTTCCGGCAGGGCCTGGCGATCGTTCTCAACGGACTGACCACTATTCTCCGAAGCTAGCGGCCGCAAGCCCGATGGCAGAGCCTGGGCCGGCGCAACCGCATAATCGCCGCCAGGTATCTATAGACAAACATAGGCACGTCAAGGTCTTCCCGGCACGGGCCGGAAAGACCTCGGCATGGCTCACGGCCTGAACCGGTACCACATTTGGTTGGACTGACTGAGGCCGAGGCAGTCGTACTGCTGTACCGACACGCCGTTACCGGTCGCGCCGTCGCCACCGGTCACGTCGAGACACTTACCGCTGTGCCGGGCGACGAGCTGCAGCTTGACCTTGAAGACGACCATCCGCCACTGCTGATTGGCCGCGGCGGGACCGAGGCAGTCGTACTGCTGTACCGGCACGCCGTTACCGGTCGCGCCGTTGCCACCGGTCACGTCGAGACATTTACCGCTGTGCGCCGCGACGATGTTGTAGTAGTAGTCGCCGCCGACGACGGTCTCGTTCTCAAAACTCCAGACCTGGTTCGTCTGGGCGCTGCCCAGGCAGTCGTACTGCTGTACCGGCACACCGTTGCCGGTGGCATCTGTGCCGCCGGTCACGTCTAGGCACCTGCCGCTGTGCGCGGCCACGAGGTTGCTCGTCACTTGCACGCCAAGCCGCGGTCTGCCGTCGGAGGTCACAGCCTTACCGATCTGCACGGCGCGCCCATCGGCATCGGTTGCCATCAGCACACCGGCCGGCCGTGCCAACGCGGCGGCGCCCATGCCGAAAGCCGCACTGCCCGTCAATGTGCTGACGGCCAAAGCCGCGGCAACTGCGGCCGCCTGGATCGATCGGAGCGGAGAACGCCTCATCATCGTTTTCGCCCCTAGTGCCCTCATCTCCCACCTCGTACATAAATCGACATGCATCCATGCTACTGATGTCGTCGCGGATACGGCTGGCACGGACCACACCATTTGCGACCGCGCCCCGCCTCCACAGTGGACCTCACCCCCGACTGATCAGCACCAACCGGCGTGGATCCGCCGAAGGCGTCGGGAGTGTGGGAGCGGTCGCTGCCACCCACGGAGGAACGTGCACGTCGGCCGCCGGTGATCACCAGCGACGCCCACCGTCCGCTGATCGCCAAGGTCGATGCACATGTCGTACCGGTTCGGATGCTGCGCCTGTGTCGCCGACGCGTTCCAAACCGATCGAGGGGCACGAGGAGCGCGTTGACTACGCCGCTCGCAGTGGTTGCTCCCCCAACCTGGGGTTGCCACGCGTGGGCAAGTCATCAGCTGAGTACGGTCAACGAGTCCGGGCCGTCCACCATCGACAATGGGACGCGTTGGCAGGACACCGGCCCGCCGGACTGCACGCCGCACGCCACAACGAAATCCGACCGTCACTGACCACAGGCGGTTAAGAACAGGCTCATGCCACCCCGACTCCGGCTCGTCGCGCTCCCATACCATTACAGGACGTGATCCATTGGTCCGTTCACGACAGACTGTCCAGGATCGTTCATTCGCAGTTGAGAATTCGACTCCACCGCCTCACCCACGCTGAGGGAGCTTCTCCCAAGTGGTTGGCAAAGGAAGTGAGTGAATCGGCTACGCAAGGTACGGTTGGATTTGCGGTACTGTAACGGTTACAGCGGTAGCTGCGCACTCCTCCACACTTTCCGATGATCCTGTCGGGGACCCCTCGACCGTGATCGATATCGAAGGGGGATGCGAGGATGGGCGAATCCTATCCGTTCCTGATCATTGGCGGCGGTTGCATGCTGTTTGCCACCGTGATGATCCTGTTGCTGATCGTGCTGGGCAGGAAAAGCTCTCGGCGCGAGCGGGAGCGCCTGCAGCGCGTCCACGAGTGGGCCGCCCGTCACGGCTGGACCGTCACCGCGGAGCCGGGCATCGACTGGGCACAACTGCCCCGCGGCGAGCGGAGCTCGGTTTCCCTGCTGTTGTCGACAACGATGTACGGCCGGCACGTTAGCGTGGCCGAGTACTCGTATGTCACAGAGTCGATGGCGGATTCCAAAGGGTCGCGGAGCACCACGACACACCGCCTCATCGTTGCCGCGGTACGGTTCGATGCGGCATATCCCCCGGTAGCCGTCGAGGTGCGAGGTGCGGTGTCCCGGTTCGGTCGGCAGGTGTTCGGTGACAACGCAGCCGCAACGGGCCACGACCCGTTCGACCGGGCGTTCCGGATACAGACCAAGGACCCGCAGTGGGCCCGGACCCTGTTCGGCCCCACGTTGATCGCCGAACACCTCGCCGGCCGGATACCCGTGTGGAGCTTGGCCGGCCATGACTTGCTGACCTGGCAGCGCGGCGCGATCGAGGATCCGGACCAGATCCCGATGCTCGTGACGCCGCTCCTACGTGTGGCCGATCTCCTCGGCCACTGACAGCGACAAAACCGCTGACGGCAACCAAACAGGTGGGCCGTGGTGGAAGGCCCTCCAGCAGGTGTTCTCGACCAGCGTGCAGGGCGTCGAGTCGCTGCCGCCGCTGCTGCCGGACCCGCCGGTGCACGACTCCGGCATGATCGCCGCGCCCAACCCGTCCACGGTCAGGCGGACGACACGACTGGTGTGACGGCCACGGTGTTCAAGGCGCCCTGCTCGCTGCCACGGCCGGACGGGGCGCGGACGGCTGGCTCACCCGGCTGCCGGGAGCTCTGGCCCCACGCTTGTCTCCCCTCAGGTGGGGCCGGCCCGCCGTGTTGCGTCTGGTGGCGGGAAAGCGATAGGCAGACGTGGCCCTCGCTCCCGCACTCGTGACCATCCTGATGGTTGCCGCCCTGCTTCCGGCGGCCGACACCGCCCCAGATCACACGGTCACGACGGTTCACGTGAAAACCGTTGTCGGGCCGCACGACTCGGCGGTCTGCGACGTCGTCGCCGATCTTTACCTCCCGCACACCGCGACACCCGACAATCCCGCGCCTGCCATCCTGACCACTCACGGATTCGGCGGCGCCAAGGATGACGCAAGCCAGCGGGCCACCGGCCGCGCGTTCGCGGCGCAGGGCTATGTCGTGCTGTCCTACTCCGGTCTCGGTTTCGGCGGCAGCGGCTGCAAAATCACCCTCGACGACCCCGCTTGGGACGGCAAGGCCGCCCGCCAACTGGTGGATTATCTAGCGGGTACCGGGAAAGTGCGCCTCGATGGTCCGGGCGACCCCAGGGTCGGGATGATCGGCGGCTCCTACGGCGGCCAGGCACAGTTCGCCGCGGCGGGCATCGACCCGCGCATCGACGCGCTGATACCGCTCATCACGTGGCACGATCTTGCATATTCCTTGGCCCCCAACAACTCCGGTGACGCGCCCGGCGTGCACAAGAAAGTGTGGACGTCGCTGTTCTTCGCCGAGGGCATCAACGACGGCGTGACCGGCGCGCAATACGACCCGGCCCGGCTCGTGGGCTGTCCCAACTTCACCGACGAGGTGTGCGTGGGCAAGGCCCAGCTGGAGGTGCTCGGCTATCCCACGCCCGGGACGACCGCTCTGACGCGACGGGTGTCGGTCGCCTCCTACATCGAGCGCATCTCCGCGCCCACCCTGCTCGTGCAGGGGCAGGCCGACACGCTGTTCAACCTGAACGAGGCGGCGCGAACCTATGCGGCGCTGGCCGAGCGGAGTGTGCCGGTGAAGATGATCTGGCAGTCGTGGGGGCACAGCCAGGGCACGCCCGCGCCGGGAGAGCTCGACCTGTCGCCCGAGGGCCTGCACACCAGCTATCTCGGCCGGCGCTTCCTGGCCTGGTTCGACCACTACCTCAAGGGTCTGCCCACCGACACCGGCCCGCGGTTCGCCTATCACCGCGACTGGTCCAATTCCTATGCCGGCTCGGAGTCCTACCCGGTGGGGCGCCCGCAGTCGCTGCATCTGTCGGGCGATGCGAGCCTGGTGGAGTCGGCGCACGCCGTGCGGGCCGGGAGTCAGGCGTATGCGAACGCGGCCGGCGGGGTGCCCACCAGTTATTCGGAAACCTCGGCACTGCAAGGCAATCGGGTACCTGATCCGCTCGCCGTCCCGTTCGATGCGCCGGGCACGTTCGCGGCGTGGACCAGCCGCCCGCTCGCATCAGAGCTCGTGACCGTCGGCGTGCCCACATTGGACATTCGGTTGGAAAGCCCAGCGGCGGCGCTCACGCAGCGGCTCGGCCCGGCGGGGCAGCTCGTGCTGTTCGCCAAGCTGTACGATGTGGCGCCGGACGGCACGATATCTCTGCGGCACAGGCTGATCTCGCCCGTGCGCGTCGCCGACGTTACCGAGCCGTTGCGCATCGAGCTGCCCGGGATCGCCCAGCGATGGCCGGCCGGGCACCGCATCCGGTTGGTTCTGGCCGCGTCCGACGCCGCATACGCCGGCAATGCCACCGTCCTGCCGGTCACCGTCCGCCTCGGACCCGACCGGCCCGGTGTGCTTCATTTGCCGGTGGTCGGCGGGCCCGCCCGGTTCAGATGACCCGCAGCCCTGCGCCGGCCCCGCCGCAACGATTCCAAGGTGGACAGCGGCCGGTGATGAAGTCCGCACTTTTTGGGTATGCCTACAGGCATGTCCGCCACCACTGGAGTGCAGGCCGTCGCGCGCAGCGGCTGGCTGGAACGGTTGACCCGCGCCGGTTTCCTGGGATACGGCCTCACACACCTGTTACTGGCCTGGGTCGCGCTGCAGATCGCGGCGCAGCGCCCGGCCGCCGACGCTGACCAGTCCGGTGCGCTGCGCCTGCTCGCCGACGACACCCTGGGCAGCATCCTTGTGTTGCTCGTCACGTTGGGCTTCGCCGCCATGGCGCTGTGGCAGGCGCTGCTGGTGGTCGTGGGGCACCGCGAATTCCGCGGCAATCGGCGCCGGTTCGAAAGGCTCGCCTCCGCCGCGCGCACTGTCCTTTATGGATACCTGGGCTGGACCGCATGGAAGGTGTTCAAGGGAGCCGGCGCGGGTGGTGACGCGCAACAGCAGAACGCGTCCGATCTGATGTCGCAGCCCAACGGCACGACCCTCGTGACGCTCGCGGGCGTCGCGCTTGCCCTGTTCGGCGCGGGCCTGATCATCTACGGCTGGCTCGGGCACTTCGTCGACCATATGCGCACCGCCCAGATGGGCGCGCGGATGCGCGACGCGAGCAGGTGGCTCGGCATCGTCGGCTACATCGCCAAGGGCGTGGCCTACGGCGTGGCGGGCGTCCTGCTCGCGATCGCGGGCAGCACCTACGATCCCGCAAAGGCGCGTGGTCTGGATGCGGCCCTGCGCACGCTGGCCGGGCAACCGCACGGCGGCCTCGTACTCACCACGGTCGCCGCCGGTCTCGGTGCGTTCGGCGTGTTCTGCTTCGTCCAGGCGCGGTACCGCAGGGTGTGAACCGTCCTGCGTCGCAACTCGCCTTTGCGGCGGCTACAGCTACGTGCGGCGGCAACCGGCTGGGCGGGAACACGGTTACACGACCGAGGCGACGTGACACGGCACTAGATCACGTCGGGGCCAAGCAGTTCCTCGAGGCAGCCGTAGCTGAATTGGCCGTGTATGGAACCAAAGGGATGCGCGGTGCTAGCGTCCCCGAAATCGAAGAAGCGCAGCCGCCCATCGATGTCGGCGAAGACATGAGTATGACGGCCCGCACCGGGGTGATACCCGGTGCGGGCCGGCGTTGCGGCGGTTTACTTCCAGGTCGCGAGCGCCGCCTTCAGGTGCGGGCGAAGCGTCTCGGCGATGCTTGCCTGCACGGCGGGCCACATGGCGGCGGACTCGGCGTCACAGTTCTTGTCGTCGCCGACGCCGCAGTCGAACACGCCGTCGATGAAGGCGCCGTAGACGAACTTCTTCTCCACGATCGTCCCGTTGGCCTGCTTGAACGGCACTGAGATCATGCCACCGGCCGTGCTGCGCATCAGCAGTGCGGTGCAGCCGGTGTTGTCGCAGGTCGCGCCCTCAGCCGCGTTCGCGTAGCCACCGGGCTTGTACGCGCCCCACAGCTCGGCGGCGAACGCGTTGCGCTGCGCCAAGGTCAGGCCGAGCGCGGCTGCCTCGTCCTTCATCACCGCGGAGAAGATGAACGTGCCGTCGCCGGTGAGCTCGGTGAACTTGTCGCGGGCGGAGCCGGTACCCAGATAAGGGGAGCTGCTTCGGTAGACCGCCTCGTAGAGCTTGCCGGCGTCGACCAGCGTGAGCTCGTTGCTCGCCTTGACTTGGCCCCCAGCCTCCCAGGTACAGCCGATGCGGTGGTTGAGCTGAGTGTCGGTCATGCCCAGCGCGTCGGCCGTGTTGTTGAGCGCGAGCGCGCCGTACCGGTTGTAGATGGCGTCGGTCTTGCGGTTGTCCGACTGTTCCATCATGCCCTTGAGCGTGTTCTCCAGGTTGTCGTTGACCGGCATCGTGGTGATCGGCGTGCCGTCGTCCTTGTACGCGCACCAGCCGGCGTTGTCCGGACCGTTGGGGTTCTTGTACCACGTCACCGGGTTGGTCAGCTGCTCGGAACCGAGGTAGACCCGGCGCATGGCATGGACGTGGTGCAGCGCCTTGAGCATGCTCGCCGGCTCGAACTTGGTGTCGCCGCGCAGCCAGTTGTGCACCGGCCCGTCGACCGCCTTGAGGTAGAACCCGCGCTTGGCGTAACCGGCACCCTGCTCGATGGCGTCGCGCGCCTTGAGCGACGTCGCGTCGAGGTTGTCCACGAAGATCACCGAATACCGGGTCTCGCCGTTGAACGGGAACGGCTTGACGTGGATCGGCCGCAGGCCCTTCTGCGCCTGCATGTCCACCACCGCTTGCGCTGTCAGGTTCGGGTGCCACGACCAGTACGCGTGATCGTTCTTGACCAGCACGGCCGACCACTTGCCGTCCGCGTGCCGCTCCACGTCGACCAGGCGGGCGCTGTGCTGGCCAATCAGGTCACCGACCTCGGCAAGGGTCTTGCCGAACACCGTCCACGACTGCTTGTAATCGACGCCGGTGTTGGGGATCATCACGACGTCGTACCGATCGCCCGACACATGATCGATATCTATGATTCGCCCGCCGAGCTCGGCGAGCTTGGTGTTGATATGGCTCTCGGTGCTGTTGATGTACCACTTGTAGTTGTGCCAGTTGCTCGCCGGGTTGTCCACCCACGCGGCCGCGAAGCGAGTCTGTCCATTGACGACATACCGCTCGAGGTCGAGCAGCCGCTTGCCGTTGAGCTTGTCCAGCAGCGTGTCCACGGTCTCGTCGGTCGTCCAGGATGCGCTGCCCGACACACCCCGCTGGTAGACGCCCGAGTTGTGCACCATGGTCGCGGCGAAGTTGTCCGGCCCGATCACCTCGATACCGATGACGCGCATGTTGTACTGGTTGGACCAGCTGTCGATCGTGGCCTTGTTCGTCGACAGGTACCAGCCGAACCCGGTCGGGGTGGCGGAGTACCGCTCAGGGTCGATGACGGTGGCGGCGGAGGCCGGTGTGGTCGCACCGAGCACCATTCCGGCGGCGAGGGCGGCGGTGAGCCCCGCGTTGATCAGTGTTCTCATTCGCATGGCATCAGCTTCGCGGCGGACCCTCAAGGTGCCTCAAACTGTTCTCAAAGAACGTTGTTCAGGACCTGACACAGCAGAAGAGGTAGTAGATGGAGCCGGGATCGGACCGCAGACTCTCCCGGCGGTGCACGCTGGTCACGGCCGCCGCGGGCTACGGCAAGACCACGGCGGTCAGGGATCGGCTGCGCGGCGCCGCCGTCCGCTGGCACGATGAGTCGCTTTTGCGTCAGGCCGGCCCGGTGCTCGTCCCGGCGGGTGAGCCGCTGTGGCTCGTGACCGATGAGGTGTCCAGGTTGGACATTGACCGGGTGGTGGAGTTCGCCGATGGGCTCCCGGCCGAGTGCCGGCTGGTCGTCATCGGACGGGTGCCGGTGCAAGGACGGCTCGCCCGGTGGCGGGCCCGCGGCCTGCTTGCCGAGCTGGGCCCCGGCGACCTCGCGCTGACGCGATCGCAGGTCGAGGCGCTGTTGCGGCACGAGTACCGCGTGGGCGAGGCCGACCTGGTGTGGGCCTGGACGGCGGGATGGCCGGCGCTGGTGCACCTGGCCGGGCAGGCACTGGCTCGCCCCGACCGGCCGGCGTCGCCACAGGCGCTGCTCGGCTGGATGACCGCGAGCGACACCCCGATCGCCGACTTCTTCGAATCCGAGGTGCTGGAGGGCCTGGCGCCTGAGGTACTCGGGTTGCTGGCCGACGCGGCGTACCTCGACCCGGTCACCGCCGACCTTGCCGCATGGCTCGGCCATCAACCGTCCGAAGTGGATATGCTGTACCGGATCGGGCTCCTGCGGGCCGCCGCCGAGCCAGGGTCCTACCGCATGCCGCCGCTGCTCGCCAAATACCTGCGAACGCGGTCGGGCGGCACGGGCCAGGACCTTCTCGCCCGAGCCGCCTCCTGGTACGCCGACCACGACCTGCCGCTCGCAGCAGTGGAGGCGTACTGCGCGGCGGGTCTGACGGGCGAGGCCATGGATCTCGTGTGCGCCCGCGGCGACAGCATCCTGGCGGCCGGCGGTGCCACCGCTGTAATCAAAGTCGCCGAGCGTGTGCCCGCACGGCATCGCCCGCCGGTGCTTAAAGTGGTGCACGCGCAAGCGCTTTACACCACCGGCGAGAGTGCCGCAGCGCTGCGCATGGTGGCCGAGTTCGCCGGTGACGATGGCCACGGTGTGGACCCGGCGCTCGCCTGGCGGGCCGCAAGCCTGCACTATCTCAGCGGCGACCCCCGGACCGCACTGTCCATCCTGGACCGTGCGCACCTCGACGGCGATCCGGCCGACCTGGCGCGCCTGCACTCATGGGCCGCGACCGTCCATTGGCTGTTGGGCAACATGCCGGCTTGCGCTCACGCCGCCGAGCAGGCGATGTCGCACGCCCTGAGCGCCGGAGCACCGGATGCCATGGCAGCCGCCTATGTCGCCAAAGCGTTGCACGCCAAGCTCGCGGGCGATCCGGAGGGCAATGGCGAGCACTACGACCGCGCGCTCACCCACGCCGAACGAGCGCGCGACGTCGTTCAAGTCACGCGGATCAGATCCAACCGGGCATCGCGCCTGATCGACGACGCCCGGTTCGCCGAGGCCCTGTCCGAGGTGCAGCCGGGTGCCCGCCTGGCCGAGGCCATCGGTCACCTGCCGATGCAGGCCCTCGCCCTGGTCAACGAGGGCGAGGCGCTGGCCGGGCTCGGGCGGCTGGATGAGGCGCTGGCCGCGTTCGAGCGGTCGGTGTGGCTATACCGGCGCACGGGTTCGCAGATGGTGGCCTATCCCTTGCTGGGGGTTGCCGGCATTCAGCGCCGCCGCGGCCGCAGAGTCGAGGCGGAAACCGCGTATGAGGAGGTCATCCGGATCGCCGAGGCCGCCGACGATCGGCAGGCGCTCGTGCCCGCGCTGGCCGGGCTGACCAAAGTCGTTGCGGCGCACGACACCCAAGCCGCACTCCGCCACGCCGAACGAGCGCTCGCCGTCGAGCCCGACTCGACCGTGGCCACGCTGGCACTCGGCTGGGCCAAACTCGCCACGGCCGAGGTGGATCGCGCTGCCGAACTCGCCGCCCAAGCCGCGCGCAGGGCACGCCAGCTGCGCGAGCGTGCCCTGCTGCCGGAGGCGCTGGAGCTGATGGGAAGCGCGGCACAGAGCCCGGCCCTGGCACGCAAGGCATGGCGGGAGGCGCTGGCCCTATGGCAGGCGGCCGACGCGCAACTCGACGCCGACCGGGTCGCCGCCACGCTCGGTGTGCTGCCGGGTGCCTCCGCCGACGACCGGATCGCCGCCAAACTCGCCGAGTCACGGCTGGCCGCCCGCGGTGTGGACTGGACGCCCGCCGGCGCACCGCCCTATCGGGTGTTGGTGCGCACCTTCGGCCGGTTCGAGGTCAGCACCGGCTCGGGTGACATCGTCGTGTGGCAGTCGCGCAAGGCCCGTGACCTTCTGCGCATTCTCGTGGCCCGGCGAGGCAGACCGGTACCAAGGGAAGAGCTGGGCGAAATGCTGTGGCCAGACGAGAATCCGGCGAAGGTCGCGCACCGCCTTTCCGTGGCGCTGTCAACGGTGCGCGGCGCGCTCGACGCGGGTCGGCGCATGCCCGCCGACCACTTCCTGCAGTCGGGGCAGGGCAGCGTCGCGCTCGACACCGTACGCATCGACATCGACCTGGAGGACTTCTTGCTGGCGGTCGAGCACGGGCTGCGGCTGGTCCGGGAGGGCGAAACGGAGCAGGCGCGGCTGGTGCTTCGCGACGCGCAAAGGCTCTACACCGGCGACTTCCTCGGCGACGAACCGTATGACGACTGGGCCATCCCGGCGCGTGAGGAGGCACGCGCAACGTACCTTCGCGTATTGCGAACACTTGTCGACCTCGCTCAGGAGTGCGGGGACACCGCTGACGCGGTAACCCACCTGCACCAGATCCTGCAACTTGACGCATACGACGAGAACGCCCACCTGGCCCTGATCGACCTGCTGACGCGGTACGGATGGCACGGCGAGGCACGACGTGCGCAGGCCCGGTATCGACAGGCGATGGGCGAACTGCCGCCCGTTTCCGCGCTATCGCGTTGATCACCGATCCTCCGGACCGCGCCTCGCTTCGCCACGTCGGCCTCACCCTGCAGGATCGAGCGGAAACCTGCCGGGACCAGGGTCTGATCGTCAGCGAGGACCACCCTGATCACGCGGTCCCGCCCTTGGCCGGCGTCGCGTGACCGGAGGAACGGAGGTCGCTGCCGCCAGTGCCCGGGGTAACGCTCTCCGGCTGCCTGAAACCGGTCCGGCCGACGCTCGGACCGGTTTCTGTTGACATTTAGATGTCCGGCGATAACGATTGCTGATACATCTCAATGTGAGCGCTAACAGTGTTGGGGCGGCGGGGCCGACCGCGACCCGGGCGGCCCGACGATCGAGGAGGCATGTGATCACGCCGCGCCGACAGGCGCGGAGAACCGCGTGCGCGTCGCGGCCACCCCGTTACGCCAGACCGCGAACGGATGACGACCACGTCCCGCCATCCGCGATCCGCGTGTTCTGCACGCACGCATAGCCGCTGCGCGTAGCGCAAAGACCCCATCGGTGAGCTGACCGCCGCTGAGACCGTTAGGAGATAGGAGCTTCGTATGCGGAAGTCTTTGAAGCGACCAGGTGCGGCCCTGCTGGCCGCCTCGATTACCTTGGCCGCACTCCTTGTCAGCGCCCCCCGCCCGGCGGTCGCACTGAGTGGCACGGCCAACTACACGCCGGCTGAAAGCAACATCTCGGGCAAGTACTGGGTGTCGGCGACGGCATCCAGCGGTGACGCGAGTCTCGCGCTGGACGGCTCGGCGGCGACAGCCTGGGTGGCGACCTCGCAGCCCGCCACACTCACCGTCGATCTGGGCGGCGCCTACGACGCGATCCACAAGGTGGAGACGGTCTTCGCGAGCAACCGGACGGTGTACAAGTATCAACTGCAGGGCTCGAGGAGCGGGAACGACTGGACGGTGTTGGCTGACCGGGGGAACAACGCCCGGCCGGGTGGCGTCTTCACCGATGTCTTCGACTTCGAAGGCCTGCGCTACCTCCGACTCGTGATCAACGAGGGCTCGCCCGTTGGTGTGCGCGAGTTCAACATCTTCAATTATCTGCGCCCCGACATGGACAACGGCTCCGACACGTCCGAGCAGGGCGGCAACACCACGGCCTACTACTACAACGCCGGCAACAACCCACGGGTCCCCGGCGTCCGCGGCGGCAAGTTCACCGACCCCGGATCCATAGAGAACGGTAACAACTTCTTCGGCCTGACGAAGGATCTCGGCTGGGATACGATCCGCCTGCGCGTCTGGAACGAGCCGAAGAACGAGAGCACCGGCGGCGCGAGCACGGGTGCGGGCAACAGCTCGCCGGCGAACACCCGTCGGGTTGCGAAAGCGGTCATCGGGGCCGGGCAGAAGCTTGCGATCGATCTCCATTACGCCGACAGCTGGGCCGATCCGCAGAACCAGCCGAAGCCTTATGCCTGGGCGGATCGCTCGTTCGACGCTCTCGTGCAGACCACCTACCAGTGGACCTACGATTTCGTCAGCAGCCTGGTCGCCCAGGGGACGACCCCTGACATCGTCCAGTTGGGCAACGAGGTCACGAACGGCATGATGTGGGGCCGGGAATACGATGCAATCACGCCGTACGTCCATCACCACCACTACTACACGTCGGGTCGTTACCGGCTCGCGCCGGGTGGCGGCGTGAAGTGGATGAAGTACGAAGAAGCCAGAGGCGATACCAACTCGGCGGCATACCAGGAATTCCTGCGCTCGATCAACAATCTCGCCCGGCTGGTCGATGCCGGGAACCGCGCGATCAAACAAGTCAACGCGACCAGAGGCACGCACATCCAGAGCATGCTGCATTTCGCGTTCAACGTCATCGAGCAGACGCCGACCGGCAAGGTGGTCCTTGACCCCAACCAGGTTTTTGCCAGGGTGATGACGCTGATCAATGCGCTTTCCGGTGAGCTCAACAATATGAGCGGTATGGTCGAGCGGATCGGCCTGTCCTACTACCCGGACTGGCACGGGAGCTACGCGGTCTTGCAGCGCAATCTCGTTGAGATCTCCAAGGTTCTGCCAGGCGTGAAGCTCAATATCGCCGAGATGTCTCCGCCGTCGAGTGGCAGGGTCACCGATCCCCTATCCGATCCGAACCATCCGGTTGGCTTCACCTATACGGTGCAGTCGCAGGGGGACGACACGATGGCCGCCATGAAGACGATCAACGACATACCCAACAACGCGGGCACCGGTGTGTGGCCGTGGGCCGGCACCAACGTCTTCGCAACGGGGTCCGGTGCAAACGGCACGCTGCGCGCCTCCTTCAAGGTCTGGAACGACGCATTCGCCAAGAACGTCGTTGAGAGCCACGTCTTTGCCGCGACGCGGGCGCGGGTGGCTCCCACGCTCCCCACCACCGTGACAAGCCTCGACCTGCGCACGGGTGTCCGCTCGACTGTCAGGGTCACCTGGAGTGCCATCAACCCGGCCAGCTACGCCACGCCAGGCACCTTCACCGTGAGCGGCACCGCAACCATCACCAACCTCGGCAGCGGTAAAGGCAAGGCGATGACGGCCGTGAAAGCAACAGTCGAGGTCACATAGCCCCATGTTCATCGGGGCTGAACAGTCGGCACCAGCGGGTAGCGCTCGGCCGGCTGTTAACACAGCTCATTGTTAGATCAGACAACAGCCTCTTTTGGCGGGTCCTGCCGCCACTCCCCTTTGGACCGACGACGACGTCAACCAGGAGCCCAACAGGCAGAACGTTTCAACGGTGTGCAACCGAGCAGCGAGCCGATGGCGCATGCGTTGCGTGTTTGGCCCCGTCGGCGCGCTCGACATCGGAACACCGATCGCTTGAGATCGAGGAGAAGTGTATGAATGTGACAACTGAACGGCCTGCGCGCCGGTCTCGCTGGCGTGCCGGATTTGTTGTGGGCGTTACCGCTGGCCTGGTCGCCGCCGGGGCGACGGTCGGTTTGCCGGAGGCGTCGGCCGCGACGACGCGGTATGAGGCGGAGACCTCCCCGGCCACCTGTGAGGGGACGATCGACTCGGATTGGTCCGGGTACTCCGGAAGCGGGTTTTGTAACACGAACAACGCGACTGGGGCCGCCGCGCAGTTCACGGTGAACGTTGCCGCGGCCGGCAGTGTCACGCTCGGGATCCGGTTTGCCAACGGCACCACCACCGCCCGTCCGGCGAGCCTGGTGGTCAACGGGACCACGGTGCAGACGCCGTCGTTCGAGGGCACCGGTGCGTGGAGCACGTGGGTCACCAAAACCCTGACCGTGAACGCGAATGCGGGGAGCAACACGATCCGGTTGGCGGCGACCACGTCCAGCGGTCTGCCCAATGTGGACCATCTCGAGGTCGGTGCCGGCGGCGCGACGTTCACCAACCCGGTGGTGGGTACCCCGAACAGCGCCGACCCGACGTTGGTGTTCCACAACGGGTTCTACTACTACGTCGCCACGACCTGGACCTCCAATGTGGTGATGCGCCGCTCACCCACCATCGCCGGGCTGCGTACCGCAGCGGAGCAGATAGTCGTGCGCACCGGCGGGAACACGATGTGGGCCCCGCACCTGGAACTCATCAACAACCGGTGGTACCTGTACTACTCCGTCGAACAAGGCAGTCTGCCCCGGCGTACGCATGTCGCCGAAAGCGCAGGATCCGACCCGCTCGGCCCGTACACCATCCGCGGGATCCTCAACCTGATGCCCAACAACGGCTGGGCCATCGACGCCGCCCCGATCCGGCTGAACAACACCCTGTACATGACGTTCTCGGCGTTCGGCACGGACAGGTTGCAGTCACTGTTCATCGCACCGATGACCAACCCGTGGACAGCCGCAGCATTCGGAACCCGGATCTCGGCCCCGACGCTGGCCTGGGAACGGCAGGAGGGCGCCGTCAACGAAGGGTCGTTCCTGTTGCAGCACAACGGCCGCACGTTCCTGACCTACTCGGCCAGCTACTGCGGCGGACCGAACTACAAGATCGGCATGCTGGAGTACCGCGGCGGCGACCCACTGGCCGCCTCGTCCTGGACGAAGTTCCCCAACCCGATCTTCCAGCGCAACGACGCGAACGGGGTCTACGGCCCCGGCCACCACTCGTTCTTCACCTCACCCGACGGCACCGAGACCTGGATCGCGTACCACGCCAACAGCTCGGCGACGCAGGGCTGCGGCACGACGCGCACCACGCGAGCACAAAAGGTCAACTGGAACGCCGACGGCACACCGAACCTCGGTGTACCGGTGCGGACCGGTGTCGCCCTCCCCGTACCGTCTGGCGAATAACCCTCCGCAAGGCCTTTGACGGCAGGTTCCGGGAGTTGGCGGTGGCGCTCAGATCACCACCAGCTCCCGGACGAACGGGCCGCCCAGGTGCCGCGACCGCACCGGCTGCCCAGGACAGACACGGCAAATTGCCAGCTGCGCATCGCCCCTCTCAGGCCCTGGCGACAGATGCAAGCGTTTACTGCATCGTGGGGAATGTAAAAGCTCTGCCGGGCTCGGCGAGGCGTTCGACCGCGCCTACGACATCATCACGCGCGACATCGACCTGGCGGGCATGCGGCACACACCCTCCTATGTGCTCGGTGACACGGCCGCGGCCAAGTTCGGCCAGCCTCCGCGTGGCGTGCCGGACATGGACGGCTACGCCGTCGGCCTGCACATCGTCGACGCCCCACCTGGCCGCTTCGGGCCTGACAGCTGCGGCGAGCACGGCACTGCCGAGCCGGCAGATCCTCGCCAACGCCAAAGTCCGCCGTAGGATCTGTAACGCTGACGGCCGTGCCGGCTCTGAAATAGAGTGAGCAATCGTTTGAAGTGGTTTGTTGGCAGTCGGGTTGACGGTCGCGCGGCGGCCGTGACCGCCGTGATCCGGATTTTCGTCGGTCTGGCGTTCGCCTTCTTCGGGGCGGTGAAGTTCGTGATCACTGAGTTCGAGGTGACCGAGTTCGTCAAATTCGGGTTCCCCGACTCGCCCGTGATCGTCTATCTGGTGGGCCTGCTGGAGTTCTGCGCCGGGCTGATGCTGATGCTCGGCCTCGGCGCCCGCCTGGCCGCACTGGGTTTGACCATCGTGATGGCCGGTGCGATCCTGACGGCCGGCCTGACCGTCGGCGGCCCGTTCCATCTCGGTGTGGCTCCGGTGCTGCTGATGTTGAACCTCTATCTGCTCTGGGCCGGTTCCGGCTCGCTCGCGATCGACGGGCGGCTGGCCGCGACAGAGGGCTCGCGCCCGGAACGGCTTGCGGCATAGCCGTGCCCACGCCGACGCGGACCGCGCTAGACGCGCCGCGCGAGGAGCACCCGGCCTACGATCCTGACCTCAGCGAGGCCGACCACGGCAACGGCCGTCTGCCAGAAGCGCTGCGCCGCCGGCCCGGCGCCGTCCGCAGCAGGCACCCGGGCGTGAGCTTCGCGGCATTGGGAGCGGCAGCGGCCGAACTGATGGCCGACCAGCCGTGGAATGACCCGCATGGCCCCGGCAGTCCGCCGGCGGGCTGGTGCAGTACTCCCGAAGCACATCCATCTGAGTAGGCCGGTGTCAGACGCCCCTGGCTACGCAGGCCTTCTCGGTTGGTCACCATAGTCCTCGAGTGGCCCCGCCGATCAGGTCGGAATGCATGGAAGCGTTCATGCGGAACCGCCTTGCAGGTGATTGCTCGAGGGGTGCGGTGTGTGCATGGCTAAGCCGCCATCGCTGTGGTTCCCTCGCCACGCCCGTGGTCAATACGCCCAACCACCATCAGCGTCGCTCCGATCGGCCGGGAACCGCGTGCGTCCCGAACGCATAGGCCGTCCGAGAACTGCCCGCTGCACCGACGCCTCGACCGCTGCGTCCGTGGTAATCAGCTCACGTGAGCCGGCTCCAATCGCCGTCAGCGGATGCAACGCCAAGAGCTTCAACAGAATCTCATAGGTGCAGTCCGCACCCGTGTCGTGCCGGTAGGCCCTGAACGTGGCGCCGGCCGCCAGCGCATCACCGAGTTCCGTGGGACTGACAAGGCAACGTTTGTCGAGGTCGTACAGGTTCCCGTCGGGCTCCTCGCGAAAGAGGCGACGCCCACCGGCCGGCCGTGCAGGATGCGTGCCGTCGCGACGCATGGGCTTGGCTCCCTTAGGTCGATGTCTTGCCGGAAGTCGCCGAGCCTGGCCCGCGCGCGGCGAAATCCTCCAGCGCCTTCGACAGCGTCCTCATCTCCGATCTCAGCGCGTCGATCTGCTCGGATATGCCGCTGTGGGATTCTGAACCGCCACCCGTACCCTCGTCAGGGCCCGAATCATCGAGCTCCTGGAGCTGACGGGACAGCCGCCGCACCTCGTCTCTCATGTCGGCAACCCGCTTATCGCGGTCCTTCTGGTTGTCGAGCGCACGCCGCGCAGCTTGCCGCAGCTCGCGGTCAAGGTCGGATACCCGGTCCAGGAGACTGTCCACGAACTCCTTCGTATCGTCGGCGACGTCGCCCAGGTAACTGCTGATGCCACTGCGGCGAGACATGAAAATCATCCTCCTGCGTCTTTGTGTTTGCGCACTGTTCGGTGCAGTGTCACTGCGTCGACTCACACCCGATATCGGCCCATAACCCAATGGCTTGAGTCATTGCAGTTGTTAAGGTGGCTACGGTGTTAAGTCGCCGAGCCGTTCATCTGTTACCTTGCATCTTGCGTCGGTGATGCAGGATCAGCGCGACGAGTCCCAACCCTGCCGCCAAGGGAAGCACGGGCGCCATCGCCCCTGGAACGCTGGGCGGGGCTCGGCTTATCTGGATCGACAGGTCGCGATTGGCGACATCGCGCACGATGCTGCGCAGTTGCTCGGGTGCGCTGTGCGCTATGGCGATCGCCTCGAGAACGTCTGAGGCGGCCTTGGTATGCGAAATCGTTTCGCCGACGAGATGGCACATGATGTCACAGATGTCCTCGCGGAGCACCTCCGTCACGGTCAGTTCGGGGGCGATGCAGCGAATCGACCCTTCCAGGGTGGAAAAGGACCTTGCCAGTAAGGAGATCATGGGACTCGTCTTGATACCCCGGCGGGCGGAGCATTTCATCACCGAGGTGAGGGTGACACCGAAGTTTAGTTGATCAAGCGACGCGTCGGTCAGCTTGGGTACCAGGGCGGCTATGTCGCCGCAGAATCCGGCGATGTCGGCCCATGGTGTGGCTCGTCCCAGCTCCAGCCAGGCACGTGCCGCTCCGCTGCCGTCGTTGCCCGCGACATGCATCAGGATGCGGAGGGCGTCGCGGCTGGTGGGCCGGTCCACCCTGCCAACCAGACCCCAGTCGATGAGCGTGGCTTGCTCGCCTTTCTGCACGAAGATGTTGCCCGGATGAGGATCCGCGTGGAACATGCGCTCGAGGTAGTACCCGTGGTACATGAATCGGAGCAGATCCCGGCCGATCGCCAACCGCTGATCGTCCGGGAGGCCGCCCTTGCCGACATCTCGAATGGAACACCCCGGCGCCTGGCTTTGCACCAGTACCTTCGGCGTGGCGAGGTAGACCTGTGGCACGCTGATCGATTCGAACCGCTCCGCAAGCCGTCGGCCCTGCTCCATGTTGGCGGCTTCCACGGTGAAGTCCAGCTCCGCCTCCATCGCCTCGAACACCACATTCAGCATGGCCTCGATATCGATGACGGCGTTGAACCGGGGGGCACATCTGCGCACCACTCGTGCTCCGCGGCGAAACAAGCGCATGTCCGCGAGCACCATCTCCCGGATATCGGGCCGTTGGAGCTTCAGCACGCCGTGTTGCCCATTGGCAAGGACGACTCGGTAGACCTGTGCCAGCGACGCCGATCCCAGGGGTTCGGCGGTGTGCACCTCACGAAACATCCGGCGCCAGCCCTGACCCAGCTCTGCCTCCAATTGTGGTTCGAATATCGAGAAAGGCGCCACACCGACCTCGTCGTGAAGCTTTTCGAACTCCTTTCTCATGTGCAATGGCACGAAGTCGGATCGTGTGGACATAATTTGCCCGACCTTGACCCAGAAGGGGCCGAGCCGTTCCAGGGCCATGCGCGCTGCCTCGGCCCGTCGAGCCGCCGCGCCGGCTCCTGCGGCCCGGCCGCCAAGAGCCGATGCGGTGTGGCCGGCCTCATCGGCGAGTAGGGAGGTGAACACCCTCGTCACCGTGATCAAGCGACCGCGCGTCATGTCTGCGCTCCTTCGGATGCGGTCGTGTGGAACACCTTGGGCCGTACGGGTAACCGAATAATGGCCTCGGTCACTTCCGACGCAGGAGCGTCAGAGCCGGGGTGGTTCACGCCATCCATGTCATTTCCGTTCGCTGAACCCGTAGCGTGTGCCGCATCGTGTCTCATACGGATCTGCCGCCTGAGACATACTTTGGCTGCGCGCCACCGGCACCGGCCCGTCAATCGACCGTGCCCCCTCAAGGCGACCATCCGATGGCCCGCCCGAGCAAGTACCGCAATGGGCTTGGATGTTAAATTTTCCACCTGTGTCCACTCCACCGACGAAGACCGATTGTGTGGAGGGGCGGACCGCCCTAGACCACCCATCTCCTCAAATGCTGGCCAATCATGAAAATGGCCTGAGCCGCTGTCTCGATCGGTCGCATATGGGTGTAACCATGGTCCGCCGACTCAAACCGGTGGTGTGTGACGGTCACTCCTTCTGCCGCGAGACGTGCGGCCAGACGGTCCATCTCCGTGTGCAGGATGTCCAGTCCACCCGTGGTGATCAGTGTCGGTGGAAACTCGGTAAGCCGGTCGTACCGCGCGGGCGAAGCCAGCGGTTCGACCAACCGCATCCGGTCGGTGAAATATGCGCTCCGCATCAACCGCAGCATCCACGGTCTGATGTAGGAACTGCGCTTTAGGCTGCACCAGAACTCGTCGGTCAACGCCACATCGCACAAGGCGTATTCAACAGTGAGAGCCAGAGGAACGAATGCGGCCGCGTCTATTGCTTGCTGCACCGCATTAAGCGCCAACTTACCACCCGCGCTCCCTCCGCCAACCGACAAGTGATCGCCGTCCCATCCACATAAGGCGCCGTTACCGTGCAACCACTGAACCACGTCGTGTATCTGCTGCTCCGCCACGGGAAAGGACGCTTGCGGCGCTGTGCGATAACCGGGCAGGACCACGCAGCAGCCGACTTCCGAGGCCAGATAGCGGCCCACATTGGCTTCGAGCTCGGGATACCGCCCGATGAACGCGCCGCCGGCGATTTGCACGTGTACCGGTGGCAATCGGCCCTGGCGCGACCACTCGGTCACGAGGTCAGGCGGCGGCCGGAGAATCAACGATTTGATCGGACCATGCCGTGTAGGCACCAGAATGGTCTCCGGCTCGGCAATCGGCCTGGTGGCAAACTCCATCGCAGGCGACGAGAGAAACAGGCGCACCAGCCAAGGGAACGCCAACTGAAATCCATATGCAGACAACCAAATGACCGGGCCCGGCGTCACCGATCATCTCCTCTCTCCCGCCCAGCTGGTTTGCAAGTGGCGGCCGACGTCGCGCCAACGACCGCGGCGCTCGCAGCGATCGTCTGTCTGGCACGGACTCGGCGCCTATGACAATGTGGTCCGAGGATTCTGCTCGGCTGTGTCTGCGCGTCATGACTCCGCTCCTGCTGCCGTCAGCCGTCGAGTGCGTCGCCGGCGACTGCGCCGCCGCTGTAGCCCACGCAGTTCCAGAGGAAATGGGGGTGTGCGCAGCCGAACATGTAGGCAAGGAGGGCCGTGTCCTCCTTCCAGGTCGGAGGGGCGTTCAGTGCGTGGAAGAGTTCCGTTCCCACGGCACCGGCATCGTTTTGGACCTCGGGCGCGCCTTTGCCTCCGGCCAGGCACGCTTCGACTCCTGCTACGTAGGTGCGGCTGAGAATCTCCCAGGTCGTCTCGTGGTCACCATGCCATTCGCCATGAATCGCCTCGAATGCCGCAAGCTCCCGCTCGAAGAGAGGCCAGACGTCGGGTGCGTGCGCGCGGCACTGCTCCGAGAGCCGGCGGGCCTGCCGGCACAGACTGTTCGCACGGATCTGAGGCCCGAATTTCAGGGTGACGCCGCCGGAGAGGAGCCCGGCACCGCTATTCGGCTCGATACCGCAGAGCGGGCAGTCACGAACCGGACGCAGCTCGTCGATAATGCCGTCGAACCACAGTGCGTGGCGGCCGGTGAGAGCCATCCAGACGATGGTGGTATCCATCAGCCAGGTGTTCCACAGGACACTATGCGCTTCGGGCATACACCCATATTTGACGAGTGCGATGGCGCACGCGGCGTACATGGCCTTGTCGTGCGTGGACATGGAGCTGAGCCAGAAGTTGCTGATCTCGCCCGTGACGGCGTCCGCTCGGGTGTCGGTCATGTCGTCCAGCACACGGCACAGGATCAGCGAGGCGAGATTTGCCTCCTGCCACAGCTCGTCATCAGGCGGCACGTGCCAGAACAGGCAGTCGAGGATCTGTAATAGCGCATAAGTCTGCTTGTCGAATGGATTGGCCTGCGGGAGCGTGACGAAACCGGAGGCGTGATGAGCGAGCCAGTATTCATCCACGCTGCGCTTGAATGTGGAGAAGAGTCCGCTCACCAGTGCACGAGAGCCGTTCGAAGAAGCCTGGCGTGTCGACTCTTCTCCGACCTTTTGGTGGAGACTTTCGATATCGATGGACTTCGCAACGCGCTTGTACTCCTGGAAGACGAGAATGTCGTCCTCGTACCGGTATCGGAGGCCGATATCTTGGTCGGAATCGTTCATCTTCCTGGTCCATACCCATCCGCCGCACAGGACGCTGTCGAGTTCCTGCCTGTAAGGCCATGTCTTGACCGTGAGCGGTGCACCACTGCTCTTCCGCCAGTCGTAATCTTCGAGACGGCGCTGGCGTGGAGTTGGCAGATGCGTGCAAAGACGGCATGCACAGCCAGCGGGCGCTTCCATCCCTGCACGCCCGGCCTCGGCTCGCTCGCGCCAGGCTGATTCCAGCAACTCGCATGCGAGTCTGCACATCAGCGCGTCGGTGGACGTGTTCGGGAAGACGCGCTGGATCGAGGCCAGGTGCCTGTCCAGATCATGCAGGCGGGCCTGCCCTTGCTCGTCCGGAGGCATGAGCGCTCTGGCGGGATAGTTCAGGACGCCTCTGAAGAAAATCGACTCCCGAAGCGGTGAACCGGTCCCGTCGCTCGCAGCGGTCAGGCGAGCGTTACCGGCCTTTTCACGTTCCAGGTACCTTCGGCTGCAAGGACGAACGTTCGTCCGGATCAGTTCAGCGAATGTGGAAACGGTGTCATTCATGTCCTTGCCTTTCCGCGGGAGTTCTGGTGCTGCCACAAGTCCGCGCAGATCATCCAGGCACAGTAGTGTCGACCACATGCGCTTGTGGCGGCGCATGCCGCACCGATGACGGCGAGAGGTGTCGAGCACGTTGGCCAGGTTGTTCGGCCGCCCGGAAATCGTCGATGCGACGCTGGATACGGGATCGATATCTGGAATCTCGATGACCCGCTGGTCATGGCATAGCCTCTTGTGTTCTTGCGTCTGAGGGAGTTGATGCTTTGGGTTGTCCGGCTCGGGGGGGCAAACCGGGTTTCCCGGTGATCTTCAATGCCTCCTCTCTGAGCGTCTCGACGATGCGGAATTCGGGCACAGCGGCGACAGTCTTGCCTTTAACAAAGGTCTGGCCTTCGCCAGGTCCGTTGACGACGCATCCCGCGACGGCGACGGGCAGAGGGTGAGGAACCTTCGACAAGGCTGCAATGTTGCCCGGGTTGACGCGGACGGCCGCTCACCCGGCGTCGATGGCGGCAAACACATAGCGGGGACAGAAAGTGGATGTCGGGGATCACGGAGGCATATCGCTCGGCTAACGCCTGAGTCATGATGTGCGGTTGCACAAGCCGAGCCCATCGTGTTGTTTCGCATCTGCGGCCAATAGGTGTGCGGATGCCGTGGAACGGGCCTCTCGATCACCGGCAGGACCCTTCCCCTCACCGCGCTCTTGCGGTCAGGTCGATCGCGAGCTCGCGGAGCGCTGCTGAAGCCTCCGGACAGATCGGCATCGACTCCAGGACCTTCAGCGCCCGGGCTGTCCGCGCAGCGATCATCTGCTCGACGACCCGACGGGCGCCGGAGTGCTCCATCATCTGGCGCAGCTCGGTGACGCCGTCAGCATCCAGTCCGGACCGGCCGAAAAGAGCCAGAAACCGCCTCCGCTGCGGTGCGCTGGACCGGGCCAGCGTGTGCGCAGCCAATACGGTCGACTTGCCCTCTCGTAGGTCGTCCACAGTGGACTTTCCGATGACGGCCGGATCGCCGAAGACCCCCAGGAGATCGTCCTGCAGCTGAAACGCCTCACCCAACGGCAGGGCAAACGCGGAATATGCCTCCAGCAGCTGCGGCCCGGCTCCGGCCAGAGCTCCACCGAGCTGCAACGGGCCCTGCACGGTGTACCTTGCCGTCTTGTACCTGATGACGTTCAGAGCCGCTGAGACCGATAGGGGTCCTCGCGACTGTTCGAGGAGATCCAGGTATTGTCCGGCAATCACCTCGTCGCGCATCAGGTGATAGATCGGCAGTCCGGCAGAGAGGGTTTCCGCGTCGAACCCCGATCCATGCAGCTGTTCGTCGGCCCACATCGTGCACAGGTCTCCGGCGAGAACTGCGGTGGACATACCGAATCTGACGCTGGAGCCACGCCATCCCCGATCGGTATGCAGCCGCTCGAACCGCCGGTGCAGTGTCGGCCTGCCCCGGCGGGAGTCGCTGCAGTCCATGACATCGTCCTGGATCAGGGCGAAGGCATGAAAAAGCTCCAGGGCCGCGGCGACGGCGACAATTTCCCGGCAATCGGCGCCCCCTGCGCCCCGCCAGCCCCAATAGCACAACCGTGGCCGCAACCGCTTTCCAGCGCCCAAAACGAATTCTTTGACCAATGCGAGCATCACGTCGAGCTCAGCCAGATCGCCGTCAGCAGTCTTCGCGGCCAAAAACTCGGCGAGGACAAGATCGACCTGTTCCGGCACTGACAGCCCGATGCCCTCTCGCAACGCAATTCCGTCCACGACAACCTCCGCATCGCCGGCAGTGCAAGGAGAATCGCATCCCTCGTGCGCCTGGACAAGGCGTCTTTCCACACGACGGAACACACCCTCCATGGCCAATACCCGACTTTTCTACTGGTTCGTTACCTGCACCGACTCTGCGAAACTCGGCATACACGACCTCACGGAGTCGTCACCATCCCAACGCGACAAGCCTGCTCGCGCGGGTGCGAACATGACCTGTGTCCTCCTCCTTCCCGCGGAGATACTGCATGCCGCGACACATCGCCACATGCGATTCGGCCGGCTCCGCGGGCCACGAACGCTTTCCCGGCATCCATGAGGCGAGGACCTAATCCCTATGCCGCCATGCTCTCAGGGATGTGTGGTGTGTCATCGCCGATGTTGACACCCGCTGCTTCGGCGATCTTCGAGGCTTCTTCGACGAGGGTTTCGACGATCTGTGATTCGGGTACTGTCTTGATCACGCGACCTTTGACGAAGATTTGCCCTTTGCCATTGCCGGACGCGACACCGAGGTCGGCCTCGCGTGCCTCCCCTGGCCCATTCACCACACAGCCCATGACCGCTACGCGCAGCGGCACGGGGAATCCTTCAAGCGCAGCGGTAACCTGCTCGGTCAGGGCGTAGACATCCACCTGTGCCCGGCCGCAGGAGGGGCAGGACACGATTTCCAGGCTACGTTCCTTGAGCCCCAACGACTCGAGGATGGCGTTTCCGACCTTGACTTCCTCGACCGGTGGCGCAGATAGGGAGACGCGGATCGTGTCGCCGATCCCCTCGGCCAGTAACGCCCCAAACGCGACGGCGGACTTGATCGTGCCTTGGAAGGCGGGGCCCGCCTCCGTCACCCCGAGGTGGAGCGGGTAGTCGCACTGTTGCGCCAGCAGACGGTACGCCCGAATCATGACCACGGGGTCGTGATGCTTGACCGAGATTTTGATGTCGCGGAAACCGTGCTCCTCGAAAAGTGAGCATTCCCACAACGCCGACTCGACGAGAGCCTCCGCCGAGGGCTTGCCGTACTTGTCGAGAATCCGCCTGTCCAGCGAGCCCGCGTTGACACCGATGCGGATCGGGACTTTCGCCGCAGTCGCCGCCTGAGCGATCTCCTTAATCTTGTCGTCGAATCGCTTGATGTTGCCCGGATTCACCCGGACCGCGGCACAGCCTGCGTCGATTGCGGCGAAGACGTACTTGGGCTGGAAATGGATGTCGGCGATTACCGGGATCGGCGACTTGCGCGCGATCGCGTGCAGTGCCGACACGTCGTCCTGCGACGGCACGGCGACGCGCACGATCTGGCAGCCTGAGGTGGCTAGCTCGGCGATCTGCTGCAGTGTTGAATTCACATCGGCGGTCAAGGTGGTCGTCATTGACTGCAGGGAGATGGGTGCCCCGCCGCCAACCGGTATCCGGCCCACCTGGATTTGACGGCTGTGACGGCGTTTCGACAAAGCGGGTGGCGGGACGGTGGGCGGTCCCAATTGGACGATCGTCATTTCAGGCTCCGGTGACACAGGTCCATGACAGACTCCGCGATTCCGGCCGCGGTCAGACCGTATTCGGCCAGAAGGTCAGATCGGGAGCCATGGCTGATGAACCGCCTTGGCAAGCCCAAGGTGCGCATCGGCATATGAAGGCCGTTGTCGTGCATGGTTCGCGTGATCGCGTCGCCGACGCCGCCGTCACGAATACCGTCCTCAACCACCACCACGGCTCGATGCTTTCTGGCCAAAGATAGCAGCGCTGGCGCGACGGGCACGACCCATTCCGGATCGACTACCGTAACTTGCAGCCTGTCCAGGTGTCGTTGAGCCTCCACGCAGGCCGCGGCCATCCCACCAACCGCCACGATCAACACATCACCGGTGACGTCTCCATGGAGGATGGAGACTCCGGGCAGGTACCGTAGGTTAGGCAACTCGTCTGGGATGGTGCCCTTGGGGAAACGGATGAGGGTCGGCCCGTTGAACGTGATCGCCTCGGCGAGCTGCTCACGTAGGCGTCGCGCATCGCGGGGGGCGGCGATGCGCAGGCCAGGCACCTTGGCAAACAGGGCTAGATCCCACATGCCGTGGTGGCTCGGGCCGTCGTCGCCGGTGATACCGGCCCGGTCGAGCACGAAGGTGACCGGCGCCTGATGCAGAGCGACGTCCATGAGCACCTGGTCAAACGCGCGGTTGAGAAACGTAGAGTAGATCGCGACGACCGGGTGCATCCCAGCGTAGGCGAATCCAGCAGCGCAGGCGGCGGCGTGTTGTTCGGCCATACCGACGTCCACGACGCGGTCGGGGAACCGGTCGGCGAAAGCGGCCAGTCCTACCGGACGCAGCATCGCGGCGGTCAGGCAGACCAGCTGCTGATTCGTTGCGCCGAGGCCCACTAGGGCGGAGGAGAACACATCTGTCCAACTTGTAGCGGCAGGAGCGCTGGGCGCCCCCTGTGAGCTGACACCGTGCATGCAGTCAGCGGTGTCCCGTTCAGCCGGGTGGTAACCCTTGCCTTTGACGGTGAGGCAGTGCACGACCGTCGGTATGGCGCAAGCCCGCGCGCGGCGCAGCGCAGACTCGACGGCGCCCACGTCGTGACCGTCAACGGGTCCGATGTAGCCCAGGCCGAGACTGGTGAAGATATTGCCGTCGGCGCGGGCGAAGGCGTCGAGCCGGCGCCGTCGCCCGGCCAAATCGCCCAGGTGGGCGGCGAAACCGCCGATGGTCGGCGCGTAGGAGCGGCCGTTGTCATTGAGCACCACGACGAGGCGGCGGGGTACTCGGTCGGAGATGTTGTTCAATCCTTCCCAGGCCAGGCCGCCGGTCATAGCGCCGTCGCCGATCACGGCCACGACTGGCCGTAGATCGCCACGCAGACTGCGGGCTCGGGCGATGCCGTCGGCGTAGGCCAGCGCGGTGGAGGCGTGCGAGTTCTCCACGACGTCGTGGATCGACTCGGCCCGGCTGGGATAGCCCGACAGTCCTCCGGCCTGGCGCAGCCGCCTGAATTCGCCCGCCCGGCCGGTA
The DNA here is from genome assembly GCF_003426775.1 of Allorhizocola rhizosphaerae. GTDB lineage: Bacteria > Actinomycetota > Actinomycetes > Mycobacteriales > Micromonosporaceae > Allorhizocola > Allorhizocola rhizosphaerae. The sequence goes on along the minus strand of NZ_QJUG01000010.1, from coordinate 13,215 downwards.
AGCATCTTGTGGGGATATGCCTGATGGCCGGTGTCGAATATGATGGGCTCGTCAGGTGAGTCGAACACGCGGTGCAGCGCGATACACAACTCCACCGTGCCCAGGTTGGGGCCCAGATGCCCGCCGGTGCGGGTCACCTGCTCCACCAACTCAGCGCGGATGTCCGCGGCCAGCTCCTGCAGCGCGTCATGGGACAGCTCTCGCAACTCGGCAGGCCCGTCGAGCGCGGACAGTACATTCAGCGTGTCGATCATCGGCGTCCCGCCTCCTCTACTAGAACGAAATTTGCCCAACCTGCCCTGGATGAAGTTCCGGTGCGATCGACGATCCAATCGGGGTGACGTTCAAGCTCTCCGCAAGGTCCACATTGGCGACTCGATGGTCTGGCGCCCATGATCCAATACGTTCCAGTACCGCACTTGTGGTCATATTCATGGTCCCATTGACAGATTCGGCGGTGAACAAGCCACCGGTTTGCGGCATCGTCCTGCTGCCGTCCAACGAGCACTGCGTCGTCCACTGCCGGCGAGGATCAAGTGCCGACCGGCCGACAGCGCACTGATCCGGTCTCCGTGCCGATCGCTGAATCGATTAGATCCGACAATCACGATACGAACCAAGGACACCATCGGCTCGATGTGTTAAACGTGCTGCATCGGTTAATCCTTGCTGCGAAGCCAACTTCTCAACCAAGCAGGCGCCCGCATCGGGTGGCGATCCGCCGGAGAACGAGAACGGCGCGCATTGGCGATCACGTTATGGCGGGCCGAGTCACCGATTAACAGCCGGCCACTGTTTATCGCCCTTGCGGGCGCTTTTGCTGGGAGGAACGAACGCCAGGCGGCACTCTGAGTGCATAGGAGCCACATGCTCACATGTCGATGCCGAAGGGCACGGATCCGATCCCGCAGGGGCACGATCGCGCCCGGCCTTCCGGAACGCCGGATCGCGCCCGGTCGCCGAGGCGATCGGCCTGCAGCTGAGGCTTCGAGAAGGGCTCACTATAGTCAGGGGAAACGAAATGACGACGAAGGAAAGGCAGCGACGGCGGGATCTCCTGAGTGCACAGGACCGCATTTTCTGGCGCCTAGAGACGGTGACGTCGGTCTACCCGTGGATAACGCTGGTCGTCATACTTGACGGCAAGGTCGACTGGGAGCGGCTGATCGCGTGGCACGCGGAGGCAGCGGAGCTCTTGCCACGTCTGAAGTCGCGAGTGACTCACCGCCGTCCCGCATTCCTTGCGCCGTACTGGCGAGAGGACCCGCTCTTCGATCCGAGCCAGCACCTTCGTCACATCGCCCTGCCTGGGCCCGGCACCGAGCGGGAACTACTCGACACGGTCGAAAAGATAGGGCAAACACCTCTGGTCGACCACCGCCCTCCTTGGGAGGCGTATGTTATCGAGGGTCTGGAGAACGGCCGGTCAGCTTACCTCCTGAAGGTTTCGCACAGCATCGCCGACGGCCTGCGGCTACGGCGGCTGCTGGCGCGCGAGATGACCACCGTGCACCCTCACGCCGGCGGCGGCGGGCCCATGAAACAGCATGATGGGCGCAAACGCCGGCAGTGGGATGCCGCCAGTGCGGCACGGCGCGCGCGGGCGGTGCTCTCCTTCGTCACACAGTTTGCTCAGGATGCCGCCGACCGCCCCAAACTGCCGAAGGGGACCTCCGACGGCATCAAGCGCCACTACGTGACCATGCAGGTTCCGCTGGAGAAGCTCAAAGCTGCTGCAGGGAGCGTCGGCGGCACGGTTCAGGATGGACTGATGGCTGCCATCGCAGAAGGCTTCCACCGTTACAACGTCGCCCACGGAACCCATCGTCCAACCATGCGCGTGCTCTGCCCCTTCGGTCGTCCACCTGAAAGTCAGGCCGACGACCCGGCACCGTCCGGCAACCACTGGTTCTTGGTGCGCTTCAGGCTCCCGGGCATCGTCAGCGATCCCCTCGAGCGGATAAAGGCGATACGGTCCGCGGTCAGAACGGTATACCGTCGCGATGCATTCGATTGGATGCGGTTTCTGTCACGCTGTGGCGCGCTAGTGCCAAGCTCAGTACTGGACCGCGGCTTCCGCGATTTCTGTGCGTCGCACGACTTCGTGCTGACCTACATCCCTGGCCCGAACCGCCCGGCTGACATCGCCGGAGTACCCGCCGTGCGCGCGTACGGAATCGCGCCCACCAACGGCAACGTCATGACGGCAACGACCGTTTCGTATGGCGGGACCTGCTATGTCATGATGAATATCGATCCGGCACAGGTCGACGACCCCGAGCTGCTGGGTCGATACTGCCAGGAAGGCATGCAGCAGATACTGGCAGCAACCCCTAGCGGCTCCTCTGAGCACCAGCGTCAGTCAGCCGACGCCAGCCGAGTGACGACGGTCAAGGCGGCCCCCCGCAAGTGAAGGCGGGCAACCAACGATCCGATCGCCATCGGTTCGGCGCGACAACGGCCAGTCAACAGGGCTCGCCACAGGCCTACAGGAAGGCACGTCCCGCCGGCCGGTGCGCTGTTGGTGGACACGATGACTTCCCCGCCGGCGGACACTATGACGATGGCTACGGAAGGTGATCGCCGTATCTCCCAACCGCTGGCCAAAGTTGCTGGCACGAGGCAGTCGCTATCGGCGCTAGGTCCATGGAGCCGTGTGGTAGGACCCACTGACCCCGAACTGGATGAGGAAGCGGTCGTCTAGCCCTGAGAGCAGCGCATCAGTGTCGATCTGCCTGCGGGCAAGCCAATACGGCGAATTGCCGCTGCCACCGAATGCCGCAGACAGCTCAGGCGCCGGTGAACTGTGGAGCGATCGGCAGTGGGACGGAACCTCGGCTTGGTTGTCGACCCAGAGTATGGACAAGTCCCACAGCTGACCGCGGTACCACAGATCCTCTCGGCCTTGATTGGTGCCCAAAGGCCGATCCAGGCTGTAGCCGGGGGACGGGCATGGCAGCAGCAATCCTTCCGGCGTCTTGCCGTGATTGCGGTAGTAATGCTGGACGTTTTCCAGTGGACGATCCGGTGCACCGCCTGCATTCTTGGCGGCCGCGTCGATCTGCCCAAGGAGTGTGAGCAAGTCTCCGTTGGTGCTAAATGCGGCGGTGACACTCCGGTCACAACCTAGCCGGTATACATCCGGCTGACCCCGCTCACCATGCCCGCCTACCACGCACCAGTCCGCAAGCCCAGCCGCCACAGGTTTGAGACCCGGCACCGTTGCAGCGATCTTGGTGATCTTCTCGTCGGCATAAAGAGCAGCGCTACCACGCGCAGCCGCGGCCTCAGCGCTGTTCGCCAGGTCGGCAACCTCCTGCCGAGTGGGCGCCGGACGGTCTGGGGTTGTGGAATATGCGCAGCCTGCAGCAATCAGAGCCCCTGACAGTGCGAGCGGCCACCAACGATCCATAAGGGAGTCGCGCATAGGCACCACAGTAGGAAGGGGTCACCAGACAGTTCATCCGCGTTGATACTCAAACATCCCTGAGTAATCCGCACAGCGGTCGGAGGCGGCGCGGCAGAAAGGTCGTGGTGCCTCTGGTGTTAGCCACAGAGAGTGATGAGGTGTCCGCCTCTGGGGAGCCAAACGGTCCGCCGTCGGGGACCCTGCATCCGCCTCTGGGGAAGTCCTGACGTGCGCTGACAGTGCGCCCCAGGAGACGGTGTGCAAACATGTCTTTTGCCGGGTTTTGTTGTGACTGTGGTGGAGGCAACGCCGTACCGCGGATTGTGACGCCGCCGAATGGTTCGCCCGGCCGAGCAGCCTACGGTGACGTCGCAGCCACAACCATCGTATGGATCATCTAACCCCGCCGGTGGACTGCGGGAGGGGACGTGCTGCCGGATCGACTGTCTGCCTGACCTTCGTTTACGTGCCTCGACCGCACCAACGCCACCATCCCGAAGGGAGCCCACCCGTTGAGGTGGGCGCGGGCAGCACAACATGCGACCGCCGCGGCAGCCGAGCGCGAAGCGATACTGGGGATCCGTTGCCGTCAGAAACACCGTCGCTTCCTTACATTCCAATCCGGACCGGCTGCCCCCACCCGCCCGATGAGCCACGTTGCTAGCGGATGCTTGCGCACCGCCGCAAGGCGGTCTCGGCATCCACTCTCGCACGCTGCCGTTCACCGACAGCCGCATTGGTGGGCAAGGGAAGCGGATGTGCGACCTCCCGACGCGAGCGGCCGATGTGGATCCCGCCACTTGCCATACCCCGGCCGTGCGCATGATGACGGGACGAAGGAACGGAACGCGCCGACTTGGCGCAACTTGATACTCAGCAGTCGGGAAGTTCGCGCGGTTTGGCACAACGGCTAGGTTTCTGCAGGCGTTACTCTGGCAACAGACCACATATTCGCAAATCATAACGCAATCATGCGGCTGGCGGACAGCGGTGGCTCGCCGGTCCCGGTCCGAACGATCAGTTCGTTCCCATGGCCTCTGTGTCCGAGCCAACGCCCTGCGCCTTGACCCGGCTGACACAGGCGGTGAGTGTCGCTGCGGACAAAACCATGCCGTGTGGACATCAAACGTCAATGACCATTGTGGACAGCTCAACAGAACAGGAAGAGCCGTAATGATCCGCCGCGTTCCGAACAACAGGTTGCGGCTCCTGCTGGCCGAAGCCCGATGGAGTGGCGCTGAACTGGCACGAGAGGTCAATCGTCTCGCCGCTGAGAACCGTATCGTACTTCGCTACCATCGGGTCTCCGTGTCGCAATGGCTTTCCGGGGTACAACCCCGTGATCCCGTGCCGGAATTGATCGCGGAAGCCTTCACCCGGCGTCTGCACCGCGGCGTCACGCGGAACGCCGCGGGGTTCGGCCGTTCATCACCGCCGGACATTGCTCGCGGGACGGCGGAAGAGTTGATCAGCCAGCTGGTGGAGCTAAGCACGGCCGGGGTACGGCGATCGGCTCTCGACAAACTCGTGTACAGCTTGGAGGAACCGACACTGCCCGGCTGGACCGCGACCTGCACGCCGCAACCCTCCACGGCCGCCGAGCCCAGCATGCCGCGGGTGGGACGCTCGCAGGTTAAAGCGGCAAATGCCATGGGACAGCTGTTTGCCCGAGCCGATGCCGCCAACGGCGCCGGACCGGTGCGCCCCGCCCTGTCCGCCTACCTCGCCACCACGATCGCGCCGTGGCTGAACGCCAGCGGGGGCGCGCCGGTCAAATCGGACCTGTTCGCCAGCGCCGCCAAGCTGACGTATCTTTGCGGGTTCGCCTGCTTTGACGAGGAGCTGCACGGTGCGGCGCAGCACTTCTACCGCACCGCGGCGCATCTGGCCATACTGGCGGCTGATTTCTCCACCTATGCGATCACACTGCGCGCGATGAGCGCGCAGGCACGCCTGCTCGGGCACGATCGAAAGGCACTGCGGCTAGCGCAGGATGCCGTCATGGTACCGGCCATCACCTGCCCGAAGACGCGCGCCTTCCTCGAAGGGCAACTGGCCGTGACGCACGCGGCGAACCGCCACAGGGATCAGGCAATCATGCACCTGCAGAAGGCCGAACGGCACCTGAGCAACGATCCGGGCACGGCGGTCGTGGTCGGTGGCTATGACGAGGCCGAATTGGCGTATCACAGGGCCGTCGTCCTCGCCCTGTTGGGCGATCGAAAGGGAGCGATCGAATCCCTCCAGCGCTCCATTCGCCTGCATCCACCCAGCGAGCGGCGCTCGAAACTCCTCTGCCTCGCCAGGCTGGCCGAACTCCAACTGGCCTACAGCCAGGTAGACAAAGCGGTCGCCACCTGGCATTGCTTCCTCGACGAATACCCCGGGATGGACTCCGGACGAGTTCGCAGCGCCCTGGCCATCATGCGCGAGCGCACCCGCCCGTTCGCCCATAGCGTCAGGTTCGCCAATCTGCTCCGCCGTGCCGAACTCCTGGCAAGTCAATTGAACGACCTGAACTAGAGCGCCACATCCCCGTCGCAGCCGGCCGCACGAGGTCGACGACTCCAGTGCGTGGCACATGACCGCGTGTGGCAAATCGAAAGCTTGAGCTTTACCCCAGGAGGTGGACACCGGTTTTTCATGCGGCCAAGGCCAGCGTAGTGGTTGAGGTAGTGCGTTGTTCGGAGGCCGCTGCGCTCAGGTAGCCAAGGGTGGAGTGCCGGCGATTTCCCTTGCTTTCGTCGCGATACTGGCAGTTGGTTGGCGATTCGGTGAGGGACGGTGCGGTAGCCAAGCACGACTTTGCCTGGTGCGCGCTCGGGCGCGGCTGATCCGCGACATCGAGCCCGCCGACGCAGGAGACGGGAAGACCGGCTCCTGACACGGTCGGGCATGCTGTCGGATTCAAGCCTCTGCGCCCCTGACGCGATCTTCGGCGGGATAGATTATCGGTGCACTAATTGACTTCGGCGGTGGCACCTGCTGGTGCATTCTCCAATGTGGACTGGTCACTCATGGCGAACCTCGATGAGCAGGTGAGATCGTTTCGGCGGCGCATCGATCGGACCGTCCGGTCGCAACCGGCGGATCTTCTCACCGATGGGTGGCTGGACGAGGCCGCGAAGCTGGTGCGCCTGGTCGACTCCGCGGAACCAGTCGGCACGGCGGCCGCGGCACGGGCAGACCTGCTGGTCGCGCTGGGGTGGTTGCACTGGGAACGCTACGGTGCCGGCCCGGCCGCCAAGGCCGACGACCTTCTCGCGGCCTTGCCACTGTTTGGCGTGGTGGCTCAGTTCGACCCACGCCAGGTCCCTCCGGACATCCGTGAGTCGTCGATCGAAGCACATGAGCAGATGGGGCACGTCGAGCTGGAGCCCGGCCTGATCCCGGGGCTGTGGGACGGGACGGCCGCCGAGCTCATCGAGGACGTGATCGTCAGTCAGGAGCATGAGCGCCTTGATGCCGCCGTTTACCTGCTGGAACGGGCGATCGCCTGCAGCACACCGGCAAACCAGGACCTGTCCCGCTACCGGTTCAACCTCGCCACGGCCTTGCACAACCAGGCCCTGTTCACCCGCGACGAGGCCGCGATGTGGCGAGCCCTGGAGGCGGCCGACGCCGCGCTGAAGCCGGCCGATGGTGACGAGCCGTTTCCGTGGCTGCACAAGCCCGACGATCGCCCGGCGACCCGGCTGGCGACCCGTGCCAACATCGCCAGAGATCTTTACCACCTGACGGACGATGTGAAGCTGCTGGAGTCGGCCGTATGGGACTACCGCACGGCGTTGCGCAACGTGCCCCACGATCATGTGGACTACGCCGGATGGCGGCTGCACTACGCCGACACGCTGCGCACCTGGTATGCCGTCACCCACGACAACTCGGCCGCCGACATGGCATTGGCGCAAGCCGCGTCCGTAAGGCACGAGCGTGCCCGCGATGGCCTTTCGACGTGGCCCATCGATACGATCCTGCGGTCTGTGATCTCGGGTCGGTTCGCCGACGCGGACCCGGGCGTGTTGGCCGATGTGCCGCAACGCCACGACGAGCCAGAGATCGTGTTGCCTTGGCGCGCAGGGGTCGGCGAGGATGACGCGTGGCCGTTGCAGAGTGTGGCGGCGTTCGAGGCCACCGGCGATCCGGCGTACCTGCGGCTGTCCGACGATCGCGCCCGGCAGATTCGCGAGGCCGTGTCCGACGCGTTGGCGCGAGGCGAGTATTCGCCGGAGGTGCTCGCTTGTGGATGGCTGCACTGGTACCGATTCCTGTGTGAGCCGGCGTCACCGCAGGGGCGGGCGAGCCTGGCTGACGCGACCGAGTTGCTGGCTCCGTTGGCGGCCGAATGGCCGCCCGGCGTTCCCGAGGCGCTGCGGCACGCGCTGGATGAAGCGGTCAGCATCACTCGGTTTGGTGTGCCACTGGAGACCGCGGCGGTAGCCTACGAGCTGCAGCGGCCTGAAACCGCACATCTGAAACCGGGACTTGCCGATTTCCTCCTGCAGCTCGATCTCGGCCGGTTGCCGGCTTCCGCGGCGGCGATCGTCACCGGATATCGCGGCATCGCCTATGACCAGACGTTTCACATGTCAGGCGATCGTCAGGCACTACCTCGGGCGCGAGGATGTCTGGAGCAGGCGCTCGGTGAGCGGATGCCGGAGCCGGTGCGCGGGGTGTTCCTGGAGGCGTATGCCGGTGTGATCGCCGACTACGCCATGCTCGGTGACGATGTCACGATGTGGGATCAGGCGATCGCCGTGTCCCGGCAAGCCGTCGACGCGGCCGCCACACCGGATTCGCCGCTCCCGCCGCGCTGGCACGCGCTGGGACGGCTGCTGTTGCAGCGCTATCTGGCCACGGACGACCTGGCCTTCGCGGCCCAGGCGTTCGACGTCGTGCAGCACAGCGTGGACATCGCCGACGATGACAGCGATCGGGACGCCGGCATGCGGCTACTCGTGGAGGCACACACCACGGTCGGGTTCCACGCCGACACGCCAGAAGGATTGGCTCAGGTGGTCGAGTTCGGCTCTCAACGGCTCAGGCAGGTGCCGTCGAGCAGTGCGCAACACCTTTCGCTGTGCGGCATGGTGGGCTCCGCGATGGCCACGCTGAGCATCGAAGGCGCCGAGGTGGATCCGGACGAGGCCATTGGGCTGCTTGCCTTGGCCGCCGACGGCATCCCCGAGCGTCACCTCGACGCCGCTTACACCTTCCCCTTCCAGCTCGCCAGCCTGTTGGCCAACCGGTTCGACCGCGCCCGCCGGCCCGCCGATGCACACCGGGCGATCGTGGCGTATGCGGAGGTGGCGACCGGTTGCCAGCTCCCTGAGGCCCAGGCCGTGGCGTTGACCCGTCTCGGGATGTTGCTGCGCAAGCGTTCCGACACGGCCGCGTTGCTCGACGCCGCCGTCTCCTTCCTGCGGCACGCCTGCGATCTGGCGCGGGAAGAGGGACTCCACCCGCTTGCGGCCGAGCAGTTGGCCTTGGCGCTGGTCGATCGCTTTCACCGCGACCATCACCGCGGTGACCTCGACGACGCCGTGCCGCTGCTGCGCGTCAGCGCGCAAGGGCTCGAGTCGGTCGCGGCCGCGCGTCGCCTGGCGGAGGTGCTGCTGATGCGTTATCGGATCAGCGGCTCGGCCGACGATCTGGCTGAGCTGGACGCCGCCGCCACCGCATGGGCCGATCACGGTGACCAGGCCGATCCAGACCTGCAGGCCTTGCGGGCCTACCAGGTAGCGGCCCACGAGCTGCAACGGCCGTTGACGTTGGCGCCGCCTGCCATGGCCGGCAGGGACCAGGCACAGGCATCATTGTTTGGCGCCTACGAGTCGCTGGTGGCCCAGCTGCGCCGAGGCGGCCTGGATGTCGAGCAGGCCAGGGCGCAGATGCCGCCGCTTCCCGATGACGCGGCCGGCGAGGGCTTCCTGTCCGCGGCGTTGGCGCAGCTGGACAATGCCGATCTGATAGGGGCGGACGAGTCGTTGATACGCCGGGTGCTTCTGCATGCCGCCGTCCGCGAGTTCGGCCTGGAATCGGCCAACGCCGCCGGCAAGGCGCGCGTTCACGTCGCGCTTCTCGAAGGCCTGCAACAGGCGGACGTGCCCGACCCGGAACTGTTCGAGCTTGGCTATCAGGCCGGTCTGTGGGCCATCGCCTACGCCGACGGCCGCGGCGACCACGCCTCGGCCGGCGTCGCCCATCTGCGGACGGCATCGATGTTCTGCCAATTCGCCATGCTCGCCGGGGATCATCAATGGCTACGCCGCAGTGCCGCACTGGCGATCGATCTGCGGCGATTTCAGCAATGGGCGGTGCTCACCGGCGACGGTGCCGCTCCCACGATCAACGAGCCCATCCCCTATCGCACGGCCACCGAGGCGCTGCGTGCCGCCCTCCACCATGCCCGGCAGGCCACAGCGTTGTGTGCCGGGTGGGAGCGGGTTCAGGCCCATCGCCGCCTGGCACTCATCCTCATTCAGCTACGCGATGTGGGCGATCGGATCGAGGAATCGGAGCTGCATCATGCCACCCGGGTCGCCCTGAGCCACGTCGGCGACCAACACCTGCTGTACCAAGCGGAATTGATCCGAGGCCTGCCCGCAGCGGAGCGGGCCACCGCCGCCCAGGCCATCGCCGACAAGCTGATGCGGCCGCAGGCGGAGGTGTTCGACCAGGATTTCAAGGACGCGCTGGCGTACACGGCGTTCTATACCGCGCAGGCGCTCCTCGACCCGGATCCGCGAGCCGGGTGGCAGTTGGTCACGACCATGCGCCGGCGTATCCAGCAGGACGTGCGCGCCGGTGTCATGCCGCTGCTCAGACTCCAGTGCGCCTTGGCTTCTCGCCTGCTCGCCCCGGACTGGCAGCCACCCGATGATGCCGTGGTCACCGCGGAGACAGCCGCTCAACAGTGGCAGCTCGTCCACGATCTGACCGTCGGGTCGGCCCCGGCTCGGCTCGGTCATCTCCTGGCGTTCGCCACATGGGCCGCCGTGGTCGGCGCGGACGCCGATGTCTCGTTGAGCCGGCTGGCCATCGACGGGCTGGAGGAGATCGGCCGGCTCTCCGCTGCGGAAGACGCCGAAGGGTCGCTGTCGGCCGAGCTGCCCACGATGAAGCTGTACCTGCGGACGCATCTGCGGATGCGACTGGCCGCCGAGCTCGACCCCGCCGCACAGGTGCCTATCATCGCCGAGATAGCACAACACTTCTGGGACCTCGGCGCGCGCGGGCAGGCATTGGACACGGTCGGGTATCTGAGTGCCATCGCCTCGCACATCGACAGCGAGGACGTCCCCATGGTGCTCGTCCACCTGGGGACCATCGCCAGGTTCGTTCCGGCCGGTGTCGACCAAAGGGTTTTCCAAACCGTGTACGCCCGCATCCTAGGCGCCGGGCTCACCACCGGCATCAACTCGGTGGATCTCGATCTGCTCGTCGGCCAGGCCAACGGGGCGCGGCTGGGCGAGCTGCTGCTTGCCGGGCCTCCGGCATTGCCGCATCTGGACCACAGCGGCCATGACATGCTCGCCGACATCCACCGTGCCGAAGCACACGTGCCAGATCCGGCCGAGACGGTCACCGACGACGACACCGCCGAGTGGATCACGGTGGCCTGGGCGGACGAGGTGCAGCGCCGCCCGGGCGACTCCGCGACGGGGCGGCTGTTGAACATGCAGCGGCGCTTCGACCGGCAGCTGTTCGCCCAAACCTTCGCCGACCGGCTTCCGCTGCCGTTCACGATGCTGAAGTTCCAGCTTTACCAACGTGCCCTGGACGAGCGCACGGTCCTGCTCATCCAAACCCACATGCTCACCGGTGAACATAAGCCCGGTCTGGCCCACCTCATCATCACCGCCGACGGCATCACCGTGATGTATGGGTGGCATCCGATCGCCACCGGAGACATCCGCATGGTCGGCGACCTCAGCTACACCATGCCGGAATTGGGGATACCCGTCGCCGACGTGCGCCGGGCGCTGCGGTCCGACCCGGGTGCCGCGGTCGTCAACGAAGACGCCGAAGACAACCTGGCCGACGGCATCGTGCGACTGCTGGTGGGCTCGGAAGGCGTGACAACCTTCGACGCCCTGCGCCAGGCCGGTAAAGACCGATTGCTGGTCGTACCCTACGGCCCGTTCCACTACTACCCGATGCACCTGATCGGTCCCGCCGGCCGGCCGGTGTTCCACGACTGGGACATGGCCTATCTGCCCCACGCGGACCTTCTCATTCGCGCGCCTGGCGAGCAGCGACCGCACACCGCGATGTCGAGCATCGGGCTCAGCTACACCGCGCCGGCGCACGCATGGCTTCCCGGCCTCGGTCAGGCGGTCGCCGAAGCACAGCAATGCGCCGCAGCGTTTGGCGCCACGGCTCTCATCGACGCCGAAGCCACCAAGAGCTCCGTGCTGCAGGCGTTGCGCACCAGCCGATACGTCCACATAGCCGCCCACGGCACGCACAACCCCGACGCGCCGGCATTTCAGACCCTGCACCTGGCACCGTCCCATCACGACGATGGCCGGCTGTTCATGCACGAGCTGCTCACCGAGACCTTCAGCAATGTCGAGCTGGTCACACTCAGCGCCTGCCAGACCGCGCTGGGCCGGGTCGACCGCGCCGGCAACGTCATCGGCATCCCCACCGCATTGTTGCTCGCGGGCGTCAGGACCATCGTGGCCACGATGTGGCCCGTCGCGGACGAGGTCGCCGCACACTTCTTTCCCACGCTCTACCATTACCTCGCCCGCCGAAACGACACCTGGGCGGCGTTTCGCGCCGCGCAGACAGACACCCGGCGCTGGTATCCGCAATACCGCGACTGGGGCGCGTTCATCCTGATAGGAGTACCAGACAATGGCCTCGATTGAGCTATCCGACGGCGCACCCATCGCGGTCCCGCTGCACCTGCGCACCGAACGCGGCCGACCCACGCCGCCGGCCGAGCTACGGGCCGACGGCCGCATCCTGATCGGCAAACCCCAAATCCGCCACCTCACGGCCGACAGCTTCCCCGACGACCGCGAACTGTCCGGCTTCATCGCGTCGGAGGCATCCCGTTGCGACTACTACCTGCTCGGGCTGTCGTGCACGCTGATCTCCGACGAGCAGGAGAGCCTGGCTCTGGCGTGGCTAAGGGTCAACCTCATCTCCACCGGCACCGGTGATGACGAGCCCGTCGCGCACTCGCTGGACCCGCTGCTGCTCGACGAGATCCGGACCCTGTCCTACTCGGTCAAGCTGACTGTGCCCTGCGTCATCACACCCGAGTTCGCCATACAGGGCGAACGGCGCACACACCAGGCTGCGGTCACCGCCCTTGGCGAAGGCCAATCGTCGTTCGCGTGGGAGTTCAGGGAGATCCCGGGTCGGCCTCCGCATGGTGTGCAACGGCTTCGTGCGGTCATCCGGATGCCCTCGTCCGGCACGGCCGAGGCGAGAATCGACGCCGGCGCCACCATCCGCCACCGCCGCCTCAACATGAACGCCTTCTCCTACTTCGCTCCGCCCAAGCAGTTGCCGGACGCCCTGACCATCGTCCTGCGGCGCCAGGGGGTCTAGCGCCACGCACAGGCCTCGGCTAACCATCGGTCACCGGCTAACCATCGGCCACGGGCTATCGGAGGATCCCGCGTCGGTATGCCTCGGCGACGGCGAGACTGTGTAACGAACGGTGTTTCCGGCACCGACACGCTGAGTGAGGACTCGGCGGGAAAGGTGCCGTGATGACCACCACCACGACGCTGCGTGAAGCCACACTGGATGTTGTGGCATCGAAGAAGCGACCTGTGTCCAGC
>NZ_QJUG01000001.1 GCF_003426775.1 Allorhizocola rhizosphaerae | reverse complement strand
CGGCCGCGACGGCCAATCCCGCGGCCGTCAGTCCACATGCGACAGACAGCGCCTGGCGTGCGCTCACCCGGCCGGACGGGATGGGGCGGTGCGGGCGCTCCACCGCGTCAACCGAGCGGTCGGCCCAGTCGTTGGCTGCCATGCCCGCCCAGTAGAGGCACACCGACGCGGCTGCGACCCCGGCTGTGCGGGGGCCCAGGCAACCGGCGGCAGCGGCGCCCGCCACTGCGTCGCCCGGCACGGACAGCGCGGCCGGGGCGCGCACCAGCTCGACCAGATCACGCGGTTTCACGGGCCCACCCCGACACCCAATCGCACAACAGCCGCCATTGATCGGGCAGCGCATGCGGTACCACCCCAATGGGATCTTTAAAGAAGAAGGCGAGCTGCGTGAGCGGTCCGGAAATGCCACGGCTGTGCGCGGCGGCGGTGAGCCGGGCCAGATCGATCACCAGCGGCGCGGCAAGGGCCGAATCGCAGCCGTGCCAAGTGAATTCCAGGCGCATGCGGGTGCCCAGGAAGCCGGAAAAGGTGATCAGGTCCCAGGCGGTCTTCAGGTCGCCGATGTCGGGGACGTAATCGATGCGCGTGCCGCCCTCGGGCTCGTAGCCCAGGATCTCCCGAAGCACACGCTGCTTGCTGGCCACCTTGACCGCGTTGGCCCCCGGGTCGGCCAGATTGGCGCCGTCACCACCGCCCAGCAGGTTGGTGCCCGACCACGACCGCACCCGCAGGTTGCGCATCGCGAACATGGGCGCCAGCACCGACTTGAGCAGCGTCTCCCCGGTCTTGCCGTCGTTGCCCGCGTAGGGGAGTCCATGGTGGACGGCCAGCCGCATCGCCTCCGGATGCCGCGCGCCAAGCGACGGAGTGAAGTCCACATAGGAGCATCCGGCGGTGAACGCGCCACAGGCATAGCGCGAACTCGCGGGCAGCCCGTCTGAGGAGGGTTCGGTGGACGAGACGTTGACGACGACCACCCGGTCGAGGCGATGCTGCTCCCGGAAGCCGGCCACATCGGCGGCCACCTGTTCGATGGAGGTGGTACCCGGCCGCAGGCACGCCTCGATGCGGTGCAGCTCGTCGGCGACCGCCTCGACGATGGCCGCCGGCAGCACGCCCGAGCCCACCAGCGCATGAGCCTTCTTCACCAGGGGCACCGAGCTGGTGTCGTGCCCGCCGAAGACCAGATCGTTCAGCGCGGGCAGCGCCGCCGCATCGCGTAACCCGGGGAGCTCGGTGACGCAGCCGACGGGCTCCGCCAGCCCGGCTCGGGCGGCAAGCGTCCCGACCATCGTCGTGACGGCGACCGATCCACGGGCACCAACCAGCCATACACCTGTGCGCACCATCGGCCTCATTCCTGTCGTCGGTGAACCGTCGGACAGGCGTGCGCCGATCACGCCAGTAGATCTCCAGTTTTAGATACATCCAGAAAACAGTCAAGGCACGGGCGGAGCGGTGCTTTCCCGCACGATCAAGTTCGTGGCGAGCTCGAGCCCGGTCTGACGGGGGTTTTCACCGCGGCCGAGAGCCAGGGCGAGCTCGGTGGCGGTCATCGCCATCTCCACCAACGGCTGGCGGACTGTCGTCAGCGGCGGGTCGGCACACATGGCCACGGGCAGGTCGTCAAACCCCACGATGCTCAGGTCGCGTGGAATGGAAAGCCCCGCATGCCGCGCGGCCCGATACACGCCGACGGCCTGAACGTCACTGCAGGCGAAGATGGCTGTTGGGCGTTCCGGACGGCGCAATAGCTCACGCGCCGCGACCTCACCGCCCTCGGGGCTGAGGTCGGTCCGCACTGCAAAGCCGGTGCCGACGGGAAGTCCGGCGGCCTCCATCGCCGAGCGGAAACCGTCCAACCTGGCCTGCCAGGACGGAGCATGGTCCGGGCCGGCGATCATCGCGATGCGACGGTGGCCCAGCTCGATCAGGTGCCGGGTGGCGCTCCGCCCGCCGGACCAGTTCGTCGCGCCGACAAAGGGGACGCCGTCCGGCAACTCGACGTCGGGGTCGAACAGCACGAACGGGATCCCTCGCGCCTTGAGCCGGCCACGGTGCGCCGCCGAGAGCCGCGCGACGCTGACCACGCAGGACGGACGGCGGACCAGGACGTCGTCGATCCAGCGGCGGGCGGCGGGCTCATGCGGGCCCAACTCCGAGAGCAGCATGCCCGCGTCGTGTTCGCCGGCCGCGCGCCGTACCCCGCGGATGATCTCTATCGCCCACAGGTGTTCCAGGTCGTCGAACACGAGCTCCAGGGTTTCGCCCGCACGTTTGGGCGGTTCGGGTCTCCGATAACCGAACTCGTTGATCACCGCCTCGACCCGCGCACGGGTGTGCGGTGCCACTCCCGGCTTGCCGTTGAGCACCTTCGACACCGTCGGGATCGACACGCCCGCCGACTCCGCGATGGAGGAGATCGTCACGGGCTTGAACGCATCCATGGGCGGATCTGCCTGCGTCACAGCGATGTCACCTCTTGTCCCGCGGATCGAGGCTTTCACTCTAGACAGTGCGCCTCCGTGTGGAGCGAAAGAGCAGGTCATGCGCATTGACTAATGTCAGTTCATCCGATAGTTTCTTTCACGATTCGGAAATGTTAGCGTTCACATCTCGGGAGATTAACGGAACATAAAAAGATCTATCCACCGAGGCGCCCGCGGCCACGTCCCTGGTGCGGGTAATGCCTCGGCTCCGTCCAACCGAGCCGGCTACCGCCCACGCCGCACGCCGACGGTCGGAGGCGGTAGTCATCACCACCGCCTCACCAAGGGAGGCCACACCCGTGTTGTCGACAAGGAAGCGGCTGACGGCGTTCGTACTGACCGCGTCTCTCGTCCCGATAGTCCACAGTGGAGCGCCAGCGCAGGCCGCTCCTGTGACGTTCACCAGCACCATGCTCAACCAGGCCAACGGAGCCTGCACAGACATCCCCAACAGCTCGTCGGCCAACGGTGTGCAGCTTCAGCTGTGGTCCTGCCACGGCGGCGGCAACCAGAGCTTCACGTTTGCTCCAGTCTCCGGGACCGCCGACCAGTACAACATCCGGACCATGACCAGCGGCAGTTGCGTGGACGTCAACGGCGCGTCCACGGCGGACAACGCCGCGATCATCCAGTGGAGCTGCCACACCGCCAACAATCAGCGCTTCCGGCTGCAACCGGTCACCGTGCCGGGCGCGACCAACACGTTCACCGTCGTGTCCGTCCACTCCGGAAAGTGCGTCGCGCCCAACGGCGATGGCACGGCCAACGGCACCGGGCTGGTGCAACTGCCCTGCACCACGGCAGCGACGCGCGTCTGGCGGCTGCCCGGCTACAACCCGGGCGGCGGGGACCCGTGGCCGCCGTCGGCGCAGTTCAACAATCCGGTGATCTGGCAGGACTTCGCCGATCTCGACATCATCCGGGTGGGCGACACCTACTACTACTCGGCCTCGACGATGCACTACTCCCCGGGAGCGCCCATCCTGCGCTCATATGACCTGGTCAACTGGGAGTTCGCGGGCCACTCGGTGCCGACTCTCGACTTCGGGTCCAGCAACTACAACCTCAGCGGGGGCCGTGCCTATGTCAAGGGGATCTGGGCCTCCACGCTCAACCATCGACGCAGCAACAACACCTTCTACTGGATCGGCTGCATCGAGTTCAACCGGACCTACGTCTACACCGCGTCGACCGTGGAAGGGCCGTGGCAGAAACGTTCGCAGATCAACAACTGCTACTACGACGCCGGGCTGCTGATCGACGACAACGACACCATGTATGTCGCCTACGGAGCCACCAACATCAGCGTCGCCCAGTTGTCCGCCGATGGGCTCAGCCAGGTGCGGGCACAGCAGGTATTCACCACGCCTTCGAGCGTGGGAGTCCTTGAGGGCGCCCGGTTCTACAAGCGCAACGGGAGTTACTACATCTGGCTCACCCGCCCGGCCAACGGCCAGTACGTGCTGAAGTCGAACAACCCGTTCGGGCCGTATGAGATGCGGCAGGTGCTGCTCAATCTGCCGGGCCCCATCGCCGGTGGCGGCGTGCCCCACCAGGGCGGGCTGGTGCAGACCCAGAACGGTGACTGGTACTACATGTCGTTTGTGGACGCCTATCCCGGCGGCCGGGTCCCCGCCATGGCCCCGGTCACCTGGACCGCGGATGGCTGGCCGGTCCTGCAGACCGTCAACGGCCGCTGGGGCAATTCATATCCCTACCCGAACGTGCCGCGGCCGCCGCGCACCGTGAAGCCGCTCACCGGAGTCGACACCTTCGCCGGGACGACGCTCGGGCCGCAATGGGAATGGAACCACAACCCCGACAACACGAAGTGGTCGGTCAACAACGGGCTGCGGCTGTCCACCGCGACCGTGACCAACGACCTGTACAACGCGCGCAACACGCTGACCCATCGCATCCAAGGCCCCACGTCCACGGCCACGATCGTGCTCAACTACTCCGAGATGCGCGACGGCGACCGGGCCGGTCTCGCGATGCTGCGCCAGTCATCCGCCTGGATCGGCGTGAAACGAGACAACGGCACGACCCGGGTCGTCATGACCAACGGGCTCACCATGGACGGCAACTGGAACACGACGGGCACGGGCAGCGAAGCGGCCAGCGCCGGGATCTCGGGCGGGCGAATATGGTTGCGGGTCAACGCCGACATCCGCCCGGGTGCCGACAGACAGGCGCGTTTTTCCTACAGCGCCGACGGCGTCAACTTCACGCCCCTGGGCCCCGGATTCACGCTCAACAACGCCTGGCAGTTCTTCATGGGTTATCGCTACGGCATCTTCAACTACGCCACGCAGGCCCTGGGCGGAACGGTAGCCGTGGAACGGTTCGAGCTCACCACGCCGTGACCGTCCAATAAAGACATCCTCGGGGGCGCCAGTCCGGGTTGGCGCCCCCGAGGATCCCGCCTATGTGTAAGGAGACGTGAAACATGAAACCTCGTATCCGCCCAGGCCGATGGAGCGCGATACTGTCGGTCGCGATGGTTTTGGTGGCCGCAGCGGCGGTGATCCTGCGCGGGTCCACCGTGCAGGCGCTGGACAACGGGGTCGCGCGCACGCCGCCGATGGGCTGGAACACCTGGAACACCTTCGGTTGCAACATCAATGAGACACTGATCCGGCAGATGGCCGATGCGATCGTCAGCAGCGGGATGCGCGACCTCGGGTATCACTACGTCACCGTCGACGACTGCTGGTTCAACCCGAATCGCGATTCCTCCGGCAACCTGCAGGGTGACCCGGGCCGCTTTCCCAGCGGAATGAAGGCATTGGGGGACTACCTTCACGCCAGGGGCCTCAAATTCGGTATCTACCAATCGCCCATGGACCAGACGTGCGCGCAGTACTTTGACGCTTATCCCGGCTCGACCGGAAGCCGTGGACACGAGGCACAGGACGCGCGGCAGTTCGCCGCCTGGGGCGTCGACTACCTCAAATACGATTGGTGCTCCCCGGAAGGCTCGATCCAGGACCAGGTGGCCAGGTTCGCCATCATGCGCGACGCACTGGCCGCGACCGGCCGCCCGATCGTGTACAGCATCAACTCCAACAGCATTCATTCGAAGACCGGTCCGCAGCGCAACTGGGGCGATGTGGCCAATATCTGGCGCACCACCGAGGACATCACCAACGCCTGGGACACCGGCCAGACAAACGGATATCCCATGGGTATCCAGAACATCATCAACGTCAACGTCCCGCTCGCCGGATACGCCGCGCCCGGTCAGTTCAACGACCCGGACATGCTCGAGGTCGGCCGGGGCGGCATGAACGACACGGAGATGCGCAGCCACTTCGCCATGTGGGCCGTGATGGCCGCGCCCCTGATCGCGGGCAACGACATCCGATCCCAGTCGGCGGCCACCAAGGCGATCCTGACCAACCGGAACCTGATCGACATCAACCAGGATCCGCTCGGCCTCCAGGCGACTCAGGTTTCCTTTGACGGTACCCGGCGCGTGCTCGCCAAGCGGCTCGCCAACGGCGACGTCGCAGTCGCCCTGTTCAACCAGGGCGGCACGACGACCACCATCTCCACGACCGCCGCGGCCATCGGGAAGTCCGGGACGTCGTTCACCCTTCGCGACGCGTGGACCGACGGCACCAGCACGACCACCGGTGCCATCTCCGCCAGCGTCCCGGCTCACGGCACCGTGGTCTACCGCGTCAGCGGCGGCGGCAACATCAGCCCATCGCCAACGACCACCGCACCGACCACGGCCACGCTGGTCAGCGCCGCATCCGGGCGGTGCCTCGATGTGCCGAACAGCAGCACCGCCAACGGCACCCAGCCCGTCATCTGGGACTGCAACGGCCAAGCCAACCAGCAATGGACGCTCAACGGAGCGACCCTCCGGTCGCTTGGCAAGTGCCTCGACGCTCCCAGCAACGCCACCGCCGGCACCAAGGTACAGATGTGGGACTGCCACGGTGGTAGCAACCAGCAGTGGAGCCTCAATGGCGATGGCACGATCCGCGGTGTCCAATCAGGACTTTGCGTGGACGTCAACGGGGCCGCCACGGCCAACGGCACCACGGTGATCCTGTGGACGTGCACCGCGGCCGCCAACCAGCGCTGGACACGTCGCTGAAGATCAGAAACATGCGGGCCCCGCCGGTAGCGGCGGGGCCCATTTTTTGTGCTTGGTCAGCTGCGCAGGGTCCATTGCTGGTTGGCGCCGCCGTGGCAGGACCACAGGTGAAGCAGGGTGCCGTTGGCGGTGCCCTGTCCGCTCGCGTCCAGGCACAGTCCGGATTGGACTCCGGTGATGGTGCCGTTGGCGTTGACGTTCCACTGCTGGTTGGCGCCACCGTGGCAGTCCCAGATGACCACACGGGTGCCGTTGCTGGTGCCCTGTCCGCTGGCGTCGAGGCACTTGTTGCCGTACACCATCAGCTGCCTGCTGCTGGTGTGGGTGAAGCGCTGGTTGGTGCCGCTGTGGCAGTCCCATATCTGCAGCTGGGTGCCGTTGGTGGTGGAGGAGTTGGGCACGTCGGCACAGCGACCCGAGGCGACACCGACGATCTGGGCACCCGGCTGGGTGGGTGGTGAGCCGATTCCCGCCGCCGCCATCACGTTGCGCGCGGCCTGCGGCCAGTTGCCGCCGCTGACCAAGACGGTGCCGGTGTTGGTGTTGCCCCGTTGGCCGCTGACGATGTTGGTGTTGCTACTCGTCGTCCAGTTGTCGGTCACGGTCAGGTTGCCGGTGTTGTTGTTCGCCCAGTGCTGGCCGTAGGCCCACTGCCCGATGTTGTCGAAGACGTTGTTCGCGGCGGATTGGTACCGCGCACCTTCGTCGAAGTACAGGCCGAGCCACCCGTTGGTGTTGCGGAAGTAGTTCTGGTTGATCGTCGTGCCGGGCAACGCGGAGAGGCTGTAGAACGCGGCACCGTCGGTCATCTGCCGCATCACGTCGTGCACGTAGTTGGCCTGAACCCGGTAGTTTCGCGCGATGGTGGCGGTGGTGTACTTCGGTTGGTAGTTGTAGAGACCGCGGTCGGTGTAGTCCTGGCTTCCGCCCGCGTCGTTGGCTCCCCAGCCATAGCCGATCGAGATGCCGGTGTAGGGCAGGTTGTAGACCTCGTTGTTGGACATCGTCGAATCGGCGAGGTAGGTCATGAGCAGTCCCACATGGCTGCGGTATTCGATGGCCACGTCGTGCACGAGGTTGTGGCTGTAGACGATGTCCCGATTGAGCATCCGGCTGTCGCTCGGGTGATGGGCGTCGGCCTGCACCCCACCGGCGATGACGGCCCCCGCCGAGATCTGCTCGAACACGTTGCGGACGACGTCGATGTTGCTGGCGCCGAGACCGACACCCGTGCCGTGCGCGTTGGCGTCATTGCCGATGCCGAGGCCGACCTGGCCGAGATTGGTGAACCTGTTGTCGGAGAACGTGATGGTGTGCGCCGCAGACACCTGCACGGCCGCGGGCATCTGGCGCCAATGCGGCCGGGCGGCCTCGAACGCCGGGCAGCCGGACTGGCAGGAGTTCAGCCAGTCGGCGGGTCGGTTCCAGTTGCCGTAGATGTAGGCACCGGTCTGCTGATCGGCGTAGCCCTGGTTGCTGCTGGGGTGCAGCCAACTGGTGTGCGAGAACTGCAGGCCGTTGAAGGTCAGGTGATGGGCCGGTGTCGCGTAGCTGCCACCGATGCGCAGCAGCGACTCCAGACGGGGCAGCTGGATGTCGGACGAGGCGATGTTCTCCCCGCTCAACGGCTTGTAATAGAGCACTCCCGCGCTGGTGTCCAGATACCACTCGTCCGCGGTGTCAAGGAATTCGCGCGCGTTGACCAGGTACAGCGGGCCGGCGCGGAAGGGCCTGGACAGCGTGTCGTAGCCCCAGGTGTTGTTGTTCCACGCGGGCTGATCCATCGTGAGCCGGTTGTTGCTGATCGACTGCACCGGCGCGTACCGATCGGTGAACGAGTTGACCGATTCCAGCTCGATCCGATCCTGGTTCGTGAGGTTGTTCAGGTAGGACAGCGCACCGTTGGTGAAGGTGAGACCGGTGGTGGTGAAGGTGAAGTCGGCCCGGTTGACCTGTGTCCGGGCGCGCGTGGCGATGCGGCCGTTGACGTAGAGCTGCCGCGTGTCGAATCCGGTACCGACGTTGGCCCGCCAGATGTTCTGGGCGGAGTCGGCCAGCGTCCAGCCGGTCACGCGCTGCCCGCCGGAGATGATCGGGCGCGTGCCCGCCGCCGCCTGCCAGGACACCGTGTAGCCATTGGCACCGGAGTCGGCCGCGGTGAAGGTGAGCGGTGAGCTCAGGGCGTAGGTTCCGCCGGCGAGCTGCACGACAATGTCTCCACTCATCGTCGGCACGAGCGCACGGACGGCTGCCTGCGCTTGAGTCAGCGAGCACGGCTGCGCCGATGAGCACGCCGTGCCGGACCCGTTCGGCGACGCGTAGAGAGTCGTCGTGGCGGCCGACGCGGGAGCAGCCACGACCACCGCGGCGGCCGCGGTCATCAGTCCTGCCACGGCCAGCCGGGCCAGCCCGTGCGGGACGGAGGGTGAGGATAGGGACATGCGAATCTCCTCAAGGGGGATTGTTTGGTTGAGCGGCGCACACCGAGGCGGGAGTCGAGCCGGTAACCGGCTCTCGGCGGACATGGTGAACCTCCCCGGGGAAGCGCCGCATCGAGCCGATGCGACCGAGGTGACCTATGTGGAGCAAGGTGCCGGGCGATGGCCGCCGGGTCGGCAGTAGCCCTGGCACCGTTGCGGCCGCTCTCGTCAGGCGGCGGGCGAGAACGGTGACACGGAGCTCATCTATATCGGCCGGTGTTTGCACGGAATCGTAACCACGACATCCCACGCTTGGAAAGGTGTGACGTCTCATGTTTGCGAATTTGCTGGGGAAGCCCCCATGGAGCACGGGCTGCCGCTCCACTTTCGACTATGTCTGGAGGGCATTCATCCCATGGCTCGGTGCTACGGTTCTTCGCGCAGGTGCTGACGCAGCCATGTCTCTGTCGTGGTGATGTGCATCAGGGCCGCGGCGTGGGCGCGGATGGCGTCGCCGGACACCAGCGCCGCGTAGATCGCCTCGTGTTCGCGCAGTGTCTGGCCCGCGGCCGCGGCGTCAACCAGTCCGCGCCACACCCGTGCGCGCACCGTGCGGCTGGAAATGCCGTCGAGCACCGTCGACAGGGTCTGGTTGCCGGTGGCGGCGAACACCGCGCGGTGAAACGCCGCGTCGTGCTTGTTGAGCAACTCGACATCATCGGCCGCCGTGCGCATCGCGTCGAGGTGTCCCTTGATCTCCGCCAGCTGGACGGAGGTGATCCGGGTGGCGGCCAGCGCGGTCGCGGCCGGCTCGAACAACCGGCGCACCTCGGTGAGCTCGAGCATCGTGTCGCCCTGGAGCAGCTCCACGGCCGCGCCGATGCCTTCCAGCAGAAGTTTCGGCTCCAGGCTGGTCACGAACGTGCCGTTGCCCCGGCGCACCTCAAGCACCCGCGCGGCCACCATCGCCCGCACGGCCTCCCGCATGATGTTGCGCCCCACGCCCAGCTCGGCGGCCAGTTGAGGTTCGGGCGGCAGCTTGGATCCCGGCGGGAGCTCGCCCGACTGGATGAGCTCACGTATGCGGGTCATGGCCTTCTCGGTTTGCGACATGTGAAGTTCCTTGGGCGTTCGGTCCGGGACGAGGCCGGAGCTCAGAAGAAGGTTGCCGTGTGCGACCGTTTCGCACAAGGCAATCCCATGTCTCCACGAGATCGAGGCAACGACTTTGTCGTGCCGATTGAAGAATTACTTGACGTGTTTCGGGTTTCCGAGAACTCTAGACGAATCCGTATGGCAGGGGTTATAAAGACATCCCATGACGGCCGCGTTTCGTCATAGTTTCGAACCACACGCAAGCGGCGCAGGGCATCGCCGTGCGCGTCGGATGAAGCACTATATAGCAGTATAAAAAGAGGTATTGACTGATCTCTTTCCTTTCGGTACCTTTAGCAAACTCCGAGATGTTAACGCTCACATTCCTTGGATCATGAACGGATCGGTCCTGAGGCAGCGGGACCCCGTCCGCGAAGCGAAACCGCGTGGTTAGGAGCCGGGCCACCCGCGGGCGTCCTGGAGGCAAGCGCCGCAACGCGATGCGTGACGAGGCTTGCTGCCCACCGAGAAGGGATTGACGATGGCTTCCTTGACAGCCCGGCCGCGACAAAGTGGCCGGCCCGGGGATCCCAACTCCGGCGACGACAGCGCCCTGCCGTGGCGGCTCGCCCTGCGCACCCAGACCAACTCCACCTGCTGAGCACCCGCGAGGGCCGTCGCCTTGGGCCTGCGCAGCCGGGGCGACGCCCTCGCGGGGAACCGACTAGAAAGGTTGGCGGGCATGTCCGGTCCCCTCAACCCATCCCGGCCCAATCGCCGCGCGTTGCTTGCCGCGCCGCGGCCGCGGTCGGCGGCTACCACCAGCAGTGGCGGCTGACCAGCGTGGGCAACTGCCGGGTACCAAATCGTCAACCGCGGCACCAACACCGCACTCGACGGCATGGGCAACATCACCGCCGGTTCCACCGCATCCATGTGGGCGCCCAACACGAAACACCAACAACCACTGGACCATCACCGCGGTGTGACCGGCAGTGCAATCGCTCCCCAAGTACAAAGGAGACAACGCAGTGAGACAAACATCCACCCGTTGGCTGCCGGCGGCGGTGGCCGCCTTGGCCGTCGCCGCCGCGGCGGCGTATGCCGTGACGGGCACCAGCCCATCCGCGTCGGCCGCACCCTCGTCCGGTTGCGGCCGGACGCCGACGATGGGCAACGGCACCCACACCATTCAAAGCGGTGGCCAGAACCGCCAGTTCATCCTGCGGAGGCCCAACAACTACAACAACAACACCCCGTACCGGATCATCTTCGCCTATCACTGGCGAGGCGGCACCATGAACGATGTCTCGACGGGCGGATCGAGCGGGGCCGCCTGGGCGTACTACGGGATGCAGGAACAGTCCAACAACACCGCGATTCTCGTGGCGCCGCAGGGCCTCGGCAACGGCTGGCCCAACTCCAACAATCAGGACGTCACCTTCACCGACGACATGATCCGGCGAATCGAGGGGGACCTCTGCGTCGACACCTCGCTGCGCTTCGCCATGGGCTTCAGCTACGGCGGCGGGATGAGCTACTCGCTCGCATGCAGCCGGGCGAACGTCTTCCGTGCCGTCGTGGTCTACGCCGGTGCTCAGCTCAGCGGATGCAGCGACGGCAGCCAGCCCATCGCCTACTTCGGGATCCACGGGATCTCGGACAACGTGCTCAACATTTCTCAGGGCCGGTCGCTGCGCGACAGATTCCTGCGTAACAACGGGTGTGCGGCCCAGAACGCGCCGGAGCCTGGGCAGGGCAGCGGCAGGCACATCACCACCACGTATTCGTGCCGCGCAGGCTTCCCGGTGCAGTGGGCGGCGTTCGACGGCGGTCACGGTCCGGCACCGGTGGAGGGATGCTCCGGCTGCGAGGACGGCGTCAGGACCTGGACCAAGGGCGAGGCGTGGCGGTTCATCTCGCAGTTCGTCGGCGGCCCGTCGCCCAGCAACCCGCCGACCAGCAGCCCGCCTGCCAGCAGCCCGCCGCCCGGTCAGCAGAACGTCCAGATCGTCGGGGCTCAGTCGGGTCGCTGTGTCGACGTGGCCGGGGTCAGCACCGCCAACGGTGCGCAGACCCAGTTGTGGGACTGCCACGGCAACACCAACCAGCGCTGGTCCTACAACGCCGGCAGCAGGCAGCTGACCGTGTACGGCAACAAGTGTCTGGACGCCAGCGGACAGGGCACCAGCAACGGCACCCGTGTGGTGATCTGGGACTGCAGTGGCCAAGCCAACCAGCAGTGGAACGTCAACTCCAACGGCTCCATCACCGGAGTCCAATCCGGACTGTGCCTGGACGCGAGTGGAAACGGCACCGCCAACGGCACGCTGCTTCAGCTGTGGTCCTGCCACGGCGGCGGCAACCAGCAATGGAGCTTCCGTAACTGACCGCGTTTTCGGGGCCGAGCGATCGCCGTTCGGCCCCTTCGCATGCCTATCAAGGAGCAATGGTGAAACTCGTATCGAGGCGTGGCATCGCTCTGATAACAAGCCTGCTCTGTGTCACGACTTTTCTTCCCGCCGTTGCCCGTGCGGACAACCCGATAGTCCAGACCATCTACACCGCCGACCCGGCTCCGTTGGTGCACAACGGCCGGGTGTACCTCTACACCGGGCACGACGAGGACGGGTCGACGTGGTTCACGATGCGTGAGTGGCGGGTGTGGTCGTCGGCGGACATGGTGAACTGGACCGATCACGGCTCGCCGATGAGCCTGTCCACATTCAGCTGGGCCAGCGCCGACGCCTGGGCGGGCCAGGCCATCGAGCGAAACGGCAAGTTCTATTGGTACGTGCCGGTGCGACGGTCCAACGGATCACAGGCCATCGGGGTCGGGGTCTCGGACAGTCCCACCGGGCCCTTCCGCGACGCCCTCGGCCGCCCGCTGATCGAGAACGCCGAGATCGACCCCTCGGTTTTCATCGACGACGACGGGCAGGCGTACCTGTACTACGGCAACCCGAACCTGTGGTATGTGCGGCTGAACGCCGACATGATCTCCTACTCGGGCAGCCCGACCCGGATTCCCCTTACCACGGCGGGATTTGGCGCCCGCAGTGGAAGCACCAGCCGTCCGACCCTCTATGAAGAGGGTCCGTGGGTGTACAAGCGCAACGGCTTGTACTACATGGTGTTCGCGGCGGAGTGCTGCTCCGAGTACATCGCCTACTCCACGGCCCCCGGCCCCACCGGACCGTGGACCTATCGCGGCACCATCATGCCGAGGCAGGGCGGCAGCTTCACCAACCACGCCGGGGTCATCGATTTCAACGGCGGCTCGTACTTCTTCTACCACAACGGCGCACTGCCCGGCGGTGGTGGCTTCACCCGCTCGGTGGCCGTGGAACGGTTCGCCTACAACGCCAACGGCACGTTCCCCACGATCAACATGACCACCGTGGGTCCGCCCCAAGTCGGCACGCTCAATCCCTATGTGCGCCAGGAAGCCGAGACGATCGCGTGGGCCTCCGGCGTCGAGACGGAGCCGTCCACCGAAGGCGGGATGAACGTCGGTTGGATCGAAAACGGCGACTCTATCAAGGTCAAGGGCGTCAACTTCGGCACCGGTGCGACCTCCTTCTCCGCGCGGGTTGCCTCAGCGACCAGTGGCGGCAACATCGAGCTCCGATTGGGCAGTGCCACCGGCACACTTGTCGGGACATGCCGCGTGCCGGGCACCGGCGGCTGGCAGACCTGGACCACCGTTTCGTGCTCGTTGAACGGCGCCGCCGGAACCCACGATCTGTATCTCAGATTCACCGGTGGCGGCGGCTCGCTGTTCAACCTGAACTGGTGGCAGTTCAGCGGCACGCCCGGCGGCGGCGGAAATGTGCTCACCAACGGCGACACGGAAGGCGGCGCCACCGGCTGGTCGGTGTTCGGCAGCGGGACGCTGTCGTCCAACACCGCTGTCACGCACGGCGGGACGCGATCGCTGCTGATCACCGGGCGCACCGGCTCGTGGAACGGGCCGGGTCAGGACGTCACGGCGAAGCTGACCAACGGCAAGAGCTACACGACGAACGTGTGGGTGCGCACGCAGTCCGGCACGCCCAGCGCGAAGGCGACGCTGGCGCTCACCGCCAACGGGTCGACCAGTTACGTCCAGCTGACACCGGCGGCGACCGTGAACGCCAACGGCTGGACGCTGCTCACCGGCACCGCGACGGTGTCGTGGACGGGCACGCTGTCCGGCGCCACGTTCTACGTCGAGACGGCAGCGGGCACCGACAACCTCTACGTCGACGACGTCTCCATGCAGTAGGAAGGCCAACGGATGAAAGGAATGCTGCGCGCCGCGCTCGCGGTGGGCGCTGCGGCGCGCAGCACCAACAACCACTGAACCATCACGGGAGTCAGAATGGGCCTAACGTTGCAGCCGCACCGGATCGCCCGGACCCATGCGCCTGACCAGCCAGGCCTCGGTGATGTGGGTGAAGACCGCCTCGGCGGCACCGTCGGGGTCGTGCGCGGCGATGCGTTCATAGATGCGGCGATGACCCCGGTTGGACGCCACGCACAACGCACGCTCGGGATGGCCCATGTATCTGGCCGTGTTGATGACCTGGCTCTCCAGCGCGCGCACCACGGCACGGGCGATGCGGTTCCCGGAGGCCTGCATGATCACATCGTGAAAGGCGCGGTCGTGCACGGCGTAGGTGATGTGGTCGTCGACGAGTGTGTCCATCCGGTCCACCAGTTCGAGCAGCCGCTCGACGACCTGCGGGGTGGCCACCCGCGCGGCGACGTTGGCCATGTCCGACTCCAGCAGGCGCCGGGTGACCACGAGATCGTCGAGGACGTCCAGGCCGTCGTCTTCGGCGATGCTCGCCGCGAGGACAAGCTCGTCGAGCATGTTCCACATGGCCGGTGGCGTGACCGTGGTCCCGGCTCCCTGGCGGACCTGCACGAGTCCCTTCTCCTGCAACATCTTCACCGCTTCGCGGACGACTGTGCGGCTCACGGAGAACGTCTCGCAGAGGGCCGGCTCGGGCGGCAGCACCACGCCGGGCGGGTGGACCCCGCGCACGATGCGCTCCACCAGCTCCGCGGCCACCGCGCTGGCGAGGTTGGCGGGTCGCTGAGCCCAGGCCGGGGGCGGCGAAGCGCTCACGGCCGGTTGGTGCGGTGCCGTCATGTTTCCTCCGGTGCCCAACTGCGAGCGGGGCGACTCGCGGGCTCAGTATACGCAGACCGTTGACATCACACATCATACGACTTATGTTTGCGGGCAATCTGACGGCCGGTCCTCGGCCCTCTCTCGAGGAGTGAGCAGTGATGAAACAGCAAGCACTCTGGCCGGCCGTCCTGGCGGCGGCGCTGGTCCTGGCCGGTTGCGGAAGTGCTTCCGGGACGAAGAACCCCTCCGACGCGGCGGGCGGCAAGCTCGTGGTCTGGGATTGGAAGTCCGGTGACAAGACCGCGGCTGCCTACGTGGAGAAGGCGAAGGCCGACTTCGCCAAGAAACACCCGGGCGTGACCGTGGAGTTCGTGGCCCAGCCCTTCGATCAGTACTACACGCTGCTCGGGACGGCCATCCAGTCGGGCAAGGGTCCCGACGTCATGCTGTTCAACGGCGGCGGCCAGCTGCGCGATCGGGTGAGCGCTCTGCTCCCGCTGGACGAATTCATCGCCGCGGACAAGCAGCGGCTGGCAGGCTGGGACGCGTTCGCCAAGGACGGCAAGGTCTATGCCGCGCCCATCACGCTGCAGGGTCACCCGATCTACTACAACAAGGCGCTCTACAAGAAGGCCGGGCTCAACCCCGACCGCCCGGCGACCACATGGAGCGCCTTCGTCAACGACTGCGCGACCATCACCAAGGCAACCCAGGCCACCTGCTTCGCCGTGGGAAACAAGGAGGGCGCCGGCATCCAGTTCTTCATGTCGGGCCTGGGCTCGGGCATCCTGACGCCGAAGGAATACACCGACTGGATCGCGGGCAAGCGCGACTGGAACTCCCCCAATGTGAAGCGGATGTTCGAGCTTTGGAAGGAGGCCAACGACTCCGGCCTGAACAACAAGGGCGCCAACTCGACCGCCCTGTTCAACGACGCCTTCGGGCTGTTCAGCTCCGGTAAGGCCGTCAACATCATCGGGTTGATGTCGGACATCGGGCACTGGAAGGACTTCCGGGAGTTCCTCGGCGCCGACAACGTCGGCGTCATGCAGGCCCCCGTGATCACCTCCGGCACGACACCCAGCCTTCCCTACGACGGCGGAATCGGTTACGGGATCGCCAAATGGACCCAGAACCCGGCCCTCGCCGCCGACCTCGTGCGGTCGCTGACCTCAATCGATGCGCTGCACGCCTTCTACACCGGCGCCGGCGCAATCGTGTCCGACACCACCGTCAAGACGTCGGACGGGGGTCCCGCGGTCACCACCATCGTGTCCAGCCTCAAGGACGGCAAGCCGGCACTGCACGTCGCGCTCTCGTCCAAGACCCAAGACTTGATGGGGCGGCTGTCCCAGCAGATCATCGCCGGGTCGGTCAGCGTCGACGACGCTCTCAAGCAGCTGGCCGAGTCAGACAAGGCGAGCTGATCGGCGTGCCGGTAGGACGTTCAACGTCGGTCCACTCGGCTGGTGCCGAGTGGACCGACGAGGCAAGGGGACTCGCCTCCCGCCGGCGATGGGAGGCGCGAGCGGAAACCCCACGGGCGCCGCGCCGCTTCCGGGGTGACCGCCTGGCCCCGTATGTGCTGGTGGCTCCGGCGCTTCTGATCATCCTGGGGCTACGGCTGTGGCCGCTGCTGCTCGGCGTCAACTTCTCGTTCACCGGCGACGGCGATCGCGACGGGATGCCGGTGGGTCTGGACAACTACGCCGATCTGCTCAGTGATCCGGTTTTCCAGATCGCGCTGCGCAACGTCGGGCTGCTGGCGCTGCTGCTTCCGGTGGCGGTCGCGGTCCCGGGCCTGTTGGCGACGTTCATCTTCCTGCGCGTGCCCGGTCATCGGGTCTTCCGCAGCGTGTATTTTTTCCCGGCCGTGCTCTCGCCGGTGATCGTGGGATCGATCTTCAATCTGCTCCTGGCCTTCGACGGCCCGCTCAACTCCCTCATCGAGGGCATCGGTCTGGGCCCGGTCGACTGGCTCGGCGATCCGAAGGTCGCCATGTTCACCGTCGTCGGAGTGCACATCTGGGCGACCTTCGGGATGGCCCTGGTGGTCTTTCTCGCCGGGTTCTCGACGCTTGATCCCACGCTGGTGGACGCGGCGCGAGCCGATGGGGCCACCGTGGCGCAGATGATCTGGCACGTGATCATCCCCGCTCTGTCGCGCACCATCCAGTTCGTCTTCGTTACCACGATGATCGGAATGCTGACGTCGATGTTCGGCCTGATCTACGTCATGACAAGTGGCGGTCCCGGCGGATCGACCTATCTGCCGGAGTACTACATCTGGGTGCAGCAGGGGCAGATGAACCGTCCGGCGCTGGCCTCCGCGGCATCGACGGTCCTGTTCCTCATCATGCTCGTGATGGGGCTCGTGCAGATCGCGCTGTTGCGCCGCGCGGGGAGGGAGGACTGATGCGCGGCCCCCGGGCAAGCACATGGATCGTCGCCGTGCCGATGATGGCCCTCGCTTTGGCGACCATCTATCCGCTGGTGTTCACGGCCAACGTCGCGATGAAGACCCGGCATGACTACATCCTCGACCGGTTCTCCCCAGCCGGTTCCCTGAATTGGGACAACGTGGTCACCGCGTGGACGAGCGCGGGCATGGCGCGGTACTTCGTCAACTCGCTCATCGTCGTTGCCGCCTCCGTCGCGCTGCTTCTGCTGTTCGGCTCGATGGCCGGCTTCGCCCTGAGCCACCTGCGGTTCCGTGGCTCACGAGCGCTGTTCCTGGGCTGTCTCGCGGCGCTGTTCATCCCGTTCCAGGTGATCATGGTGCCGCTCGCCCGCACCATGGCCGACGCCGGCCTGATCGACACCTATCCGGGGCTGGTCCTCGCCTACGTCGCGCAGTTCCTTCCCTTCACCATCTATCTGATGGCCAGCTATTACAGCGGCATCCCGCGCGAGATCGTGGACGCGGCCCGCATCGACGGGAACACCGTGTACGGCGTCTTCCGGCGGATCATGTTGCCGATGGGCAGTCCGGCGCTGCTGTCGGTCGGCATTCTCGACGCCCTGTTCTGCTGGAACGACGTGCTCATCGCCCTGCTCATGATGCCGTCCGCGCAACATCGGACGCTCATGGTGGGCGTCACCTCGCTGCGCGGTCAGTACTCCAGCGACATCCCGACGTTCGCGTCCGGGGTGCTGATCGCCGCCGTGCCCGTGTTGGTGGTCTATCTCGTGTTCCAGCGCCAGATCGCCGATGCCGTCACGGCCGGTTCCACGAAAGGCTGACAATGAGGATCACCGGGTTTCGTACCCTGAGGACGGTCCAGGAATGGTTCCGGCCCGTCGGAGACGCCAACGGCGTGTTCCCCGAAGGGGTCACCGCGATATCGATCGTTCTGGTGGACACCGACGAGGGAATCACCGGCGTCGGGATTGGACCGCATGTGGAGCTGGAGGCGGTCTTCGCCGCGATCGCCGGCGAGGACCCGCGTTGCGTGACCGCCCTTTACGACCGCATGCTGCGGCAGACGTTCAAGGCCGGCCACGCCGGGGTGGTCTTCGGAACCATCGGCGCGCTCGACACCGCCCTGTGGGACATCAAGGCGAAGGCGGCCGGAGAACCCCTGTGGCGCCTGCTGGGCGGACGCGACCGGACGGTACCCGCCTACGCCTCGGGTCTGGACATCGACCTCGATGACGACGAGTTGGTCGCGGTCTATCAGGTCTACGCCGAACGCGGTCTGCGGGCGGCCAAACTCAAGGGCGGCCTCGACGTCGAGCGGGACCTGCGCCGGCTGCTGTTGGTGCGCGACGTGCTGACCCAGGCCGGAAACGGGATGCGTCCCGCCCTGATGCTCGACGTGAACGAGTCGTTGACGCGCAAGCAGGCCGTCCGTCACGTCGGCGAACTGGAACGCACTGTGGATCTCACCTGGGTGGAGGAGCCCGTGCGGCGCTGGGATGCCGAAGGGCACGCCGCCGTCGGGCGTGGAATCCGGGCCTCGGTAGCCACCGGCGAAAACCTCACCGGGCTGGAGCAGTTCCGTCCCCTGCTGGCAGCCGGGGCGGTGGACATCGTGCAGACGGCGGCGGTGTGGGGAGTGACCCACTTCCTGCGCGTCGCCGCCCTGGCACACGCCCACGACCTGCCGGTGAGCCCGGTCGGCAACATTCCCGTCGCGCTGTTGCACGCCGCCACGTCGGTACCCAACCACATCGTCAGCGAGTTGCAGGACCTTGACCCCCCGGTCGGCCTGACCGTGGACATGCGCGTGGAAGACGGAGCCTTCGTCCTCGGCGACTCGCCCGGTCTGGGCATCCGCATCGACGAGGAGACCATCACCGCACGGGCGCGACGGCCCCACACGGTGACCTACCACGGACCCCACGTCCGGCCGGAACGCGCCGGACAACGCCTGATCGCGGAAGCGCGAAGCTAGCAAGGAGTGATTCATGCGCGTTGCTCGCTACACCGGCAACGGGACGATCGCTGTGGGCGAGTCGGACCCGTTGCCTCCCGGTCGTGGACAGGTGCAGATCGCGGTCGCGTTCACCGGCATCTGCGGAACCGACCTGCACATCCGGCACGGTGCGATGGACGGCCGGGTGCGTGTCCCGGCGGTGCTCGGGCACGAGATGTCCGGCCGGATCGCCGCCGTCGGCGCGGACGTCGCGGATTGGAGTGTCGGCGATCCCGTGACGGTGATGCCGTTGCGCTGGTGCGACTCGTGCCCCGCGTGCCGGGCCGGCCATCGGCATGTGTGCCAGCGCTTGAACTTTCTCGGCATCGACTCGCCGGGGGCGATGCAGGAGCGATGGACGGTGCCGGCCGAGGTGCTGGTGCGCATCCCGGAGGGGACGCCACTGCGCGGCGCCGCGCTGGTCGAGCCGGTCGCGGTGGCCGTGCACGACGTGCGGCGCGCGGGTCTTGCGGCCGGCGAGTTCGCGGTGGTGGTGGGCGGCGGCCCGATCGGCGTGCTCATCGCCTGCGTGGCCCGTTCGGTGGGAGCCGATGTCGTCCTGGTGGAACCCAACCCGCACCGGCGCAAGCTCGCCGAGGGCCTGGGCCTTGAAACGCTGAACCCGCAAGAAACCGATATCGGTGGGCACGTCGAGGACCGCACCGGTGGTGCCGGGGCGGCCGTGGCATTCGAGGTCTCCGGGGCCGAACCCGGGGTGACGACGGCCATTTCAGCGCTGGGCGTCCGCGGGCGGATGGTGGTAGTCGGCATCCACCCGGCGCCGCGAGCGGTGAACCTGCAGCAGGTGTTCTGGCGCGAGCTGAGCCTGATCGGAGCCCGTGTGTATGAGCGGGCCGACTTCGAGCAGGCCGTGCGGTTGGTGGCGGACGGGACCATCCCGGCCGACCGGCTGGTATCCCGGGTCCAACCGCTGGCGTCCGCGGCGGATGCGTTCTCGGCACTCGAATCCGGTGGCGACGTCATGAAGGTGCTCATCGACTGCCGGGTGGGGGAGGAAAGTGTCGATGCCTGAACTGTTCGACCTGAGTGGAAGGCTCGCCGTGGTCACCGGCGCCCGGCGCGGAATCGGTCTGGCCATGGCCGTCGCCCTCGCCCGAGCCGGCGCGGACATCATCGGGGTCTCCGCCAACATGGAGGAGCGGGAAAGCCTGGTGCAGCAGCAGGTTGAGGCCGCCGGAGGGAAATTCACCGGGTACCGATGCGACTTCGCCGAACGGGCCGAGGTCGAGGCGCTGGCGCAGAGACTGTGCGAGCTCGACCGGCCGGTGGATGTCTTGGTCAACAACGCCGGCACGATCGCCCGCGCACCAGCGGTGGACTACACCGACGACATGTGGGACCACGTTCTCGCGGTCAACCTGTCCAGCCAGTTCGTGCTGACCCGCGGGATAGGGCGGGAGATGGTGCGCAGGGGCCACGGAAAGGTCGTGCTGACCGCGTCTCTGCTGAGCTTCCAAGGCGGGATCAACGTGGCGGCCTACACCGCGACCAAGTCCGGGATCGCCGGGCTCACCAGAGCGCTGGCCAATGAGTGGGCGCCGCACGGAGTCAACGTCAACGCCATCGCCCCCGGCTACATCGCCACCGACAACACACAGGCGTTGCGTGACGACCCCAACCGCAACCGTGCCATTGTCGAGCGCATTCCCGCGGGGCGATGGGGTGAGGCAGACGACCTCGCCGGCGCCACCGTCTTCCTCGCCTCGGCCGCATCGGATTACGTCAACGGCATCGTCCTTCCCGTTGACGGGGGATGGCTGGGTCGATGAGCCGCACCCGTCCGCCTGTTTCGCTCAGCCGGCTCGGACTGGGCGGCAGCCAGCTGGGCAACCTCTACCGCGAGGTGTCCGACGCCACCGCCGCGCAGACATTCGAGGCCGCGTGGGAAGCCGGCATCAAATACTTCGACACCGCTCCCCACTATGGTCTCGGCCTGTCCGAGCGGCGGTTCGGCTCGCTGCTGCATGGGCTGCCCCGTGATTCCTACATACTGTCCACAAAGGTCGGACGGCTGCTCGAACCCAATCCGGCCTTCGCGGGCGAGCAGGACAACGAGGGATTCGCGGTCCCCGCCCGGACCGTTCGGCGCTGGGATTTCAGCCGTGAAGGGATCCGGCGTTCGATCGGTGACAGCTTGGAGCGCCTCGGCCTGGACCGGATCGACATCGCCTTCCTCCACGATCCGGAGAACCACTGGAGGCAGGCGCTCGACGAGGGACTGCCCGCGCTGCTTGAGCTTCGAGACGAGGGTGTGGTCGGGGCGATCGGCGCGGGAATGAACATCGCGCAGCACCTGACCGAGCTGGTTCGTGGTCACGACGTCGATGTGGTGATGTGCGCCGGGCGCTACACGCTGCTGGAACAGGCGGACGAGCTGATGTCCGCAGCCGCCGAAAACGGCGTTGGTGTGGTCATCGCCGGGGTTTACAACTCCGGTCTGCTGGCCCGGCCGCGGCCGGACTCGCAGGCTCGCTACAACTACGCACCCGCCCCGCCGGATTTGGTCTCCCGGGTGCACGCGATTGCCGATGTCTGTGAGCGCCACGGCGTGACCCTGCCGGAGGCCGCACTCGCCTTCCCGCTTCGCCACCCGGCGGTCGTCTCCGTCGTCGTGGGGGCGGGCACGCCCAGTCAGCTCACCGACGCGACGCAGCGGCTCGCCGGGCACATCCCCGAGGTCGTATGGTCGGAACTGGCGGCCGCCGGACTGATCAGCGATCCGCAACGGCAACGGCACGATCGATGATGGGTGGCCGGCCATCGACCGCTCAGCTCGCGGTGCCCAGATCCGATCCCTATGTCTGGCGCAATGTGCGGATCGGCGGAGGCGGGTTCGTCACCGGCATCGTGTGCAACCCGAGCCGGCCAAACCTCATCTACGCGCGCACCGACATCGGCGGAATGTATCGCTGGGAGGAAAGCACGCAGTCGTGGATCCCGTTGCTCGACTGGGTGGGATGGGATAACTGGGGATATCAGGGCGTGGCCAGTGTCGCCACCGACCCGATCGATCCCGACCGGGTGTACGCGGCCGTGGGGATGTACACCAACGACTGGGATCCGAACAACGGCGCGATCCTGCGTTCGGTCGATCGGGGCG
The DNA here is from genome assembly GCF_003426775.1 of Allorhizocola rhizosphaerae. GTDB lineage: Bacteria > Actinomycetota > Actinomycetes > Mycobacteriales > Micromonosporaceae > Allorhizocola > Allorhizocola rhizosphaerae. The sequence continues at coordinate 102,107 of NZ_QJUG01000001.1, read as the reverse complement.
ACACCTGGGAGATCAGCCCACTGCCGTTCAAGTTGGGCGCCAACATGCCCGGCCGGGGGATGGGGGAGCGGCTAGCGATCGACCCCAACCACAACGCGATCCTCTACCTGGGTGCGCCCAACGGCAACGGCCTGTGGCGCAGCACCGACTCGGGAGCCAGCTGGGCGAGGGTCGCCGGCTTTCCCGGCAGCGGGGACTACGCGCCCGACCCCAGCGATCCCGAGAGATACCTCAGTCAGCGGATCGGCGTGGTCTGGGTCGCTTTCGACGCGTCAACCGGGGGCGAAGGCCATGCCACGCAAGGCATCTACGTCGGTGTGGCCGACCCGGCCAACCCGGTCTACCACAGCACAGACGGCGGTGTCACCTGGTCGGCCATCCCGGGCGCGCCGGCCGAATACCTGCCGCACAAGGGGATCGTGGACTCGGTGAACCGCGTGCTGTACATCGCCACCAGCGACACCGCCGGACCCTACGACGGCGCCAAGGGTGACGTGTGGCGCTACGACATCGCCACCACGGCGTGGACGCGCATCAGCCCGATCCCTTCCAGCAGTCCCGACTGCTACTTCGGCTACAGCGGGCTGACGCTTGACCGGCAGAATCCTGAAACCATCATGGTGACGACGCAGGTGTCGTGGTGGCCCGACGCCATCTTCTTCCGCAGCACCGACGGGGGCGCCAGCTGGACCGGCATCTGGGAATGGGCGACGTATTCCGAGCGCACCGTCCGGTACACGATGGATATTTCCTCAATTCCCTGGCTCACCTTCGGCGAGGAATCCGATCCACCGGCGACGAGCCCGAAGCTCGGTTGGATGACAGCGGCCCTCGAAATAGACCCCTTCAACCCCAATCGGATGATGTACGGTACCGGGGCGACGATCTACGGCACGAACAACCTCACCGACTGGGACTCCGGCGGGACAGTCATCATCACACCGATGGTCAATGGGCTGGAGCAGACCGCGGTCATCGATCTCATCAGCCCGCCGAGCGGGCCGCCGCTGATCAGCGCGCTCGGTGACGTCGGCGGATTCCGCCACGATGACCTGGAGCGCGTCCCGTCGACCATCTTCACCGGGCCCGTGTTCACCACCACACGGAGCCTGGACTACGCGGAAAGCAACCCTGGCGTGATCGTGCGGGCCGGAGACTTCACCGACCGGCCCAGCGACTGCCACATCGCGTTCTCCACCGACGGTGGCGCGACCTGGTTTCAGCACACCGAACCGCGAGGGATCAGCCTCGGCGGTAGCGTCGCCGTTTCCGCCGACGGGCGCCGGTTCGTGTGGGCGCCGGGCGATCCCGGTCAGCCGGTGGTTTTCTCGGCAGGATTCGGGATGCCGTGGGCGCAGTCGACCGGTGTGCCGCCGAATGCGGTCGTGAGATCCGACCGGGTCAACCCTCACACGTTCTATGCGTTCAAGGACGGCACGTTCTTCGTGAGCGCCAACGGTGGAGCCACCTTCCAGGCCACCGCCGCGACCGGTCTGCCCGCGGAGGGCAGTGTGTACTTCAAGGCAGTGCCGGGACACGAAGGCGACATCTGGTTGGCAGGCGGCAGCCCCGTCGGCGCCTACGGCATGTGGCGCTCCACGGACTCGGGCGCGAGCTTCACCCGCCTGTCCAATGTGGAGCGCGCCGACAACGTCGGATTCGGCAAAGCGCCACCCGCTCGCACCTATCCGGCGGTGTACGCCGTCGCCCAAATAGGCGGCGTACGCGGCTTCTTCCGCTCCGATGACGGCGGTGCCGGCTGGGCGCGCATCAACGACGATCAGCATCAATACGGCAACGCCTGCTGCGCCATCACTGGCGACCCACGGATTTACGGCCGCGTCTACGTCACCGGCAACGGGCGCGGCATCGTCTACGGCGACAGGAGCCTTTCGCCATGGGGGACATGAAGCAACATGCGCAGTTCTCGATACGAGATATCCCGTTCAGCTACTGCGGATCCTGGTTCAACTTCGCAGAAGTGGCCGGGGAGGCGACCCACGCGGGCGATGTGCACCTCGTGTCACACCAGACGCGGCAACAACCGGTGCTGCGGTTCACCCCGCAGTTCGGCGATGGCCGGGCGCGGACCACCATCACGGCCGTGCCGTCGCGATTGACCTGGACCGGTGAGCAGGGCCGCATCGAGCTGGCCTACGAGACGCCCGACACCGTACGGGTCCGGGGCGTGGGGCTGGGCCTGCGCCTGGCAGTGGCGTCTTCGCGAAATCACCTCCTGCACGATCCGGTCGACGGCTCGTGGCTTTGCGCCGTCCCGGGGACGGGCCGCAGGTACCGCGTCACGCCGCTCTCGCCGGAACTCCGGCCGGGCAAACGGGCAATCACCATGCGGCACGACCGCGAGTGGGAAATCGCGATCGAGGAATACGACAGTGCCCGGCCTCCGTACCGAGCCGTGCTGACCTTCGACCAGATCGTCACCGCCGGCGCCATCGGATTCCACCGGTACGCCGACTCGATCGCGCCGTGGCGAAACGCCGACACGCCGGCGGCCGAGCTCGCCGCCTACATCCTGTGGTCGACCACCGTCCGCCCGGCCGGATTCGTCACCCTCCCGGCAATCCTCGGCTCCAAACATCGCGCGGACAAGGTGTGGAGCTGGGACCACTGCGTCAACGCGCTCGCCGTCGCGTCCGGGCTGCCGGATCTCGCCTGGGCGCAATACCGGTTGCCCTTCGAGCACCAAGACGACTCGGGCGCGCTGCCGGATTCCGTCTCGCATTCGGAGGTCCTTTACCACTTCGTCAAGCCACCCATCCACGGCTGGGCCTTGCACCGGTTGCGGCAACAGATCCCCACGCTGGGCAAGATCACGCTGACCAAGGCCTATCGGGAGCTGGCGAGCTGGACGAACTTCTGGCTCACCACGCGCCGGGTGCCCGGACATGCCCTGGCGCATTACCAACACGGCAGTGACAGCGGCTGGGACAGCGCGACCACGTTCGGTCAGGGGCACGCGACCGAGTCCGCCGATCTGGCGGCGTTTCTGGTGTTGCAGACGCGCGAGCTCGCAGACCTGGCTTGCGAACTCGGGCTCGCTGCCGACGCCAAATCGTGGGCCCTCGACGCCGACCGCATGCGCGCCGGGTTGCTGGAATTGTGGACGGGGGAACGGTTCGCGGCACGTGCGGCCGGAAACCAGCGCACCTGGACCAGTGACAGCCTGCTGGACCTGATGCCGATCGTGCTCGCCGACCAGTTGCCCGAAGACATGCGTGACGCGCTCGCCAAGCGCATCCGCGCGCACCTGACCGAGCATGGTCTGGCCACAGAGCTGCCCGCCTCGCCGCACTATCGGGCCGAAGGACACTGGCGGGGCCCGATCTCGGCGTCGGCAACGGTTCTGATCGAAGACGGGTTACGCCGCAGTGGATACCAGGAGCTGGCCGACGAGATCAGCGACCGGTTTCGCGCCTTGTGCGAAGGCTCCGGCTTCGCGGAGAATTTCGACTCCCTCACCGGCGTCGCACTGCATGAGCGCGCCTGCACCCAAACCGCCGGCGCCTATCTTCTCCTCGCCGGCGCATACGTCGGCTCCACCATTGGACAATCGAAAATCGTCGCTTGACTTGGCCTTCGCCGTAGGGCAATCTACGTCTTGACTGATCGCGCTCGGCGGGCGAGATGTCCACTCCACCATCCGTTTCAGGAGTCGGCATTGTCCCAGCCGCAGCTTGTCCCGAGTGGACGGTTCCTCTACGGCCCGGCGTTCCTGCCGAGTCCTGACTCAACCACACGTGAGGAACCGCCATGGTCACTCCAAACCTCCTGCGCCGCCGCTACAGAAGACCGTCTGTCGTGGCCGGCGCGCTGATCCTCGCCCTGATCGCCGGCAGTACGGCTCTGGCGTCGCAGACCGGCAAGGTGCTGTCCGCGCCTGTGACGGCGGCCATCGAGCCCGGGCAGACCGCCCAGATCTCGGGCGTTGCCTCCGGACGCTGCCTGAGCGTCCCCAACTCCAGCATCGCCAACGGCACACAGATGCAGTTGTGGGACTGCAATGGGGCCGCCAACCAGCTCTGGACCTACACGGCCGGTCGGCAGCTCATGGTGTACGGCAACAAGTGCCTCGACGCCGAAGGGCGCGGCACCGCCAACGGCACCCGCGTCATCATCTGGGACTGCAACGGGCAGAACAACCAGCAGTGGAATGTGAACGCCAACGGCTCCATCACCGGCGTCCAATCGAACCTCTGCCTCGACGCCAACGCCGCCGGCACGGCCAACGGCACGAACATCATCCTTTGGTCGTGTCACGGGCAGAGCAACCAGCAGTGGACCTCGCCGTCGCAGCCGTCGCCGTCGCCGTCATCGTCGTCGCAACCGCCGACCGGTGACCGCCCCTGCGACATCTACGCCTCGGGCGGCACGCCCTGCATAGCAGCTCACAGCACGGTGCGAGCGCTCTACGGTTCGTACAACGGCAACCTCTACCAAGTCAGGCGCTCGTCGGACAACACGACCCGCAACATCCCGGTCCTGAGCGCGGGCGGCTCCGCCAACGCGGCGGCCCAGGACTCGTTCTGCGCCGGCACCACGTGCGTCATCACCGTCATCTACGACCAGTCCGGGAGGGGAAACAACCTGTGGTATCAGGGGTCGGCAGAGGTCCCCGGTTCGAGCCAGAGCCGCCCGGCGATCGCCACCTCCGAGTCGCTGACGGTCGGAGGCAACAAGGCATACTCGCTCTACATCAATCCCGGCAACAGCTATTGGCGCGACGGCCACCTGACCGGTGTGCCGACGGGCAGCGCCCCCGAAGGCATGTACATGGTGACCAGCGGCACGCACGTCAACAACGGCTGCTGCTTCGACTACGGCAACAGCGAGACGACGAGAAGCGCCGACGCCGCCGGAGCCATGGACGCCATTAACTTCAGCACGCAGTGCTGGTTCGGCGGGTGCTCGGGAACCGGCCCGTGGGTCCAGGCGGATCTGGAGTGGGGCCTCTACTCGGGTGGAAGCCAGTCCTGGAACCCCAACCAGAGGGCGTTCACCAGTAAGTTCGTCACGGCCATGCTGAAGAACAACGGGACCACGCGGTTCGCGATCAAGGGCGCCAACGCGCAGTCCGGCACCCTGTTCACGCTTTGGGACGGCGCGCTTCCGCCCGGATACAGCCCGATGAAAAAGCAGGGAGCCATCATCCTGGGCAGCGGCGGCGACTGCTGCAAGCCCGGCGGCGGCGCCAACCTCAGCGCCGGGACGTTCTATGAGGGCGCGATGGTGACCGGCTATCCGTCCGACGCGACCGAGAACGCGATACAGGCCAACATCATCGCGGCCGGCTATCGCTAGTTGTTGACCCGGTTTCCCTCCCTCACAGGAGGGAAACCGGCTTACGGGCTAGGGGGTGTGCGTCTGCCACTTCTGGTTGTTGCCGCCCCAGCAGGACCAGAGCTGCACCTTGAAGGTGGACTGATTCGCGTCGAGACAGAGCCCGGAGTGCACGCCGCGGATCGTGCCGTCGGAGTTGAAGACCCACTTCTGGTTGTCGCCGCCGTTGCAGTCATACGTTCCGACAACCGTGCCGTTGGTCGTGCCCCGGCCGAAGGCGTCCAGGCACTTCTGCCCGCCGAGGGCGGTGATCTGCCCGGAGTCGGTCCGGGTCCACTGCTGAGCACTCGACGTGCTGCAAGTAGACACCTGCACCTGAGCATTGGTGGTGCCCGCGGGGATTTCGAGGCAACGAGTCGTGCCGACGTTTCTCAGGTTGGTGGCAACCGGCACGCTGCCGCCACTGCCCCAGGCGTACTTGAGGCGATCCAGGCCGCTGGCGTTGGGGGTGCTCAGCGTGAGGTTGGTGCCGCTGCCGTGCAGCTTCTGCATGGCATACCAGTCGTCGCTCTGCCCGGCGGTGATTTTACCGCCGAGTCCGGGCCAGTAGATCGAGCCCATGCGCAGCTCGCGCAGGACGGCGGTGGTCGCGCGGAAGTAGCGGACGAAGTTGTCGGTGCTGTTGGCGTCGTGGTAATTGAGGCCGGTATCCATCGGTGCGCCGAACTCGTCCACGATGGTCCGCGAGGCGCAGGTGCCGATCGCGTCTTTGAGGTAGGCCACCCACTGGTCGTAGGTCTTGGCACCGCTGAAGAACGTGTAGTGGTGCAGCGAAAGAAGGGTCCCGTCGAGGCGGCGGTCGGCGCACATGGCCTTGGTGTTGGTGTTCAGGCCGGCGCCGCTGACGACTATGCGGTTCCTCGGGATTGAGGGGCGGCTGGTGATCCACGCGGCGGCGATGTCGGCCCACTCGGTGGCGCTGTGGCCGCCGGGCTCGTTCATCGGTTCGAAGTAGACCAGGCTGTTGGCGCCGTATTTGGCGACAACGGTGTTCCACATGGAATTGAAGGCGCCGGTGTTGACGATCCTGCCGCTCCTGGCCGCCACCCCGTCCTCCCAGTAGGACAGGATGACCTTCAAGCCCCTGTCGGTGGCGGCGTCAATGGCGCCGGTGTAGGCGTTCCACCAACTGGTGCCCACGCTATAGGTGTTGACCGGCAGCCGGACGGTGTTGGCGCCGAGGTTGTTCTGGAAACCGGTGTAGACGGCGTCGGCCTTGGCCCGCACCGTCGCGTAGCTGTCGGAGCCGTTGAGCCCGTGCAGGATCAGCGTCCCGCCGTGGAAGTTGTCGCCGAGACGGGCCCAGTTGACGCCCATGAACTGGCTGGTGTCCGCCGCGGCGGGGGCAGCGATGGCGGGAAGGAAGGTCGTGGCACAGGCTAGGCTGACCATCAATGCGAGGCCGCGCCTCGATAAAAGTTTCACTTTCTGCTCCTTGATAGGTACGGTTCGGGGCCGGACGGTGACTCCGCCCGGCCCCGAAAACGCGGTCAGTTGCGCAAGCTCCATTGCTGATTGCCGCCGCCGTGGCAGGACCACAGCTGAAGCAGGGTGCCGTTGGCGGTGCCGTTGCCGCTGGCGTCCAGGCACAGTCCGGATTGGACTCCCGTGATGCTGCCGTTGGCGTTGACGTTCCACTGCTGGTTGGCGCCACCGTGGCAGTCCCAGATCACCACACGGGTGCCGTTGCTGGTGCCCTGTCCGCTGGCGTCGAGGCACTTGTTGCCATACACGGTCAGCTGCCTACTGCTGCTGTTGTAGGTGAAGCGCTGGTTGGTGCCGCCGTGGCAATCCCAGATCTGCAATTGGGTGCCGTTGGTGGTGCTGGAGTTGGGCACGTCGGCACACCGGCCGGACTGACCACCCACGATCTGGACGTTCTGCTGACCGGGCGGCGGGCTGCTCGTCGGTGGGTTGCTCGGCGTCGGACCGGACCCGAACTGCGTGAAGAACTTCCACACCTCCGGCTTGACCCAGCTGCGGGCGCCGCTCTCACACCCGGCGCACCCATCCACCGGACCCTGCTGGTGACCTCCGTCGAACGGTGCCCAGACCACCGGATACCCGGCCTGGCAGCCCGAGTAGACGGTGATGATGTGGGTGAGACTGCCCCGTGCGGGCTCCGGCGGGTTCTGCGGGGTGCAGCCGTTGTTCCTGACGAACCTGTCCCGCAGCGACCGTCCGGCGGAAATGTTGTCCGAGATGCCATGGATTCCCATGTACGCGAACGGCTGGGTGCCGCCGCTGCATCCGCTGATCGCGCCGGGGGCGGCGATGGCGACGACCGCACGGAAGACGGTCGGCCGGGCGCACGCGAGCGCGTAACTCATGGCGCCGCCATAGCTGAAGCCCACCGAGAACCGCTGCGTCGTGTCGACACACAGGTCGGCTTCGATCAGCCTGATCATGTCGTCGGTGAACGTCACGTCCTCGCCGTTGGAGTTGCCCCAGCCGTTGTTGAGCCCCTGGGGCGCAACGAAGATGGTCGTGTTGCCCGACTGCGACTGCATGCCGTAGTACGCCCAGGCGTACCCATCGGATCCGCCCCCCGCGACCTGGCTGGCGGTGCCGCCCAACCAGTGGAATCCGAAGGCCAGCCGGTGGGCGTAGTTGTTGTTGTAGCTGTCGGGGATCTTCAGGATGAAGCTGCGGCTCTTGCCGCCGCTTTGAATCGTCCGCGTGCCGCTGGTCAGGGTCGGGGCCTTGCCGCAGCCGGCGGAGTTCGCCGCTGATGCGGGCGAACCGGCCGTGAGCGCATACGCACCTATGGCAGCCACGGCCAGGACGGCGATTGTCGCCCCCAGCCAGCGGGTGGATGACTGTCTCACTGCTGTGTCTCCTTTCGTTCCTTCATGGGTCACGGCAGTGTCCAGCGTTGGTTGGTGCCGCCGTGGCAGGTCCAGATGATGAGTTGGGTACCGTCGGCGGAGCTGCCGCCGTTGGCATCCAGGCACTTGCCGGACTGCTGATTCACCAGAGAGCCGTTGGCTCCGGCGGTCCAGTTCTGTGAGCCGGAGCCGTTGCAGGTCCACAACTGCACCAGCGCGCCGTTTGCGGTGCTGCCACCGGCCACGGTCATGCACTTGCTCAGCGAGCGGATGGTGTTGTCCGAGCCGATCGTCCACTGCTGGTTGGGGTTGTTGTGGCAGGTCCACAGTTGGATCTTCGAACCGTCGGTGGAACTCGCGCCGCTGACGTCCACGCACTTGCCACTGGCACTCCGGATCTGCCCGGTGCGGGGCTGAGTCCCGCCCAGCTCCTTGATCCGGATGTTGCGGAACGACACGTCGTCGCCGGTGCCGTGGTTCTGGATGCCGATGTGCCCGGAGGCCAGCGACCGTACCGGATCGGTGTTGGTGAAGTCGTTTATCTTCACGCCGTTGAGGAACACCTGCAGGCGCTCGCCCTCGACGAGCAGTTCGAAGGTGTTCCACTCGCCCGGTGGGTTCAGCGCCCCGTCACGGGCCGCCTGATCGGCCGCCTTGAACCCGTAGATGGACCCGGTGGTCCGGTCTGCGGTGTCAGTGGCATCGATCTGTACCTCGTAGCCGGTGTTGAGGGCGGCGTTCGGGTCGCTTGTCGGCGGGAAGCCGACGATGACACCGGAGTTGTCATCGCCGGGCATCATCCAGTCCAGCTTGAGCGAGTAGGAGCGGAACTCCTTGGTGCTGTACCAGAGCATGCCCATCCCGCCGGACGAGGTCAGCGTGCCGTTGCTGTTGCTGAACCCGCCGGGCCCGGCCTGGGACCAGCCTGTGGTGGAGCCGTTGTAGAGCGCGGTGTAGCCGGTCTCCGGCCGGCAGTCCGCCTTGGTCCGGTTGGCCGCGTACCGGATTCCGCCCAGCACGTGGGACCGGAACGCCGGCTCGCTGTAGGAGGACTGGGTGTGTCCGCTGCCGGTGTAGAAGGACCGTCCCCCCTGGTACGTCTTGCACCAGGCGTGCGGGTGGTCGGCGCCCATGCTGCCACCGGAGTAGCTCGACTCGTCCAAAGTGGCCAGTACGCGAGCCGACGACCGGGGGTTGGTCCGGAAGTTGTACCACTCGTCGGTGCGCACCCACGTCGGGCTCAACCCGGCCGTCGCGGCGTGCGCGCGGTTTTCGACCCGGATCGTTGCCTGCTGGATCGCCGGGTGCGAGGCGAAGTAGGCGCCCACGAGCTCGCCGTAGAACGCCCAGTTGTACTCGGTGTCCGAGGCGGAGTGCACGCCAACATACCCGCCGCCGGCCCGGATGTAGTTCTCGAAGGCGGTCTGCTGGGTCGCGTTGAGCACGTCGCCGGTGGTGTTGAGGAAGACGACGGCCTCGAACTGCGCCAGGTTGGTGGCGTTGAACTGGTTGGCGTCCTCGGTGGCGGTCACGGTGAAGCTGTTGGCCGCCCCAAGTTCGCGGATCATCTGGATGCCTTGCGGGATGGAGTCGTGCCGGAAGCCCGCCGTCTTGGAGAACACCAGCACGTCATACGGTGTGTCCGCGGCGCTCGCCGGCGGACAGCCGACGCTGGCCAGGATCAGCGTCGTCGCCGCTGCGCCGATGATGCTGCGCATTGTTTGTCGCATAACCGGATTCCTCTCAGGGTAGAGTCCAGCGTTGGTTGGTGCCGCCGTGGCAGGTCCAGATGATGAGCTGGGTCCCGTCGGCGGAACTGCCCCCGTTGGCGTCCAAGCACCTGCTCAAGGCCCGGATGGTGCCGTCAGCGCCCGATGTCCACTGCTGGTTGGTGCCGCCGTTACAGGCCCACAGCTGCACGAGTGCGCCGTCTGCGGTGCCGTTGGCGGTCATACACTTGCCCAGCGAGCGGATCGTGCCGTCGGCTCCGATGGTCCACTGCTGGTTGGTGCCGCTGTTGCACGTCCACAGGTGAATCTTCGTCCCGTCAGCGGAGCTGGCACCGCTGACGTCCACGCACTTGCCGCTGGAGCTCCTGATCTGCCCGGTGCGGCTGCCCGTGGATGTGCCGAAGGTGAAGGCGTCCACGTCGAACAGATTGCCCGTGCCGCTGCCATGGAAGGTCAGATACAGCGTGATCGTTCCGGCCGGGACGTTGGACAGGGTGGTCGAAACCTCCCTGAAGGTCTCCCAGCCGCCTGTGACCGGGACGGTGACCGTGCCGAGCACGGTGCCGGTGGGCGAGCCGGCGCGCACCGAGAGCGTGCCGCCGGAGCCGGCGGAGGAAACCCGGGCGGTGAAACGGGTTTCGCCGGCCAGCGCGTAGGGCTCGAACGCGATCCAGTCGCCGTTGTGGATGTCACCGACGGTCTGCCCGCCCTCGGCGCTTGCCTTGCTGAACAGGCCGGTGCCCGACTGGGTGCCGCGGTGCTCGGCCTGACGGTGCCGCACCTGCAGGACGTGCTGCGCCTGCGTGGTCAGCGGCGGCTGCCCGTTCGCGCCGAGGTCGGTGTATTCGGCGACGAACCCGCCGTACAGGTTCGCCGCGGTGTCGTGCTCACCGTCCACCGGGATCTGCATCGTCCCGGAGCATCCGGTGCGCGTGGTGATGAGGTGACCGTGGTTGTCGTGACCCAGGTTGTAGGAGAGCTTGACCCGGCTGCAGTCGATGGCGCTGTCCTCCGGGTCGGACACGGTGATCGTGTACGGCACGCTGTCGCCGAAGTTGAACAGGGAGCCGTTGATCGGTGTGGTCAGGGTGACCGTCGGGGCGGTGTTGCCGACCGTGATGATGACGTTGGCGACAGCGGAGCGCCCGCCCGCGTCGGTCACGGTGAGTGTCGCGGTGTAGACCCCGTTGGTCGTGTACGTGTGGCTGGGGTTGGCCGCGGTGGAGGTGTTGCCGTTACCGAAGTTCCACGAGTACGTCAGCGCGGTGCCCTCCGGGTCCGACGAGCCCGCGCTGGAGAAGTTCACGGCCAGCGGCGCGTGGCCGGAGGTCCGGTTGGCGGCTGCCCGTGCGATCGGCGCCTGGTTGCCCGCGGGGTTGTATTCGATGCGGTACAGCGCGGAGTTGGCGTCGCCACCGCCCCAGCCGGTGCCGTAGTCCAAGACGTACAGTGCACCGTCTGGACCGAACGCGGCGTCCATGATCTGCGTGCCGCGCCACGGGAAGTCGCTGACCTGCCCGGGAGTGCCGTCGGCGTTGACGTCGATGGTCTTGATCCAGCGCCGGCCGAACTCGGTGGCGAAGACGTGCCCGTCCAACGCCGGCGGGAACTTGATGGTCGAGGGGTTGGCGGCGTCGTAGCGGTACACCGGTGCGGCCATCGGCGACTCGGAGCCACAGCCGAACGCGGCGAACGAGCAGTTGTCGTACTTGATCCACGACGGGCGCGCGGCCGGCAGGTTCCGCAACCCGGTGTTGCGCGGCGAGTCGTTGACTGGCGCGGCACAGTTGAACCGGGCACCCGACGGGCCGGACGGGAACGTGTAATCCACGTAGGCCTCGGCGGTGGTGTTGGTGCCGACGCAGTAGGGCCAGCCGTAGTTGCCCGCCGAGGTGATCCGGTTGAACTCCACCAGACCGGCGGGCCCACGGGTCGCGCTGGCGCTGCCGGCGTCCGGCCCGTATTCGCCGAGGTAGATTGCACCGGTCGGCTTGTCAACGTTGAACCGGAACGGGTTGCGCAGGCCCATGGCATAAATCTCGGGCCGCGTGCCCGCGGTGCCCGGCGGGAACAGGTTGCCGGCCGGGATCGAGTACGTCCCGTTGGCGTTCACCTTGATCCGCAGCACCTTGCCCCGCAGATCGTTGGTGTTGGCCGCGCTGCGCTGCGCGTCGTAGGCCGGGTTGCGGTTGCTCCGCTCGTCGAGCGGTGCGTAGCCACTCGAATCGAACGGGTTGGTGTCGTCCCCTGTGGACAGGTACAGGTTGCCGGCCGCGTCGAAGTCGATGTCTCCGCCCGCGTGGCAGCACATGCCCCGGTTGGCCGCCACCTCCAGCACGGTCACCTGGCTGCTCATGTTGAGCGTGAAATCGGCGTTGAGGGTGAACCTCGACAACCGGTTCACGCCGTTCCAGGCCGAGAAGTCCGTGCCGGTGGATGGCGCGTCACCGCCCGGAGTGGACAGTGGTGGCGCGTAGTACAGGTAGATGTGCCGGTTGGTGGCGAAGCCCGGGTCCACTCCGATGCCCTGCAGGCCGTCCTCGTCGTGGGAATACACCTGCAGCGTGCCGATCACGCTCGTGGCTCCGGCGGCGGTGGTGCGGCGCAGCACCCCGTTGCGCGAGGTGTGCAGCACGGAGCGGTCGGGCAGCACTGCCATCGACATCGGTTCGCCCATCTCGGCCACACCGCGGGCGAGCTCGATCTGCTGGAAGTCCGCCGCGTTGACGGGATGCGCCGCGGCCGGCGACGCAGCGGTGAGGACGGCCACCACAACGCCTGCCGCGAGAACAGCGGCGGATACCGCCGCACTCATAGGTTTTTTCATGCGAGGTCACACACCTTTGGGTCGTGGAGTTGGTTGAGGGAGGCCGACTAGCTGGTGGCGGCAGCCATAGTCCACCTCTGGTTGGCGCCGCCGTGGCATGCCCACAGGATGAGCTTGGTGCCGTTGGCGGTGCCTAGGCCGGACGCGTCGATGCACAGTCCGGATTGGACGCCGGTGATCGTGCCGTTGGCATTGACGTTCCACTGCTGATTGGTCTGCCCGTTGCAGTCCCAGACGACCACTTGGGTACCGTTGCTCGTGCCCTGACCGCGTGCGTCCAGGCACTTGCCGCCGGAGGCCACCAGTTGCCGGCCGGCGGTGTGGGTCCAGGACTGGTTGGCCCCGCCGTGGCAGTCCCACAGCTGGATCTGAGTGCCGTTGGCGGTGTTCGGCACATCCAGGCACCGGCCGGACTGCACACCGACGATCGGCCGGGCGGGCTGGCCGGGGTCACCGATGCTGCCTGGCACGGACCGCAGTGCGGTGAGCCAGGTGGCGGCCATCTTGTCGTAGCCACCCGCGGTGGGATGCACGCCGTCGATCAGGTCGGCGGTAGTCAGCGCGGCGTGCATGTCCACCAGGTGCACGCGTTTGCCGGCGTTCACCTTGGACTGCACCATGGCCGGGATGGTGGCGTTGAAGGAGCGGGCCTTGCTTTCCTGATCGGCGTTGGCGAGCGGGATGATGGTCGCGACGAACACATCGGCGGCCGGGACGGTTGCCGTGATGCGATCGACCAATGTGGACAGCCGGCTCGGCGCCGTGGCGAGATGGTAATTTTGCAGCACGTCGTTGGTGCCGATGTGCAGAAGTACCGTGCGGGGGTTGGTGACCTGGAGCCAGCGGACGATGTTGGCGTCGATCTGGTCGATGCGCCAGCCGGGATGACCCTGGTGGTCGTGGTCGCCGAGACTGGGCGGGCCGTTGAACTGAGAGCCCACGAAGTCCACCCGGTATCCGTTGGCGGCCAAGCGTTGCCAGAGCCCGTTCCGGTACCCGCCGGGAATCTGCGTCCCCTCGGTGATGGAATCGCCCAGCGGCATCACCCGGACCCCGCCATTGGACTCGGCGGCGGCGATCCCGCCGTGCAGCACGGTGCCCATGATGACGGCCACGGCGGCTGCTGCGACCCATCGACGGCGTGTACGCATTGTCTCTCCTTGGGTTGTCGGCACAAGCCCGCGCCCGATTCAGCACATGGGGGACCGCCACGACCACCAGCGGGTGAGCCTGAACAGGCCCACCCCGCCGGTGTCGTGCGCGGGCTGGAATACGTGGGTCAGACGACCGTCAAGCGCCAGCGCTGGTTGTTGCCGGTGTGGCAGGACCACTGGATGAGAGCGGCGCCGGTGGATGTGGAGGCGCCGTTGACATCCAGACACTTTCCACTGTGGACGGCCCGGAACTGGTACACGCCGGTCGTGCCGGTGGGCACGGGCTCCCACTTCTGGGTGTTCTGGTTGTTGCAGGTGAGCTGGACGATCGCCGCGGCATCCGCGGTGGAACCGCCCGAGACCGCCATGCACTTTCCGCTGTGGACGGCCTTGAGGTACACCTGGCCGCTGCCCGCGTCGACCGCTTGCCACCTTTCGTTGTTGCCACCGGTGGCCGACCACTGGATCACGGTGGCGTTGTCGGCCGTGGAGTTGCCGTTGACATTGGCCAGCAGGTTGCTGTGCACGGCGGTCATCGTGTAGGTCTTGCCCGCGATGCCACCGGTGGGACCGGTGCCCACGCCTGCCCCGCCGAACGTGAACGCGTCCACGTCGAACGAGTTGGTAGTGGTGCTCTTGAAGACCATGTACAGGTTGTGCGTGCCGCTGAGCGCCGCAACCGGTACCGGAGCAAGGTTTTGATAATTGTCCCACCCACCGGTGCTGGTCACCGAAGCCGTCGCCAGCAGTTGGCCCGTCGGTGAATCGGCCCGCAGCTCGATGCTGCCGCCGCCGCCGGACGGCGCCGAAACACGGTAGCTGATGGTGTTGATGTTCAGCAGGTTCATCGGGCTGAACATGATCCAGTCGTTGTTGCTGATGTCGCCGATCCGGTTGCCGCCCTCGGCGCCGGACTGCGCGACGACCCGGACGCCGGACTGCTGGGTGAAGTACTCGGCTTGCTTATGCTTGGGCTGCAGGATGGCCTTGGCGTAACCCGTCAGCGGGTTGACCGTGCCGTTGCCGTTGTCGGTGTAGCGCGCGTTGAACGCGTAGTACAGGTTGGCGCCGTCCGGATGCCCACCCAGGATTTCGGTGTTGACCGTGCCGGAACACCCCGGATAGTCGGTCGTCGAGTGCTCGTGGTCATCGTGCCCGAGCGCCGGGTTCATGATGACCCGGCTGCACGTGACCGTGCCGTCGTCAGGGTCGGAAGCGCTGATGGCGTATGCGACCTGCTGTCCGAAGTCGAGCATGCCTCCGTTGGGCGGGCTGGTGACGGTTACCGTCGGTGCCCTGTTGCCCACGGTGATCGGGATCGTCGCCGACGACGACAGCCCGGTGTTGTCGCGCACCGTCAGCTTGGCGGTGTAGTTGCCGTTGGCGTTGTAGACGTGCGACGGGTTGGCCGCGGTGGAGTCGGTGGTGCCGTTGTTGTCGAAGTCCCAGGCGAAACTGATGACGTTGCCCGGGTCGGGATCGGACGATCCGGTGCTGGAGAACTGCACGGTCAGCGGGGCAAGACCGTTGGTCGGGGTCGCCGTGGCCCTCGCGACGGGTGCGCGCCCGCCACTTCTCACGTAGTCGATGCGGTAGAGCGCCGAGTCGTTGTTGCCACCGCCGAACGAGGAGCCCCATTCGAGCACGTACAGCGATCCGTCCGGTCCGAACCGCATGGCCATGGGCTTGATGAAGCTGAGGCCGGGCAGGAACGGGTTGATCTTCACGAGGTTGCCGTTGGCGTCAAAGTGGATTTCCTTGACATAGCCACGTTCCCACTCGTAGAAGAAGTGCACTCCGTTGTAGTACTCCGGGAACTTCGTCGGGCTGGTGCTGGCGGCGTTGTACCGGTAGACCGGGCCGCCCATCGGCGCAGTGCCCCCGGTGCTTCCCATCTCGGGGAAGTTGGCGGATTGCGGATAGCCGTACCAGATCTGCGGCTGCACCAGTGGCGGCAGGTTGCGCAGACCGGTGTTGTTCGGCGAGTCGTTGACGGGGGCGTTGCAGTTGAACTTCGGCCCCACGACGCCGGTGTCCGGGTTGTACGGCGCGTAGGGCTGGTTGTTGCCGTGGCAGAACGGCCAGCCGAAGTTGCCCGCCTGCTTGATGACGTTCAGCTCCACCAGGCCTTCCGGGCCACGGTTGGTGGTCGGCGGATTGCGGTCGGGGCCGTAGTCGGCCAGGTTCACCCATCCGGTCTGCATGTCCACTTCGAAGCGGAACGGGTTGCGGAAGCCCATCGCGTAGATCTCGGGCTTGGTCTGCGCCGTCCCTTGCGGGAACAGGTTTCCGGCCGGAATCGTGTAGGTGCCGTTGGCCTCCGGGTGGATCCGCAGCAGCTTGCCACGCAGATCGTTGGTGTTGCCCGACGAGCGTGCCGCGTCGAGGAAGCTCTTGCCGGGCCGCCAGTCCAGTGGGGCATATCCCTGCCAGGCCGGGTCCAGGTTGGGCGGGGTGTCATCGCCGGTGCTGATGTAGAGGTTTCCGTTGGGACCAAAGGCCAGATAGCCCCCGGTGTGTCCGGGCTCGGGGAAGGTGCGATCCCGGTACGCGGGAACGCTCAGCAGGACGACCTCGCTGGACACGTTGAGCGTGTCACCGCTCATGGTGAACCGGGACACCCGGTTGACGTCCGTTGCGGACGCGCTCGGCGACCAGTAGAGGTAGACCCAGTTGTTGGTGGCGAAGTTCGGGTCCAGGGCGATGCCCGTCAGCCCGTCCTCGCCGCCGGTGTAGACACTGAGCTGACCGGCGGTCACGGTGGAGCGGGTGCTGGGCTTGTAAATCTTGAGTGCCCCACCGCGCTGGACGTAGAAGACCCGGCCGTCGGGAGCGATGTCGAGGGCCATCGGGTCGACCGTGTTCTGGTCGAGGCTTACCTTGTCGAAGTTGCCCCACACCGTTCCACCGCAGTCGCCGGGCATGTTGCCGGCCGCCCACTTGACGCCGCCGAGGATGTGGTTGCGGAAGTGGGTTTCGCTGTATGCCGGGGTGTCGTGCCCCATGGCGGTCGCCCACACCCGGCCGCCTTCGACCTCACGGCACCAGGAGATCGGGTGGTCCGGCCCCATGGCCCTGCTGCCGGGGTTGTAGGTCCGCTCATCGACGGTCACCAGGACGTGGACGCTGCCGCGGGGGTTGCGGTCGAAGTTGTACCACTCCTCGCTGCGAACCCAGTTGTCGGGCAGGCCCGCCGTCGACGGGTGAACCTTGTCGGCCACCTTCGCCGTGCCCTGGAGCACTCCGGGCGAGTGCTCGGGCATGTGCGCGCCGCCGTTGATGGTGTTGTCCCACCACGGGTATTCGGTGTCGATGCCCATGTCGGTGGCGTTGTGGATCGCGACGATTCCCTTGCCGCTGTTGATAAATCCTTGGACGGCCTGGCGCTCGGCCAGATTGTTGAACACCATGCCGGAGGTCTGGAGCATGACCAGCACGTCGAACGTCGCGAGGTTGGCCGGGGTCAACACCGACGAGTCCTCCGACGTGACGATCTCGAAGTTGTTCGCCGCGGCCAGCTGGCTGAACATCGTCAGCCCGGCCGGGATGGAGGCGTGACGGTAGCCGACGGTCTTGCTGAAAACCAAAGCTCGGAAGGCCGGCGCCGCGTCCACGGGCGAGGTCAGTACGAGAGGGGTGATCATCATGATCGCGGCCACAAGTCCGCTTAGGACAGATTTGCGGCGGTCCATCATTTGTCCTCCAGGGAGGGAAAGGGACGGTGGATTGGCGCGCCCGCCGCAGCGCAGCCGATCGTGCATCCGAGCTTGACGTAGCCGCCCGATTGTTGTCAATGAATGTTCGAAAATTTTCGTTATCTGAGAGAAACTTCCCGTGATCGGGATGAAATGTGGCTCGATGGACCGATGGCCGATCGTCCTCTATCAGACCAGGTTGACGGGGAAATGGCTCGACGGGAGATCGTTACGACCCGATGACGGGCTTGTCAAACCTGTGCTCTGTGGCTAACGTCCGGTGCACCGAGTTTCGATGAAACCACTAAAAGTTCCGTCCCACGGTAAAAATCTTGAGGGTGTCATGCTGCTGGAGCTGAACGGGATCAGCAAGTCGTTTCTGGGCGTGCGGGTCCTCGACGGCGTCGGCCTTCAGGTGCGAGCCGGTGAGGTTCACGCCGTGGTCGGTGAGAACGGTGCGGGCAAGTCGACGCTGATGAAGATCGCCTCGGGTGCCCACCAGCCGGACGCCGGAATGATTCACCTCGACGGCGATCCGGTGTCGTTCCGTGACCCGCGGCAGGCGCAGGCGGCCGGGATCGGCATCATCCATCAGGAGTTCAACCTGCTGCCGGAGCGCACCGTGGCGCAAAACGTCTTCCTTGGGCGTGAGCCGACGCGGCGCGGGCTGGTCGACCTGCGCGCGATGCACGAGCGCACCGAGGAACTGCTCGCTTCGGTGGGGCAGGAAGGCATCTCCCCGCAGGCGACCGCAGGCACCCTGGGCGTCGCCCGGCAGCAGGTCGTGGAGATCGTCAAGGCGCTCTCGCTTGACGCCCGCGTGCTCATCATGGACGAGCCGACCGCCTCGCTTGCCGACCACGAGGTCGAGCTGCTCTACGCATTGGTGCGCCGGCTTCAGGAACGCGGCATCGGCATCCTCTATGTCTCGCACCGCCTCAAAGAGGTCTTCGACCTGTCCAGCCGGATCACCGTGCTCAAGGACGGGAAGCTGGTGACCACCTTGGACACGGCGGCCACGAGCCCGGAAGCGTTGGTGCGCCATATGGTCGGCCGGGAACTGGCGCACTACTATCCACCGCGGGCCACAGCCACACCCGGGCCGGCTCGCCTGGCGCTCAAGGCGGCCGGCAATCGCAAACTGCACGCCATCGACCTGGAGCTGCGGGCCGGCGAAGTCGTCGGCATCGGCGGGCTGCAAGGGTCCGGCAGATCGTCCCTGGCGCGTGCCATCTTCGGGGTCAACCGGTTCAGCACGGGAGAGATGTTCCTCGACGGGAGCCCGCTGCATGTCCGGTCCCCCCGGCACGCGGTTCGCGCGGGAATCGCCTATGTGACCGAGGATCGCAAGGCCGAAGGGCTCGTGCTTGGACAGTCGGTTTTGGACAACGCGATGCTCGCGTTGCGAGCGGTCACACCCACGGTGGCCGGCCGGGCGGCGCGCGCCGTTGGCATCCGGGAACTGCTGGCCGGCGTGCAGGTGCACGCTGCCGGGGAGCGGCAGGAGGTTCGGTTCCTCTCCGGTGGAAACCAGCAAAAGGTCATCCTCGCCCGGTGGCTGGCCATGAAACCGCGAATACTGCTGTTCGACGAGCCGACCCGGGGGATCGACGTCGGCGCCAAGGCCGCCATCCACGACCTGATCCGCCGGCTCGCCGACGACGGGGCGGCCGTGTTGATGATCTCGTCGGAACTGCCGGAGCTGATCGGCATGAGCGACCGGATCGTCGTGCTGCGGGACGGGCGGGTCGCCGGTGAGCTGCCCGCCGGGCCACCCGAGGAATCAGTGGTCGGCCTGGCGACGGGAGCCGGTTCGTGAGCGGCATGCGTGAAAGAGGGGTATGGGTCGCCCTCGCGGCGACCCTGACCATCGGGGGCCTGCTCGTGTACGCCGACGGAGGCGCGCTGTTCGGCCAGTCCAGCACGGTGAGCATGCTGCAACGGGCGGCGGGCCTCGGCATTGTCGCGATAGGACAGACGTTCGCGATCCTTGCCGGTTCGCTGGACCTGTCGGTGGGCTTCGTCATCAGCCTGACCTCGCTCATCGCCGCGGAAACCATGGCCGGCTCGAACGGCATGGTGGCGCCGGCGATCCTCGCCGTGCTTGCCGTTTCGGCAGGTATCGGGCTCGTCAACGGGCTGCTGATCACGAAGCTGCGGATCAACGCGTTCATCGCAACGCTCGGCGTCGGGCTGGTCATCAAGGGCTACCTCGAGCACGGCTACGCCGGTCCGGCCGGCTCGGTTCCGGCGTCGTTCCAGCGCCTGGGTTACGACCGCATCGGTCCGATACCGATGTCGTTCCTCCTGATGGTGGCGGTGGCGGTCGTGTCGTGGGTGGTGCTCAAGCGCACCCGATTCGGCCACCACGTGCTGGCGGTCGGCGGAGACGTGGATGTGGCGCGGCTTTCCGGCGTGCGCACCGACCGGGTCCTCATCCGCACGCACGTCATCTGCTCACTCTGCGCAGGGATCGCGGGGCTCTACCTGGCCAGCAGGCTCGGCGCGGGTGCGCCCCGCGTGGGCGCCGAAGGCGGGTATGACCTCGAATCGATCGCCGCCGTGGTGCTCGGCGGCACAGTCCTGGCCGGCGGGCGCGGGGGAGTCGCCGGAACGGTCGGCGGGGTAGCGCTCCTGGCGGCCATCGACAGCGTCTTCAACCAGCTGGCCATCGATCCGTTCTTCAAACAGGTCGTCCGGGGGACGGTCATCATCGCCGCGGTGGCGGTCTATGCCCTGCGGCTGCGGCGCAAGGAGGCGTTGGCATGACGGCCGAGGCCACGCTGCCGAGCCGGTGGCGGTTCGGACGACTGACCGGGATCGGGCCGATCCTCGCGCTCCTCGCGGTGCTGCTCATGGTGATCGCCATTCGTCAGCCGAGCTTCTACGATCCGCCCTCGCTGCTTGCGTTTCTCAAGCGGGCCGCGCCGTTGGTGATCCTGGCGGCCGGGCAGTATTTCGTCATCGTTGCCGGTGACTTCGACCTCTCGGTGGGATCACTGGTCACCGCGGAGGTCGTGATCGCGGCGCGGCTCATCGACGGCGATCCCGCCATGACGTGGCCGGTGGTCGCGCTGATGATCGGGTTCGGGCTCATGGTGGGCCTGGCCAACGGTCTCATCACGACGGCGCTTCGCGTGCCGTCGTTCATCACCACACTGGGCATGTACCTGATCCTTGTCGGCGCGGTCTACACGTGGACCGGCGGCTCGCCGCGCGGTGCGCTCACCGAAGAGTTCCGCCTGCTCGGCCGCAGGGGCATCGAGGGCATCCCGTTCCTGCAACAGCTGCCCTACGCCGTGCTCGTGCTGGCGGGGATCGCCACGATCGCGGTCGTGCTGATGCGCTCGGACTTCGGCAAGGTGCTGCTGGCCGTGGGTGGAAACCCCAGGGCGGCAGCGCTTTCGGGGGCCCGGGTCAACCTGATGCGCGTCATCGCCTTCCTCATCAGCGGGCTGTTCGCCGCCGTCGCCGCGGTCCTGCTCGGTGGCTTCGGCGGCGTGTCGTTTCAGGTCGGCGCGGGGCTCGAGTTCACCGCGATCACCGCGGTGGTCCTGGGCGGAGTCGTGCTTGGCGGTGGCCGGGGATCGGTGATCGGCGCGATGCTCGGCGCGGTCACCCTCGAGGTGCTGTTCACGCTGCTCAACCTTTTCGGCGTCTCCGGCGCGCTGAAGTCCGCGGTACAGGGACTGATCATCATCGCCGCCGTCGCCATAGGCAGAACCAGGAGGAATTGAGATGTCCGACGTGACACGAAGGCAAATTCTCACCGCCGGTGCGGGTGGCGTCGGAGCCGCCCTACTGCCGGCGGCCTGGACCACCGGCGCACACGCCGCGTCAAAGTCGATGGCGGCCAACGATTTGATGCTCTGGTACGACGAGCCGGCCGGCACCGACTGGCTGAGAGCGCTGCCGATCGGCAACGGACGCCTGGGCGCCATGGTGTTCGGCAACGTCGACGCGGAGCGGGTGCAGCTCAACGAGGACACCATCTGGGCCGGGGGCCCGCACGACTCCAGCAACACCCGCGGCGCCGCGGCGCTGGCCGAGATCCGGCGGCGGGTCTTCGCCGACCAGTGGACCCAGGCGCAGGATCTGATCAACCAGACGATGCTCAGCAATCCCGTCGGGCAGCTGGCGTACCAGCCCGTCGGCAACCTCCGGCTCACCTTCCCGTCCTCCACCGGATTCTCGCAGTACCAACGGAATCTGGATCTCACCACCGCCCTCACGTCGGTGACATATGTGCTGGGCGGCGTGCGGTATCAGCGGGAGGCGTTCGCCAGCGCGCCCGATCAGGTGATCGTGATCCAACTGACCGCCGACCGGGCCAACTCGATTTCGTTCACCGCCACCTTCGACAGTCCACAACGGACGACCGTGTCCAGTCCCGACGGTGCGACCATCGGCCTCGACGGTGTCTCCGGCAACATGGAGGGCCTCACCGGATCGGTCCGGTTCCTCGCGCTGGCCAACGCCATCACCACCGGAGGCACGGTCAGCAGTTCGGCTGGCACGCTACGCGTGTCCAACGCGACCAGTGTGACCCTCTTGATTTCCATCGGCTCCAGCTACGTCAACTACCGCACGGTCAACGGCGACTACCAGGGCATCGCGCGCAACCGCCTCAGCGCCGCCCGAAGCGTGGGCTACGACCAGTTGCGTGCCCGGCATGTGGCCGACTACCAGGCGCTGTTCGGGAGGGTGACGATCGATCTGGGCCGGACGCCGGCGGCCGACCAGACGACCGATGTGCGGATCGCGCAGCACGCGAGCGTCAACGATCCGCAGTTCTCCGCGCTGCTGTTCCAGTACGGCCGATACCTGCTCATCTCTTCCTCTCGCCCCGGCACCCAGCCGGCCAACCTTCAGGGCATCTGGAACCAGGAGATGGCCCCGTCCTGGGACTCGAAATACACCATCAATGCCAACCTGCCGATGAACTACTGGCCCACCGACACGACAAACCTCTCCGAGTGCTTCCTGCCACTCTCCGAACTGGTGAAGGATCTGGCGGTCACCGGCGCCCGCACGGCCCAGGTGCAATACGGCGCGGGTGGTTGGGTCGCTCATCACAACACCGACGGATGGCGGGGCACGTCGGTCGTCGACGAGGCGCGGTGGGGCATGTGGCAGACCGGCGGTGCCTGGCTGGCCACGATGATCTGGGACCACTATCTGTTCACCGGGGACGTGGAGTTCCTGCGGTCCAACTACCCGGCCATGAAGGGCGCCGCCCAGTTCTTCCTCGACACGCTGGTCACCCACCCCACCCGGAACTACCTCGTCACCAACCCCTCGAACTCACCGGAATTGCAGCATCACGCGAACGCCACCGTGTGCGCCGGGCCCACCATGGACAACCAGATCCTGCGCGACCTGTTCGAAGGCTGCGCCCGGGCCAGCGAGGTCCTCGGCGTCGACGCCACACTCCGAACGCAGTGGCGAACCACGCGCGACCGGCTCGCGCCCACGCGCGTCGGCTCTCGTGGCAACGTCATGGAGTGGCTTGACGATTGGATCGAGACCGAGCGCACCCATCGGCACGTCTCCCACCTGTACGGGCTGCATCCCAGTAACCAGATCACCAGGCGGGGCACGCCCCAGCTGGCCGACGCCGCGCGCCGGACGCTGGAGCTGCGCGGCGATGACGGGACCGGCTGGTCGCTGGCCTGGAAAATCAACTTCTGGGCCCGGCTGGAGGACGCCGCACGCGCCCACAAGCTCCTGCGCGATCTGGTGCGCACGGACCGGCTCGCACCGAACATGTTCGACCTGCATCCGCCGTTCCAGATCGACGGCAACTTCGGCGCCACGTCCGGGATCGCCGAAATGCTGCTCCACAGCCACAACGGTGAACTGCACCTCCTGCCCGCCCTGCCGATCGCGTGGCCGGCCGGAAGCGTGGCGGGCCTGCGCGGCCGGGGCGGATACACCGTCGGCATGGCGTGGAGCGCGAGCCAGGCCAACGAGTTTCTCGTCAGGGCCGACCGCGACGGCACCGTCAAGCTGCGCGCCCGGATGTTCACCGTCGAATTCGCGGCGCTCGACGTCACCGATGGCAGCACGCCCGCCATCACACGGCTTGAGACCGACTCCATCCAGCTCAGCGTTCGGGCGGGCCACACGTACCGGTTCGAACGGCGCGGCACGATCCCGACCAACTACGTGCGGCTCGTGAACCGCAACAGCGGCAAGGTCATCGGGGTCAGCGGCGGATCCACCGCCGACGCCGCCGCGATCGTCCAGCAGACCGACACCGGCGCCGCGAGCCAAAGGTGGCAGGTCGTCGACCTCGGCGGCGGCTACGTGAAACTGCTCAACCGCAACAGCGGCAAGGCGCTCGACGTCAACGGCGCCTCCACCGCCAACGGTGCCACCGTCATCCAATGGACCGACCACGGCGGCGCCAACCAGCAATGGCAACTGGTTACCAGCGGCGGCTACACCAAGCTCGTCAATCGCAACAGTGGCAAGGTCCTCGACGTCAGCGGTGCTTCCACGGCCGACGGCACCGCGGTCATCCAGTGGACCGACAACGGTGGAGCCAACCAACAGTGGACCCTGCCCACCGCCTGAAACAGCTGAAAGGACAATAGAGGTGAGATTATTCAGTGTGCTCGTCGTGACGGGCATGTTGCTTGCGGCGGCCGGATGCGCCAGCGATGCGCCAACGGAGACGCCCGTCAGCAAGAGTCCGGCCACCGGTGAGCAGTCGAAGTTCTTCGTCCAGGCCGACTACGACCGGGAGATGGCGCTGCGCACTGCCACGCCGCAAGGCCCGAGCGACAAGCCATGGGAGCAGGCGCTCGATCCGCAATGGGCCGACACGGCCAAGTACAAGAAGGCCGGGCCATACCACCTCTGCTTTTCGAACGCCGGTGTCGGCAACCCGTGGCGCCAGGTCGGCATCAAGAACATGCAGGCCGAAGTGTCGCTGCACGCCGAGATCAAGACCTTCAGCGTCGCCGATGCGGAAAGCAAGGACGACAAGCAGATCTCCGACATCAACGACCTGCTCGGCAAGGGATGCGACGCGCTCATCGTGTCACCCAACACGACCGCCACCCTGACCCCGGCGGTAGAGTTGGCTTGCGCCAAGGTGCCGGTCATCGTGTTCGACCGAGGCGTCAACACCAAATGCCCCGTCACCTTCATCAACCCCATTGGGGGCTATGCGTTTGGCGCCACCGGAGCGGAGTTCCTCACGCAGAACGTCAAGGAGCGCGGGAAGGTCCTGGCGTTGCGCATCCTGCCCGGCGTGGATGTGCTTGAGACCCGCTGGTCGGCGGCCAAGGTGGCCTTCGACAAGTCGAAGCTCGACGTGGTCGGCGTGGAGTTCACCGACGGCGACCCGGCCAAGACGAAGTCGATTGTGACCAACTATATCCAGCGATTCGGCAACCTCGACGGTGTCTGGATGGACGCGGGCGCAACGGCTGTGGCCGCAGCCGAGGCCTTCGAGGACGCTGGCAAGCCGATCCCACCGATGGTGGGCGAGGACCAGCAGGACTTCCTCAAGATGTGGCAGGACAAGAAGCTCAACGCCATCGCTCCGACCTATCCCACCTTCCAGTGGCGCACGCCCATCATCGCCGCGCTGCGGATCCTCAACGGTGAGAAGGTCGCCAACCCGTGGAAGCTGCCACAGCCCACGATCACGTCGGCCAACCTCGGCCAGTTTGTCCAGCCCAACATGCCGCCGTTGCACTACGCCATGTGCGGGTGCACGTCGCTGCCGGGCTACCCGCAAACCTGGGGCGGTAAATAGGTTTCGTGGGCGTGCCGTGGCTGCCGGACGCGTGGCTGCGGGACGCCCACCCTCCATTAAGGATGGTCATGTTCACCATCGGCGCAAACCCTTGGATCTGGGAAGCCCCGATCACCAGCGACACGGTCACCCGGCTCGCCCCGAAGCTGGCCGCCTGGGGCTTCGGCGCGATCGAACTTCCGGTCGAGAACGTGGGCGACTGGGAGCCAGGCGCCGTCCGGGACACCCTCGCCGGTCATGGGCTGCCCGTGGCGGCGGTGATCGCCGTGACCTCACCCGGGCGTGAGCTGGTCGCGGCCGACGCGGAAACTGTCGCCCACACGCAGGGCTATGTGCGGGCGTGCATCGATCTCGCCGTCGCCGTGGGTGCGCCGTCGGTCTGTGGGCCGCTCTACGCCTCGGTCGGGCGGACGTGGCGGATGACCGGTGACGAACGGGCGCAGGTGTACCGGCAGCTGCGCGAGCATCTCGCTCCCCTTGCCGCATACGCCGGCCAGCGGGGGATCAGCCTGGGCCTGGAGGCGCTCAACAGGTACGAAACCAGCGTGCTCAACACGGTCGGCCAGACACTTGACGCAGTTGATGGCCTTCCAGACAATGTAGGGATCATGCTCGACAGCTACCACATGAACATCGAAGAAGCGGATCCCTACGCGGCAATCACGCAGGCCGGTCCCCGCCTGGTGCACGTCCAGGCCAGCGGCAGTCACCGGGGTGCACCCGGTGACGACCATCTGGACTGGAAGAGATGGATGACCACATTGGCCGGCACGGGATACCGCAAGGCTGTCTGCCTGGAGTCGTTCACCGGTGACAACGAGGCGATCGCCGTCGCCGCGGCGATCTGGCGCCCGCTGGCGGCGAGCCAGGACGACCTCGCCCGCGACGGGCTGGCTCACCTGCGCTCCGTTCTGCCCGCGGCTGCGTGACCGTGGCCAAAGGCGCCAAGACCGCGCGACCGGCTGTCTCGCCGGATTCCGCGCAAGCGCGGCTGCTGGCCCTGCTGCGCGACAACGGCCCCATGTCGCTCGCGGAGCTCGGCGAGCGGTTGGACCTTCCCCGCACCCGGCTGGTGTCGGAGGTTGACACGCTTCTGGCGTCAGGCCTGATCCAGGACAAAGGGCGGGCGCCGTCGCGTGTCGGACGTCCGTCTACCTTGCTCGCCCTCGATTCGGCCATCCGTTACGGGGCCATAGATCTCGGGGCGACCTCGATCGACATCGAGATCACCGATGGCTACCTCGAACCGGTGGCCGGGCTCAGCGAGGAGGTCGACGTCAAAGCCGGGCCGGCCGCCATCCTGCAGCGCATCACGGAGCTGTTCGCCGATCTGCGCCGGGACGGTGCCTTCGACCGGCTCAACGCCATCGGCATCGGGGTGCCCGGTCCCGTCGACGTCGAACACGGGATGCCGATCTCACCGCCGATCATGCCGGGCTGGGACCGATATCCCCTGCGGGCCACGCTGGAAATGGAGTTCGGCTGCCCGGCGATCGTCGACAACGATGCCAACATCATGAGCGTGGGCGAAAAGTACCGGGGCATCGCCCGCAACGTGCGCAACTACCTGTTCGTCAAGGTCGGCACGGGGATCGGGTGCGGCATTCACATCGACGGGCGAATCTATCGCGGCGACAACGGATGCGCCGGCGACATCGGCCACATCCGGCTCGACAGCCGTGGGCCGCAATGTGTCTGCGGCAACAACGGATGCCTTGAGGCCTACTTCGGCGGCTCCGCGCTCAGCCGCCACGCCGAGGCTGCCGCCCGCTCGGGCACGTCGCCCTATCTGGCGGCACGGCTGGAGGCGGCCGGTGTGGTCACCGCACGAGATGTGGGCAAGGGCGCGATCCAGCGCGACCCCGTGTGCCTGCGGCTCGTGCGCGATGGTGGGAGCCGCCTCGGTGAGGTGCTGGCCGGCCTCATCAGCTTCATCAACCCATCGATGATAGTTATCGGCGGTGGCCTGGCCGAGCTCGGAAACCAGCTCCTGGCCGAGGTCCGCACGGTCATCTACCAAAGATCGATTCCAGTGGCCACGGGCGATCTGCCCATAGTTCTTTCCGAGCTCGGCTCGCGGGCCGGTGTGACCGGAGCCGCGCTGATCGCCAGCGACCTCCTTATCCGCCAACCATGACGGTCTACAGGCGCAGCCGCACCACCTCGTCGCGTTGCTCGGCGTCGACGTATCCGGCATGCGCGTGGGGCTGCCATCCGGCTCCCGGCTGGATGAGACTCGCTCGGACGTGCCGTGTGGCCGGCGCGCCCGGATAGGAACCGGCAGGAGAGCCGACGGTCAGTGTGCGCTCGGCATCGTTCCATTGCAGCGTGATGCGCGTGTATTCGCCGGTCTCGTAACCCCAGCCGTCGCCCGCGTCCTCGTACAGGGTGAAGGTGCCGTCAGCGCCGGGGAAGACCAGCAGGGCACTGTCGAGCGGGACGATCGAGCCCGCGCGGGCGTAGACGGGGATCGTTTCCAGCGGCGCCGGTGCGTCGATCCACGTGCCGCCCTCGTGGACGGTGCCGTCCCAGACGTCGACCCACGTGGACCCGGCCGGCAGATACACCGGCCGGCTGACGACATCCGGCCCGGTGACGGGACACACCAGCAGCGCCGGGCCGAGCATGAACTGGTCCTCGATGCCGAAGATCTCAGGATCGTGGCTGAAGTCGAAGGCCAGGGCGCGCATCATCGTGTACCCGTCGAAGTGCACGGCGGCCGCGATCGAGTACAGGTAGGGCAGCAGATCCTTGCGCAGCTCGATAAAACGCACGAGCGTCTCATAGACCGGCGTGCCCGGCTCGCCGAACTGCCAGATCTCACGCGGCGTGTCGGTGCCGTGGGCACGCATCATCGGCAGGAACGTTCCATATTGGAACCAGCGCAGGAACAGCTCGCGATAGCCGGGATCGGCGACACCGCCGTCGAAATCGCCGGCCCAGAACCACTGCTCCCGCGACGCGGCGAAGAAGCCGCCGATATCGCAATTCCAGTACGGTATGCCGGAGGCGCAGAAGTTGAGCCCCTCCGGGATCTGGCACCGCAGCGTGTCCCATGACGCGCTGATGTCGCCCGACCAGACGAACGTGCCGTAGCGCTGCTGGCCCGCCCACGCGGAGCGGGTCACGATGAGCACCCGTTTGCCGCTGTCCGAGCCGCGTTGACCCTCCCAGATCCCGCTGCTGTGCATGAGCGGGTAGGCGTTGGAAACCCCCGGCCCGAGATAACGCTCGGCCATCTCCACACTGAGCTCGCGACGTTGTGCGGGGTGAGGTTTCACGCTTCCGTGCCAATCGGCCTGGAAAGGCTCGGTGCTGTCGCACCACCACGCATCGACACCGTGGACGAACAGGCCATCGTGTGTCTGCCGCCAGAACATCGCGCGGGCCTCGGGGTCGAACGCATCGTAGGTGTGGCCGTCGGCGAGCAGCTTGCCCGCGACCCGCAGCTCAAGCTGATCAGGGCCGTCGTTGTGCAGTTCGGGCCAGATCGAGACCATCAGCCGCGTCCCCAGCGCGTGCAGCTGCCGGCACATGCCTTCGGGATCGGGAAACCGCTTGGGATCCAAAGACTTCTGGCCCCACAGATCGTCGGGCCAGTACTGCCAGTCCAGCATGATGCCATCGAGTGGGAGACCGAGCTGCGCGTAGCGGCGGGCGACCTCGACCAGTTCCTCCTGCGTCTGGTACCGCTCCTTGGACTGCACGAACCCGAACGCCCAGCGTGGCGGCAGCGGTGCGGCTCCGGTCAGGCGCCGGTAACCCTTGATGACGTTGTCCAGTGTGCCGCCCGCGATCACGAAGTAGTCCAACTCGGCGACGCAGTCCGCCTCCAGGTACGAACCCAGCTCGTCGTCGCGGAAGGTCATCGCCGAATAGCCGTGCCACAGCAGTCCCCATCCCCGCGAAGACACCAGCAAGGGGATGGGTGCCTTCAAGTTGTGCTGGTACAGGTCCTGCGCACGGCCGCGGTAATCGAGCCGGCCGTCCTCGTGCTGCCCCAGGCCGTACAGCGCCTCACCGGGGGAGAAGGCCAGGTCCAAGCGCGCGTGATATCCCTCGCCCGCCACCGGCCGTGGCTCCAGCAGTTTCGCGTCCTCGCGCAACAGCAGCGTCCCGTCCGCGTCCCGGTACGAGAACGCGCCCGTGTCGGTGTCGATGTGCACGCTCAGCACACCGTCGGACGTCACCAACTCCTGCGGCGACTCGCGCACCTCGAAAACCGTCGGGCGCCAGGTGCGGGCGGGATCGAGCATCGGACCGTAAGCGGAAAGGGGCTCACCGGCGTCGATGGGCACCGCCCCGACCCGAACGATGCCCGGCGCCACCCAGGACAGCCGCAGCGAAAGGTCGCGGGCCCGCAACGCCAGGCCGTCCCTCCACCGCTCCCACGCCACCGGGCTCAGATCGCTCATGTGGTTCTCCTCCTGAAGGGGCGTCCGGCCCGGACGATCGAAGGCCACGAGGATGTCGAACAGGGGACAGGACTTCCGCGATAGGTACTAGTTATCGCTCCTTTGATCGGGAGAGTCAAGGCGTTAAGCATGCTTATCTTCGCCGGCTGGGAGGACCTTCATCTATTTTGCGGGCTTTTATGCCGATCGCCACGCATGGATGAGTAGGCCAGCTGACTTTTGTGTACGGAGAGCTGAGGAGCCGGGGCGGAATAGGTAATACTCTTATCCGCGATGCAGAGGGGGCCAGGTGAACGACAGCGGTCGCGCCGAAGGCGGATACCGGCCGGGCTATGAGCTCGCGGCCGAGCAGGTGCTGGAGTTGATCGCCCAGCTGCGGTTGCGTCCCGGTGACCGCATGCCGACGGAAAACGAACTGGCCCAACAGCTGGGCACCAGCCGCACGGTGGTGCGTGAGGCCATCAAGATCCTGTCCGCGCTGGGCCGGGTGCGTGCCCAGAAGGGTCGCGGCCTCTACGTCGCCGACGACGAGGGGATGCTCGGTACCGGCCGTTGGGCCCCGTTCTTCCTGCCCACCGACCTGGACCATGTCTACATGCTCTTCGAGTTCCGCCGGGCACAGGAGATGGAGACCAGCCGGCTGGCCGCCCACCGCGCCACGCCCGCGCAGTTAAGCGCGATCCAGCAGGCCGTGGAGCTGTGCCGCGAGGGGTTCGATACCGGGCGCGAGGAACTGTTCAACCGGGGCGATGACGCCTTCCACACCAGCGTCGCCGACGCCTCCAACAACATGTTCCTGCAGATCGCGGTGCGCGAGGCGCGTCGGCTACAGGCCCAGTCCAACATCATCGGACTGCACGGCTCGATCGGTGGGCACGCCGCGAAGGCCGTCGAGGAGCACGACGCCATCTATCAAGCGATCCGGGCGGGCAACGCCGAAGCGGCGGCGCAGGCGGCCGCCATTCACATCGACAACACGCTCGGCGACTATCGCCGGGAGATCCAGCAGCGCCTGTTCTTCCGAAATGACTAAGCCTGGGCACCGGCGAGAACGTCACGGCTGCTGGAAGTTCGGAGTCGTCCATATCCGCTGGGCCAGGTAGTCCTTGACCCTGGTGATGTATCCCTGGGCGGCGGCGGTGTGCCAGCGCCCGGAGAAGTGGACGCCCATGCACCCCCACGCGTCTCCGGCGGCGTAATCGGATCCACGCTCCACCGTGTTGAGCCAGGTCATCTTGCCCTCGTAGCAGGAGCGCCAGACGGCGTACCCGTAATCGGAGTTCATCGCCGACGACCTCGCGACGCCCGGGAAAGCGTCCACATTGTACGGATAGCGGACCTGAAGCAGACCAAAGCTTTCTGGGCACTTTCCCGGGGTGCCGTCCACACCGAGCCCGTGGTCGGCCGGGCAGCGCGCGGGATCGGTGCCCCAGCCACCCTTATTACCCATGTGCCACCAGCTCTCTATGGCCGTCTGCGCCTTGACCATGTCCTCGTCGATGCCCCACTTGCAGGCGGCCAGCGCAGGATCTGCTCGGTCGTGCCGGTGAAGTTCCCGTCGACACGGGTGAGTGGGGCACCGGCACCCGGCACGGTGTGCCCCTTGGTCTTGTTGGCCGTCGCGTTGACCGCCTTGTTCTCGGGAATGGCCTTGGCGCGGACCTCGGTGGCGCATTGCGCCCCTGACGGCAACGTGGCGCCGGGCGCGAGCAACCGGAACTGGTCCGTGATCTTCGATCTGGTCGGTGTGGCCCCGGCCGTCGTCGGGGATGATGAGGTGACGATGCCTGCGGACTCGGTCGCCTGCGGTGACGGCGAATCCGAGACGGCCGCCGTGGACATGGCGGACGGTGACGATGCGGTACCGGAAGGCGGGCTCTCGAACGTTCCCAAGCCGTATGCCGCGACGCCACCACCGCCGAGCACCAAGACGGTGGCTGCCGCAGCTATGACCGGCTTTGTGGCGAGGATCGTTCCGACCTTGGCGAGCCAACCACCTGAATGGCCGCCGGCAACATGGTCTCCTGCACGACATCATCGACATCGGTGTGCCCGCCCAAGGCACGGCCGACGACGTTGTAGACCAACGGCAGGCACGCCGCCACAAGCTCGTCCACGGCTGGCTGGTTTCCGGCCATCGCGGCGGCCACCATCGCAGGATCAAATCCAACCTTTTCGTACATCCGGCACGGCCCTTTCATGCTCCACGGCATCTCGCTGGTCTCTCGTATAGGAGATGCGCGTGCGCAGGCAGCATTGCAGGAATCCGCGAACCGATGTCGAGCGGGCGTCATTGTCGGTCGATTGCCGGCGCCTCCACCGTCAGGAGCTGCCTTCGGCGGCTCCGTCGGGGGTCATCGCGCCGCCTTCGGCCTTGTCGCTGAGGTACACATGCTGATGGCCGTTCCCAGCATCGATGCTGAGCTGATCCAGTTGCGTGCCGGCCACCGACCACGTGGCAACGGCCAGGATCCGTTGCCGGCCGGCAAGTTCGAGCAGGGCCGCCCGCGACTCCGGCGCAGCGGTCTGGGCCATGACGTAGGTGTCGACGGCTGCGGCGAGCAGTTCGACCGCGTTGCGCAAGGCGCCGCGCGCGACGTTGGTCGCGGTGGCACCCGAAACGGTTATGGAGTACCGCTGTACCTCCAACGACATCACCGCTTTCCACCCGTCAGGCGGGCGTCCGGCGGCCAGGCCGGTGAGCACCGGGGTGACGGCCTGTTTGGTGTTTCGGGCCATGGTGGTGAGCTCGCGGATCTGAGCGCTGTCGCGCTCGGCCTCAGCCTTGCGCAGCTGTGCCACGGACGCCTCGGTCGCGCTGGGCGCGGCTATTTCGAGCCCGGCGCCGACACCGATGGCCAGTGTCAGCGCCAGGCCTGCGAGCAGCCGGACGGCACGCCAGGGATCGATGCTTGGCCGGGCCGGCCTTGGCGCCTGCTTACGTGCCATTGTCTTCAGCTGGAGAACGCGGCGTCGAACGCCGTTGACGGTGGATCGAACAGCAGCCCGCGGACATATTGGAGCGCCTGTGGTGCTCCGGTGAGGCGGTCCATGCCGGCGTCTTCCCACTCGATGGAGATCGGGCCGTCGTAGCCGATCGCGTTGAGCGCGCGGAAGCAGTCTTCCCATGGCACGTCGCCGTGCCCGGTGGAGACGAAGTCCCAGCCGCGTCGCATGTCGGCCCACGGCAGGTGGGAGGACAGGATGCCGCGCCGGCCGTCGCCCATGCGCACCTTCGTGTCCTTGCAGTCCACGTGGTAGATGCGGTCGGCGAAGTCGAGGATGAAGTTGACCGGGTCGATGCCCTGCCACACCATGTGCGACGGGTCCCAGTTGAGACCGAACGCCGCGCGGTGCTCGATGGCCTCAAGGGTGCGCCGGGTCGTGTGGTAGTCGTAGGCGATTTCGCTCGGGTGGACCTCGTGGGCGAATTTCACCCCGACCTCGTCGAACACGTCGAGGATGGGGTGCCAGCGGCGGGCGAAGTCGTCGTACCCGGCGTCGATCATGGAGGCGGGTGCGGGTGGGAACATGGCGACCGTGTGCCAGATGGAGGATCCGGTGAAGCCCACGACAGTCTCCACACCGAGTCGGGCAGCGGCGACGGCGGTGTCTTTCATTTCCTGTGCGGCGTTCTGTCGCACCTGCTCGGGGTCCTCGGCCCACAGGCGGGCTGGGAGGATCGCCCGGTGCCGTTCGTCGATCGGATGGTCGCAGACCGCTTGCCCGGCAAGGTGATTGGAGATGGTCCACACCTGCAGGCCGTACTTGGCGAGCGTCGCCTTCTTATGGTCCACATAGGACGAATCGGCGATGGCCGCCTGCACGTCGAAGTGGTCGCCCCAGCAGGCGATTTCGAGCCCGTCATAGCCCCAATCGGACGCGAGCCGGCACACCTCCTCGAACGGCAGGTCCGCCCACTGCCCGGTGAACAGGCTGACCGGTCTAGACATGATGCTCCATCCTTCTAGGAAACGGGTGGGGGCGCCGCCTCAACCGTTCGGCGTACGGCCGAGACGGCGCCCCCACGAACGTGAGTCCAGCCTGAGCCGGACGATGCTGATTGCTGCACGGCGTCGAGCACGAGCTGGACGCTGTAGGCGTCGTCGAACGACGGCTCGGGTTGCGTGCCGGTCGCGATGGCCTCGATGAAGTCGCGTGCCTGGTGGGTGAACGAGTGTTCGTAGCCGATGATGTGGCCGGGCGGCCACCACGCGTCCATATAGGGGTGGTGCGGCTCGGTCACCAGGATGGTGGAAAAGCCCGGCTCGGCCGCGGCACTGTCGTAGTAGGACAGTTCGTTGAGCCGCTCCAGGTCGAACACGAGTGAGCCGAGCGAACCGTTGACCTCGATGCGCAGCGCGTTTTTGCGCCCGGTCGCGAACCGGGTGGCCTCATAGGTGGCGATCGCGCCACCGTCGAGCCGGGCGATGAACAGCGCGGCATCGTCCACGGTGACCTCGCCGGTGGACGCGCCGTCGCGCGAGGCGGCCAGGCCACGCGAGGCTGTGGGAAGCGGGCGCTCTTTGACGAAGGTCTCGGTCAGCGCGCTCACCCCGGTAATGCGTTGGCCCGTCACGTACTGGGTCAGGTCCACGATGTGCGAGCCGATGTCGCCCAGCGCGCCCGAGCCGGCCTTTTCCTTCTGTAGCCGCCACACCAACGGGAACTGCGGATCGACGATCCAGTCCTGCAGATATTGTGCACGCACATGACGGATCTGGCCGATCCGGCCATCGGCAATCATCCGGCGCATGAGCGCCGCCGCCGGTACCCGCCGATAATTGAAGCCGCACATGGCAAGACCCGCAGCCGAGGCCGCCGCCTGGACCATCGCGGCGGCCTCGGTAAGGGAATTGGCCAGCGGCTTCTCACACAACACATGCTTGCCCGCCGCGAGTGCCGCCAGCGCGATCTGCGCGTGGCTGTCTCCGGGGGTGCAGATGTCGATGACGTCGATGTCATCCCGCGCCACCAGCGTTTGCCAATCGGTGGTGTGGGACTGCCAGCCGAGCCGCTGCGCCGCAGCCGCGACCGCATCGCCGTCGCGACCGCAGACCGTCGTCATCTCCACCCGCACCGGCAGGTCGAACACCCGGTTCACGGCGCGCCACGCCTGCGAATGCGCGGCGCCCATGAACGCGTAACCGACCATGCCCACCCGAAGAACAGACATAATTTCAGAATCCCAGCTTCACATAGGTCGCCGCGTTGTCCTTGGTGATGGTCTCCGAGGCGAGGATGATTTCCTTGGGCACCTGCAACTCCACCAGGTCGGCCATGCCCCGGCTCTGCCCGATCAGACGGGCCAGTGAGATCGCCGAGGACGCCATCGACGGGCTGTAGGTCACGGTGGCCTTGAGCACGGTCTTGTCGGAGGCGATGTCCTCGATGGCCTTCTTGCTGCCCGCGCCGCCGACCATCAGGAACTCGCTGCGGTTGGCCGCCGCGACCGCCGCGAGGACACCGATGCCCTGGTCGTCGTCGTGGTTCCACACGGCGTCCATTTTGGGCAGTGCCTGCAGCAGATTTTGTGCCTCCCGCTGGCCGGTGTCGGCGGTGAACCGGGCCGCGCGCCGGTTGGCGACCGTGAAACCGTAGGTGGCCAGGGCCGCCTTGAAGCCTGCGCTGCGTTCCTGGGTCAGTTCGAGCTCGTCCATGCCGGCGATCTCACCGATGATGGGTGAGGCGATGTTTTTGGCCCGCATGGCCTTGCCGATATAGTGTCCCGCGGCGACGCCCATGCCGTAGTTGTCGCCTTTGATCTGGCAGCGGTAGGCCAGCGGGTCCGGGAAGGCCCGGTCCAAATTGACCACCGGTATGCCTGCCTCCATCGCCTTGAGCCCGAACGCGTTGAGTTCCTTGCCGTCGTGTGGGAGCAGGACGATGACGTCAGGCTTCTGCGAGATGAGGGCTTCCAGCGCCGCCCGCTGCGCAGCCGCGTCCTTGCCGGCCTCGACCGGTTTGAAGACGACGTCTTTGAAGGTACCGGCCTGAGCCTTCGCGTTGTTGGTGATAGCGGCGATCCAGCCGTGGTCGGCCGCGGGCGCGGAAAACCCGATCGTGACCGTCTTGCCCGGCTGGACGTTGGGGTTGTTTCCGTCCCCATCCTTCACCTGCGGTGTGTTGGTCGGAGTCTCGTTGCTGGTGCATCCAGCGACGGCCATCGCGCTTAAGACAGCCCCGCCGAGCAACATGTTGCGACGAGTTGCCATATGTCCTCCAGAAAGTGTGTATGCGGTTCAGGTGCGCTTCTTGAGCCTGAATTGCAGTTGCTGTACCAGGACCGCGACCACGATGATGCCGCCCTTGACCATGTTCTGGACCTCGGTGGGCAGGTTGGCGATCGCGAACAGGTTGGTAATGGTGGAGAAGACGACCACACCGATCATCGAACCGACGATGGTGCCCCGGCCGCCGGACAACAGCGTGCCACCGATGATGGCGGCCGCGATGGCGTCGAGTTCGTACAGCTCCGCCGCTGCCGCCTGCGACGACGTGGCAAGCGACGTGAGCATGACGGCCGCGATGCCACAGCACAGACCCGACAGCGCGTAGAGCAGCATCGTGTGCCGGCGGATGTTGATGCCCGCCAGACGGGCCGCCTCCGCATTGCCTCCGATCGCGACAGTCCGCCGGCCGAACGTGGTGCGGTTCAACAAGACCCAGCCCAGCCCGGCCACCACGATGAGGATGACGACAAGCGTGGGCACACCCAGGATGCGCGTGCGGGCCAGGCCGTTGATGAACTGATCGCCCGAGATCTGGGTCTGCTTGCCGGAGATCTGCGCGGCGAGGCCACGCGCCGCCACGAGCATCGCGAGGGTGGCGATGAACGGGACGAGTTTGCCGTACGCGACGAGAATCCCATTGACCAGACCGGCGCCGATCCCGACCGCCAGCGCGCAGAAGATCATGCCACCGGGCCCGAAGCTTTGCGTGGCAACGGTCGTCGACCACACCCCGGCCAGCGCGATGAGCGCGCCCACCGACAGGTCGATGCCGCCACCGATGATGACGAACGTCATCCCTACCGTGACCACCCCGATCGCGGCCGAATGCTGCAGGATCACCAGGGTGTTGTTGACCACCCAGTCGGCGTCGCTGTAGAGGTCGGGCCGGATCAAGGCGCCGACGACGAACAGGACGATCAGCACGCCGACCAGCGCGAGATTGCGCGTCCAGGCGACGTTGCGCATCCAGCTCACGGGAAGGTTGCGCGCAGTGGTCACGTCGTCTCATCTCCATTGGTGTGAAGCGATCCCGCCATCACGAGATCAAGCACGTCATCTTCTGTCAGCAGGCCGGCGTCGGCCGTGCGGATGATTCGCCCCTCGCGCATGACGAGCACGCGATCGGCCAACCCGAGCACCTCGGGCACTTCGCTGGACACGAGCAGGACGCCGACGCCGGTGGCCGTCAGGTCGTGGATCACCTGGTACAGCTCCGCTCTCGCGCCCACGTCGACACCGCGCGTGGGCTCGTCGAGCAGCAGCAGTTTGGTGCCGCCCAGCAGCCATCGCCCAACGACGACCTTCTGCTGGTTGCCGCCGGACAGGGTGTTCACCAGTCGCCGGACGTCGAGCGGCCGCACCTGCAACTGCTCGGCCACGCGCGTCGCGGCCTCGAGTTCTCTTCCTATGTCGGTGAACCCGCCGTGGCCCAGGCTGGAGAACGTCGTCAGGGTCATGTTGCGGTAGACCGGTTCGCCCAGCAGCAATGCCTGCGACTTGCGCTCCTCGGGCGCCATGCCGAGGCCGTTGCGCACAGCCGCGGAAACGCCCTTGATCGTCTTGCCGTTCATCACGACCGTGCCGTCGTCGGCGCGGCGTGCCCCGAAGATGGTTTCGAGTAGTTCGGAGCGGCCGGAGCCGACGAGGCCCGCGATGCCGACGATCTCTCCACTGTGGACCGTGAGCGATACGTCGTGGAACTCGCGGTCCCGGGTCAGGTTGGTGACCTCCAGCAGCTTCTCGCCCACGACCGCGACCCGTGGCGGGAAGACATACTCGATGTTGCGGCCGGTCATCCGGCTCACCAGCTCGCGGGTCGCAGTGGTGCGGGCGGGCAGGTTGACCGCACTGGTGCGGCCGTCCTTGAGCACGGTCACGCGATCGCCGATCTCGCGGATCTCCTCCAGCCGGTGGGAGATGTAGATGACCGCGATCCCATGGGCCGTAAGGTCTCTGATGATGCGGAACAGGTTGGCCACCTCGTCATGGGCCAGCACCGCGCTCGGCTCATCCATGATGATCAGCTTCGCCTGGTGCGACAGCGCGCGGGCCATGCTCACCAGTTGCTTGCCGGCGTTGGACAGGTCTCGCACCATCCGGCCCGGGTCGATTTCACCGTGCCCGAGGCGGGTCAGGATGGCGGCGGTCTCGCGCTTCATCTGTCCGTTGCGGACGAAGCCGGCGCGCTCCGGCTCGTGCCCGAGGAACACGTTTTCGGCCACGGACAAGTCGTCGACCAGGTCGAGTTCCTGGTAAATCGTGGCAATGCCCGCCCGCACGGCGGCCAGCGGGTTGCCGAACGACACCGGACCGCCCAGCCACTCGACGGTGCCTTCGTCCGGCGCGTGCACCCCGGCCAGGATTTTGATCAGGGTGGACTTGCCCGCGCCGTTCTGGCCCAGCAGGCAATGCACCTCGCCTGCCCGCACCTCAAGCTCGACCCCGCTGAGCGCCACCACACCGGGGAAGGTCTTGACCACATCGCTCAGCCGCAGGATGACGTCGCCGCGCATCGCGCCTGCCTCTCCGTCTCCGCTGATGCTCACAGCGCCTGGTTTTTCGCCGGTGTTCATAGCGCCTGCTCGAACGCGATCTCGCTGGCCAGGACGGCGGCTCCCGCCACGCCCGCTCGCGGGCCCAGCTCCGACAACACGATGGGCAGGTTGCCCGTGGCCAGCGGGAGCGATCGTCTATAGACGACACTGCGGATCTCGGCCAGCAGGATGTGGCCCAACTGCGCCAGGCCGCCGCCGATCACGATCATCGACGGGTTGGCAAACGACACCAGGCTGGCAAGCACACCGCCCAGGCGCCGGCCGCCCTCACGGATCAACTGGATGCTCGCCAGATCGCCCTCCGCCGCGGCGATCGACACGTCTCGCGCGGAGAGCGTGCCGTTGGCGGCGTATCGCTCCTCCAGAACCGCCGAGCGACCGGCTTTTGCCGCCTCGATCGCAAGGGCCTCCAGGACCGCTCCGCTGAACATGGCCTCCAGGCAGCCGATGTTGCCGCACGAGCACACCGGCCCGCGGGACTCGACCTGGATGTGCCCGATGTCGCCGGCACACCCGTCGCTGCCCCGATAAACCTGCCCGGCCAGGTGGATCCCGCAACCCACACCCGTGCCGATCTTCACGAACAGGAAGTCGTCCACCGAGTGCGCCACCCCGCCGTGGCGTTCGCCGATGGCCATGATGTTCACGTCGTTATCCACCACTGCCGGACAGCCGTGCTCCCGGCTCAACAGCTCGCGCACCGGGAACCGATCCCAGCCGGGCATGATGGGCGGCGACACGGGCACGCCGTCGCGGAAGCTGACCGGGCCGGGCACGCCGATGCCTATCGCATCGAGGCGCTCGTAGGCACCCTCCACTTTGGCCTTGTTGAGCAACTCGTTGACCCTGTGCAGGATCGACTTCGGTCCGGTACGGATGTCGGCGAACTCGCTGAACGCGGCGACCGTCTCCATGCGGGAGTCGACCACCTCAACGTCCATCGATGTAGCGCCCAGGTCCACCCCGGCGAAGCGTAAGCCCGGATTGAGCTCTACCAGGGTGGACCGGCGCCCCCCGCGTGACTCCGCCGGGCCGGCCTCGACCAACAACTCAGCCGTCGTCAGGCGATCCAGCTCGGCGAGCATTCTGGTGCGCGCGATCTCCAGCCGG
The DNA here is from genome assembly GCF_003426775.1 of Allorhizocola rhizosphaerae. Classification (GTDB taxonomy): domain Bacteria; phylum Actinomycetota; class Actinomycetes; order Mycobacteriales; family Micromonosporaceae; genus Allorhizocola; species Allorhizocola rhizosphaerae. The sequence goes on along the minus strand of NZ_QJUG01000001.1, from coordinate 62,431 downwards.
TCACAGAGCTCGGCGCGCGACAACGGACCTTCGTCGCGCAGCAAGCGAAGCAGGCGCACCGGCAACGCAGCTGTTAGATCTCGCGCCAGGCTCATATGCGAAGCCTCCGTGGACGTGTGTTGCAGAGAGGTTATGAGCTTTCGCTCACCCTGTCCATAGCATTCGATGAAAAGTACTAAAGTCAAAAACGATCAACGTGGGTGTGATGATCGCCGGCGGGTCGGTGGTAGCTAATTGGTGGGCAGGTGAAACCGGATCTGATGGGGCGCTCCACCGCGTTGATCGCCGCGTCACATGACCTTCTGGTCGAGGTGGATCGACGGCGGCAGGAGCGCCCGAGGTTTTTACGCTCGCATGGCTAAAGTTTTCGTACAAAATAAAAAAGTTTCTTCTTGACGGCGGGCACTGCGCGCGGCAACATACCTAGCGACTGATCGCTCGGCAGGCGAGACGTCCACTCCAGTGCAGCAGGCGCTTTGGCGCCATCCAACGCGTCGTGGTGGTCATGTCAACGCTCTACCCATCACCGACCGTCGGACGCCGCCTATGGTGGCTCGCAGCACCCGCTTGATCATCGGCCGACATTGGGCATTTGGAGATCAGCGCGGGACCATCCCATAAAGACGTGGCGAAGCCCCGATCCGACGCGCGCCGACGGACGGGCGGGGCTTCCCACTCACCAGCGGCCTGGACGCGGGCGGGGGTGGCACGACCAACGGCACGCAACTGGCACTGTATTCCTGCCACGGCGGAGCCAGTCGGCAGTGGAGTCTGCGCTGGCGGATCCACCGACCCACCGGCTGCCGGCGCGGTAACGAGCCGGCAGCCGTCATCGTCTACATCCGCCCCCGGCAGGGGATCAGTTGCGCAGGCTCCACTGCTGGTTGGAGCCACCGTGGCAGGACCAGAGTTGGATCAGGGTCCCGTTAGCGGTGCCGGAACCACTGGCGTCCAGGCAGAGTCCTGATTGGACCGAGCTGATGGTGCCGTTGGCATTGACGTTCCACTGCTGGTTGGTCCCACTGTGACAATCCCAGATGATCGCCCGAGTGCCGTTGCCGGTGCCGCTCCCTTCGGCGTCCAGACACTTGTTGCCATACACCATCAACTGCTTGCCCGCGGTGTAGGTCCAGCGCTGGTTGGTGCCGCTGTGGCAATCCCACAATTGCACCCGGGTGCCGTTCGTCGTGCTGGCGTTGGGGATGTCGACGCACCGGCCGGAGCTGGTACCAACAATCATCACATTCTGCTGACCGCCGCCGCCTTGCCGCCGAACCAGCGATTTCGACTCGGCCGACCGATTCCCCTGAGCGTCAATGACGTAGAGCCGGTAGTCACCGGATGACGCCGGCACATCGATGGCAGTCGCGGTGCCGCTTGCCCTGGTCATCGTCAGGCCGACGACGAAGTTGGTCGTGCCCAGGGGCGCGAGCCAGACCGTCTTGGCCGAATCACCGGTGCTCCGGATCGGGATCGACGACCCGGTGGCACCGACGAATGTGCTGGCGGGCAGGACGTAGTCCGGCAGGGAGAGGTTCGCCTGCGCAACGATGTCCCGGTATGAATCCTCAAGCCCGGAGTTCACGGCGATGCCGTAAGCCGCCGCCGGCCACACATAGTCGGAGTAGACGAGGATGTCCTGGATGGTGCTGTTCGGCAGGTTCTTGTTGGAGACCTTGTTAATGGGGCCGTAGGTCTGCGTGATGCTCAGATCGTGCTTGCGTCCGAAGTCGTCGGAGTTGATGAGCCACGTGACGTTCTTGTCGACGCTCAGCACGTTGTCGCGGAAGCTCATGTATGCCGAGCCTTCATCCGGGTGAAGACCATAGGTGTGGCCGGCCCGGACACCTTGAAGGTAATTGTTGCTGATCGTGGTCCCCGGCTGGCTGCCCAGCGTATAGATGGGGCCCGAATCGTTGAGCCGCTGCATCGTGTCGATGATGTGGTTGTAGCTGATGTTGTTGTTTCTCGCCGTCGTGGTCGGCCGGTTGGGCGCGATGGAGCCCGATGACCCGTCGAAGTTCCACCATCCCCAACCGAGTGTGATGCCCGCCCACTGGGTCTTCTCGATCCGGTTGTGCTGGATGGTCAGGGTGTCGGCGAAGTATGCCGAGATGGGGCTGTGCGCGTTGAACAACACGGCGGTGTCGTAGAGGTAGTTGTTCTTTATCTCGATGTTCTTGGGAAGTCCCTCGACGTGGGCGGGGTACTTCTCGCGATTCGTCGAGGTGTGGTCCCCGATGTAGACGTGCTGCGGATGGCCCACCGTTATGGCGGATCCGGCGATGTCGTTGGTGTAGTTTCCGATCAATTGGACATTCTGCACGTCGTTGATCATATTGATGCCGTCGGCGCCGGTGTGCTGGATTCGGTTGCGCTGCAAAATGATCTGGTCAGCATTCTCGATCTGGATGATGCCCGGCGTGACATCGACATTGCGGTAATAGTAGACGTGGAAGTTGCCCTTCGCATACGCAAGTGCGCCGAGATTGCCCTGCTGGGCCTGCTTGAACACGGAGCCGGCCACATTGAACAGGTTCCAGTCCGAGTGCTGAGCCGTGAGACCGGAGAACGTAATGTTTCGCACCCGGCTGCTCGTGGACGCGCCGGCGACCCGGAGAACAGTAGGCACGTTGTTGGGCGCGTAAACCGTCGCTGTCGTCATGTCCTCGGAGGCTGCCTTGTAGTAGTACAGCACTCGGCTCGCCTTGTCGAAGTGGAACTCGCCCGGCGAGTCGAGGAACTCGTACGCGTTCATGAACTTGTGGCTGCCGCCGATTTGGAAGTTGCCGTTGAACGCGCCTTGCGCGATGGCCGCGCCCGGTTGCTGGAACAGCGCCACCCGGTTTGCGCCGTCGGAACTCGTGGTGATCTGGCGAACTCCCACGATTGCGGTGGTCCAGGTGGTCGCGGTCTCAATTTCGATGTCGTCTTGATTCCGTGCGATCGCGGGCAGATCCGCCAGGCTGTATTTGGCTCCGTCGCACTGCGAGCCGGACTCCCACGCCCAGCCGGCCTGTCCCGCCGTGACGTTGTAGGTGCCGTAGCAGCCCGCTGAGTTTATCGTCTTGGAGGCCATGTACGCCCGCTTGTCGTTGACATAGAGCGCTCGCAGCTTGTTGCTGCGATTGAGCGGGGCCTTCCAGATGTTACCGCTGTGCTGTGTCCAGCCGGTCACCTGAACTCCGCCGTTCAGCACCGGCTTCTCATTCTGGTACGCGGAATATATGACGCGGTATCCGTTCGTGCCGGAGTCGCTCGGTGCGAACTCGATGGCACTGCTGACCGGATAGTTCCCGCCGCGGAGGTAAACATAGATGTCCCCGGTCATGTTCGCGTTTATCGTGCGAACGACGTCGCGCGCGCGTTGGACCGTTCTGAACGGCGCCGCAAGCGTCCCGGGATTGGCGTCGTCGCCTTCAGGAGAAACATAGAAGCTCGCCTGGGTCGCCGCCGAGGCGGGCACGTCACGGGCAAGGGTTGTCAGGAGCACGGCGGACACGAGTACCGCGAGCGCCAGCAACGACCTGCCGACGGTGAATACGGAGAGGTTCACATTCAATACCTTTCGCTTGGCGTGCGAACAGACGTGTTCGCGGGCAATCGGTTCGCCGCGGAACCACGCGTCGGTGAGTGTGATCGCGTCGGGGTGCCCGGTGTCTGTTCTGATCATGCTGAGGCCGTTGAGGAGGGAGGCCATGGTGCTCCTGCAGCACATGCCACGCTGTCGGATGCCGTGCTCTTCCCTACCGCGCACGGTGTCCGTCCCTACGGTTCAGCGCATTTGACCTGTCGTGCTCCTGCGAGCCGCCGGCGCCTTCTCTCCACGCTTCGAACCCATGACGACGATTCGCATCGTCATGGGATGTCTTTATACGCCGCGAGCATGTTTCCGTCTAGATGCCCCCGTTAAATACGGCTTCTTTCCCCGCTTCTTTCGCCGACTGAAGATCTGGTTCGCTGCTGGATGTTCGAGACATGGGATTGCTGACGGAATCACTTCTCGGCGTGCGCCGAGCCGCGACGCGTCCGGGTCAGCGTGCCGCCGTGCTTGGAGCAGGTCTGGACGGCAGTCCTAATTGGACTGCGGTTTTGAAGCTTGGTGCTGCCGGCGGTGCCGCCTTTCGGGCAGGCTCGCCGGACCTGCCTGGGAGGCTGGAAGCTATCGGGCTGAGTGCGAAAACTTTCGGAAAGTTTATTCGGTTCGTGGCCGGTATATGAGTCGTGATCATCGTTGACGCCTTGTATAGCAACGAGTAACGTCGGCGACTGATATCGATACGAGCCCGAAACTTGTCGGATCAGACTTCGCGACAGAGAGCGAGCTCGACGGTATGTGGGCAGGCACCTGAGCCGCACGCCGGGAGAGACGTCGCCTCCGCCACGCGGTGTCCGGCCGGTATCTGGTTCACCCGTGATTTCACCGCGGTCGCCCCGACCGCCACAGCTCATGATCACCGTATGGAGGGCCGCGTGAAGCGCGTAATCACCACCGCAGCCATCTTGGCCACAGCCGTGCTCCTGGTGGTCGGCTGTACGCCAGGATCAGGCGGCGAATCCGCCGCCGATTCGAAGACCTTCGAGTTCTGGTCGTTCACCGGCATCAACCAGAAGGCCGCCGTCGATAACTACACCAAGGCGCACCCTGACATTCAGGTCAAGCTCACCGAGGTTGGCAGCACGACCGAGACGGCACAGGCGCTCACCACCGCCCTCGCCGGCGGCAAGGTGCCCGACCTCGTGCTGATCCAGGGTGACGACCTGCCGAAGTTCATGCAGTCCCCGGACAACTTCGTCGACCTCAGCACGCTGGGCGCCGACAAGATGAAGGGGGACTATCTCGACTGGGTGATAAAGCAGTCGACGACCAAGGACGGCAAGGTCATCGGGATACCGACGGATGTCGGCGGCCTGGCGATCGCGTACCGTACGGACCTGTTCAAGGCTGCCGGTCTGCCCACGGATCGGGACGAGGTGTCCAAGCTGTGGCCGACCTGGGACGGCTTTTTGGAGGCGGGCAAGAAGTACGTCCAGGCGACCGGCAAGCCGTTCCTGGACAATGCGTCGACGAGTGTCTTCTTCCAGGCGGTCAACCAGGGCACCGAGCGTTACTACGATGCGGATCGCAAGCTGACGTACGAGAAGAACCCACAGGTCAAGGCCGCTTTCGACCTGTCGCTGAAGATCCATTCGGCAGGCATCACATCCAAGATCACATCTTGGTCGACCGGATGGACCGCGGGCATGAGCAAGGGTGACTTCGCGGTCGTGTCGGCGCCGTCGTGGATGCTCAACGCGATCCGCACCAACGCTCCCGACACGTCCGGCAAGTGGGATGTCGCCACCATCCCCGGTGGCGCGGGAAACTGGGGCGGTAGCTACCTCGCCATCCCCAAGCGCGCGAAGAACCCGAAGGCGGCCTGGAACTACATCGCCGAGATGCAGTCTCCGGCCGGCCAGCTGGCGCAGTTCCTGAGGCAGGGGTCATTGCCCACGACGCCGTCGGTCTATTCCGACCCGCAGCTCATCGGCAAGACCGACCCGTTCTTCTCCAACGCACCGATCGGCAAGATCTACACCCAGTCCGTGTTGGGCATCAAGCCGTTCTACATCGGACCGGAGGACGCCACCGTCGGCTCGGAAATGCTCAACACCCTCGTCAGTGTCGAGCAGGGCCAGGTCGCCCCGGGCGACGCGTGGAACACCGCGATGACCAACGTCAAGAACGCCCTCCGCGGTTGAACGGACGACTGATGGGCGGCGGCTGGGCGGGCCCGGCCGCCGCACTTCGGGAAGGTGACCCGCTGTGACCATCATGCTCAGCCCGGCCCCGGCCGCCAAGACGACTGCCCGGCCCACCCGGTACCGCCACATCCAACAGGGCATGCGCGAGCGACTGCTGCCCTATGCCTATGTGGCGCCGTTCTTCCTGCTGTTCTTCATCTTCGGCCTCTTCCCGCTGCTGTTCACGTTCTACATCGCCCTGTTCGACTGGGACCCGATCGGCGAGCGTCACTACGTGGGGCTGGAAAACTTCACCGAGCTCGCCCGGGATCCGCGGTTCTGGGGCGCGATGCGCAACACGTTCAGCATCTGGGTGCTCTCGACGGTTCCGCAACTGATGCTCGCGCTCGTCGTGGCGCATGTGCTCAACCACGTGCGGCTGCGGGCGGCCACATTGTTCCGGATGTCGGTGCTCGTTCCCTACATCACGTCGGTGGCGGCGACGACCATTGTGTTCGCCCAACTCTTCGACCGCGACTACGGCATACTCAACTGGATCCTCGGGTTGCTGGGCTTCCAGCATTTCGACTTCACGGCGTCGGTGTGGGGCAGCCACTTCATGATCGCCGTGATGGTCGCCTGGCGGTGGACCGGATACAACGTCCTGCTTTATCTCGCCTCGCTCCAGGCGGTTCCCCGCGAGCTCTACGAGGCGGCCGCAGCGGACGGCGCGAGCGGCTGGAAGCAGTTCCGCCACATCTCCATCCCCTCACTGCGGCCGATCATCGTGTTCACCGTGGTGACGTCGACGATCGGCGGGCTGCAGATCTTCACCGAGCCGCTGCTGGCCAACCCGGTGGGCGGGCTCACGTGCGGGGCGGCCCGGCAGTGCCAGACCCTTACCCTCTTCCTCTACGAGCAGGGGTTCGGCCGGTTCCACTTCGGCTACGGAGCGGCCGTCGGCGTCGCGCTCTTCGTCATGGTCGTGATCGTCGCCGCGATCAACTACCTGCTGGTCACCCGCATCCGCTCGGAGCGTCCATGAACCCCCAATCCACCACCGCCACGCCCGCACCGCACCGCCGGCGGCGCACCCTCAACCGGGTTTCCTTTGTGGTGTACGCGCTGCTCAGCGTCATGGTGTTCGTCAGCGTGTTTCCGCTCTACTGGATGTTCGTGGTTGCCACGACGGATTCAGCCACCGCCACGAGCCTTCCACCCCACATCGTGCCCGGCGAGAACTTCCTGTACCTGGCGCGGCTGGTCTTCGACACCGTGCCGTTCGTGCAGGCGCTCATCAACAGCCTCGTCGTCGCCACCACGATCGGCGTGGGCCAGGCGGTGCTGTGCGCGCTGGCCGGGTTCGCCTTCGCCAAGCTGTCCTTCCCGGGCCGCAACACGCTGTTCCTCATCGTCGTGCTGACCATGACGGTGCCTGCCCAGCTGGCCGTCATCCCGCAATACCTCATCATGTCGAACCTCGGCTGGGTGGACACCCTTCAGGCGGTGATCGTCCCCGGGCTGGTGAGTGCCTTCGGCATCTTCTGGATGCGCCAGCACATCGGCAGCGCCATCGACGACGAGCTGATGCACGCCGCCCGCGTTGACGGCGCGACGACCGGACAGATCTTCTGGCGCATCGCCTTCCCGCTGGTCCGCCCGGCGGCCTTCGTCCTTGGGCTGTTCGGGTTCGTCAGCGCGTGGAACGACTTCCTGTGGCCTTTCATCGTGCTGAAGTCCCCGGAGCGGTACACCGTCCAAATTGCCATCAAGGCGTTGCAGAATAACCGGGACATCGACTTGGGCCTGGCCATGTCCGGCTCGTTTCTGGCCACACTGCCGCTGCTGGTGTTGTTCGTCTTCGTCGGGCGGCGCCTGGTGCAGGGCATCATGGAAGGTGCGTTCAAGGGTTGACAAGCTTCAGTTCCGGGCCGGTGAGCCGCGTTGTGCTGCCGCCGGTCGTCTGCTCGGGCACCGCCATGCCGGCCGGCGTCCAGCTCAGCACCGATCATCCAGACGTCGATGTCACCGCCGGCGTGATTACCAGCCGTGTGGCGACCGCGGTCGTCGCACGCGTCGCGGTGCTGGCCGCGCCGGAGGTGGCGGACGCGTTCGACGTCACGGTACTGCCCGCGGGCGCGCCGGTGCTGTTGGCCGGCACGCGGCAGCCGGACTCCGATTCGGCGGTGTACGCATCGTCCATCGCATTCAGTCTGCACCTGGCGCTGGCAACGCCGGACGGCGCGATCACCCGGCTCAACGACGACCGTGGGGTCCTGTTCCCCCGTGCGGTTCCCACCGAGCACGTCGACATCCATCGCGTGCGCACCCTCACCGATCCGTGGGCGTTCGCGATCCCCGGTGGGTACGCGATCGTCGCCTCGCCTGGCCTGCCTGACGGTTCGCCGGACCCGTCGGCCGGCTCCAATGTGCTGCTTTTCCAGTCGCCGGACCTCATTGGATACGAGGAGATCGGGCTTGTGCGGGTGGCAGACGGGGGCGGCGTGCGGGGTCCGCGTGCGGTGTACGACCAGGCGCGCAAGGAAATCGTGCTGTGGTGGACGGATGACGAGGGCCGGGCGTGGTCCACGCACGCCGCCGCGTTGCGTGGGCCGTGGGCGCCTGCCGTCGAGGCGGCACCCGTGGTGCCGGCACCGTCCATACCGGACGGTGGACCCGGTCGCGTCGTGACCTGTGCCCTGCCGCTCGGAGACGAGGATGCCGTGCGGCTGCGGCGCCGGTTCGGGCGCATCTGCAACGTCGCCGTCGAGGTTCCACCGATTGAGGCCGCGGCGGGGGAGAGCGCCGGCGAACTGCCGTGGGCGCGGCTTGTCTACGACGACGGCTCCACCGCGCAACGCCCCGTCGACTGGGACCCGGACAGCCTCGCCGGAGTCGGCTGGGACCGGCCGGGCGAATACGTGGTGACCGGCACGGTACGGCAACGGGTCTATCCGTTCCCGTTCGTCGTCGACCGGGCCGATCCCACCGTGCTGTCCTATCAGGGCCGGTACTACTTCATCGCCACGGATGACCCCGATGGCAACTGCGTGGCCACGAGCAGACTGATGATCCGCGTCGCGGACAGCATCGCCGGGCTCGCCACCGCGCCGGACCACGCCATCGTCGAGGTCGGCACCGCGGATATCGCCGGTTGCTTCTGGGCTCCCGAGCTGCACGTGATCGGCGGGCGCCTGCACTGCTTCTTCGCCCCCTGCATCGGCGCCACGGACTGGAAACGCGTGCGCTGTCACGTGATGCGGCTAAGGGACGGCGGTGACCCGGTGGTCGCCGCGGATTGGGAGCAGCCCCGCCCGGTACTCCAAGCGGATGGTTCGCCCCTGCAGCGTGACCCTGAGCACCCAGGGCTCAGCCTCGACATGACCTATCTCGAGGACGGCGGGCGAAGCTACGTCATGTGGTCCCAGCGATACATCACCGACCGCATCGGCGACGCCGAGCTCTGGATCGCGACCATCGACCCCGCCGACCCGTGGCGGCTTACCAGCGATCCGGTACGCATCGTCACCGCCGAATATGGTTGGGACCACGAGGTCGCCGAGGGGCCGTTCGCGCTGCGGCACGGCGATCGTCTCGTGGTCACCTACTCCGGATCCGCGGTAGGGCCGACATACGCGGTCGGTGCGATCGAGGCGCGCAGCGGTGCCGACCTGCTCGACCCGGGTGCCTGGACCAAGGCGGGTGCGCCGGTGCTCGGCACCGGCAGCAACTTCAGCCATTGGGGGCCCGGTCACAACACGTTCAGCCACGATGAGGACGGCCTCGAACTCGTTGCCTTCCACGCCCATCCCACGATCACCACGCGTGGGCGGTGCACGGCGCTGCGACGGGTCCACTGGGCCGCCGACGGGCACCTGGTGCTCGATCAGCGCCCCGACGAGGAGGTGGCGCCACACCTGCGCCGCGTCCGCGCGATCGTCCGCGTCACTCCGGCGGGCACGGCGTAGCCGAGCCCAGCCAGGCCGCCGGCGGACGTTCTGGTGCAGAACAACAGGGGTGCCACCCGACGTTGCGGTGGCACCCCTGCCGTTGTCTGTCTAGACAGGACTACCCGTCAGGACAGCGGGGGATAGGCGTTTTGCATCAGCTGAGCGAACTGCGCCGCGAACCAATGCCCGGAAAGCGGGGCATCGGGCAGGGCGCCGCTCATGTTGTTGCCGTTGAGCGGGTTGCCGGTGTAGGTCGGGTCGCACATGCGGTCAAAACCCTTACCTTCATTGTTGGGGATTTCGCGGCTTGAGCCGTCGGACTCGCCCGGCGGTTTGACCCATACGTAGGCGTCGATTCCGGTGGCCGGGTTGGCCCGCGGCCGTTCGCCCATACCCGCGCCGGACTGGTTGCACCAGTTGCCGGAGTGGATGCGCCGGTCGATGCGCGACTGGTTGACGAATGTGTTGACCACGTTGGAGGTGGACGGCGCCGTCGGGCGGGCTGAGCCGCCCCACCCGTTACGGGAGGTGTCGATCAGCATGCCGATGTCGCGGTTGAAGTTTTCCTGTACGAGGCGGCCCCGGAACGCCTGCGCGAAGGACTGTTCGTCGACGTACCAGTTCCAGTCGACCCATGTCGATTGGCGCACCGATTGGCCGTTCACGGTGGTGTTGACGGTGAAGTGCGGCTCGACCAGCGCGCCGTAGTTGGACGTGTTGACGATGAAGCCGTGAACCTTGTCGACGGTGCTTCCCTCGGCGACCGCCGCCTCCTTGAGCTTGACCGCGGTGGGGCCGAAGTTGGAGTCCCAGCCGATCCAGGCGTGGTGTGCCGCGTCAATGTAGTTGTACACATTGGGTATCGCGCCGAGCTTGTTGAGCGCGTAGCCAACGCCGCGAACATAGGCGCCATTGGAGTTGACGGCGGCGCACTTGGCGATGTTGAGGTTCGTCACCAGGTTCGGGATCGAGTCGATCTCGATGATGGTGACGATGCGCAGCGGAGCGTATTTGGGCTGCGCCATGATGGCCGCGATGGGGTCGATGTATTCGGCCTTGTAGCGCGGCAGTTCGTCGATGCCGAGTTCGCCGTTGGAGGCCAGCGCGGAGCAGTCGCGGCCGGGCAGGTTGTAGATGACGAACTGCACGACCAGCGGTCCGGTTCCGGCGTTGTATTGGGCCAGCGCGGCGTCCAGGTGGGCGGCCAGGCCCATGCTGGTGGCCGTGCCGTTGATGGCCGCGATGCGGTCCAGCCACACCGCGGTGGAGATGTTGGACACCCGGTTGCCCCCGGCGACCGACTCGGCGTTGGCTTTCCACTGCGGGTTCACGTATCCACGGGCGCCCGCGTATGGGTTGTCTGCCTTGCCGCCCTGGCTGCCGTCGTTGTCGATTTCGGTGACGGCGAGCGACGCGCTGGTGTAGCCGGATGCAGAGGCGGTGATCGTTGCGGTGCCGCCTGTCTGGTCGGCATCCTCGGCGGCAGTGATCGACACCGGCACACCCGCGACGGCGTTGGCCGGGGTCAGGGTGACCGATGCCGGAGCGCCGATGTCACCGTCGCCGGTGCGCGCCAAGGCCACCGTCACATTGGCGGCGGGTGCCGAGCTCAGTTTCACGGTCACCGTCGCGTTGCTGCCTTCAGTGACCGTGGTCGCGGCCGGCGTGATGATGATCGATCGAGGCCCGGTGCTCGGGCTGACACTGGCACTCGGGCTGGGGCTGGTGCTGGGGCTGGGCGTGACACCACCGGTGCTGCAGACCACGCCGTTGAGGGTGAACGTGGTGGGTTTGGGGTTGCTGCCGGTCCACCGGCCGTTGAAGCCGACGGTGGTCGAGGCGCCGGTACCCAAGGCGCCGTTCCAGGACAGGCTGTTGGCGGTGACGTTGGCACCCGAGGCCGCCCAGGTGGCAGACCATCCCGGCGGGATCAGCGTCTGCCCGGCTGGGAACGCGAATCCTAATGTCCAGCGGGTCAGCGGGTCGCCGGTGTTCTTGACCACGATGTTGGCGGTGAAGCCACCGGAGCCGGGGCCCTCGGTCCAGTCGTTGGTGGCGTACGTGATGTCGCAGCTGGGTGCGGCATGTGCGAGCGTCGCCGGAAGGGTGACGAGTCCGGCGATAACGAGGGCGCTGGCACTGGTCAGTGCCATCACCCGGTGTCGTCCGGTTCGCCTGATCGCAAAATTCATGAGTTCTCCTGAATACAGCTGTCTGCCCGGCTCTTGGCATGGCCAAGAGCTGCGACGTGACCATGACCGGTCACGGCGCAGTGTCGCTGGTGCGATCGGCGTCTGCGCAGGTGGGCGCAATGGCCCGCGCCGAATGGTGACATGCGCCAATAGGCGCCAGGTGCTACCGCCGTCTCGACAAGACCATCGAGTTGCCCTCGGCGAGAAGCTCGTGTGGGAGCGTGCCCACGTGCCCCTGCAGGCAACATCGTGGCATAGCAGATCGTCACGCACAACAGCCATGTAGTAACGCGGCGGCTTGATGGTCTGGACGGGTCGGCCGGGGTGTGGTCACCGCTTCCGTGGTGGAGCGGTGCTTTCTCGTACGACGAGGGTGGTCGGGAGTTCCAGGCGGTCGTATGCGGGTTGCCTGCCGGCGGCGAGATCGAGGAGCATGGTCGCGGCGGCCGCGCCCATCTCGGCCAAGGGCTGGCGGACGGTGGTCATGGGCGGGGCGGACCACTGGACGAAGGCCAGGTCGTCGAACCCGACCACGCTGAGATCGCGCGGGATGTGCAGACCCCTGTGGCGTGCCGCCTCGTAGACGCCTACGGCTTGCAGATCGTTGGCGGTGAAGACGGCGGTGGGCGGGTCGGTCAGGCTGAGCAGTTCCATCGCCGCGTCGCGGCCGCCCTCGACCTTGAGCGGCCCCATCCGCAGCAGGTCCGCGTCGGCGGCGAGCCCGGCGGCGTCCATGGCCGCACGGTAGCCGTCGAGGCGGGCTCGGCAGCACAGGTACTCGGCCGGACCGTTGATCATCGCGATCCGGCGGTGACCCAGCCCGAGGAGGTGGCGGGTGGCGGCCAGCCCGCCGTTCCAGTTCGTTGCGCCCACGGACGGTACGGCATGGTCTGGTTCGCCGCTGGGGTCAAGCGCGACAACCGGGATGGCGGCGGCTGTCAGACGGGTCTGCTGCCGGCGGGTGAGCTGTCCGGACACCGTGATCACGCCGGTCGGGTGGCGGGAGGCCACCTGTTCCGACCAGCCTCGGCCAGGGGTCGGCGAGCGTTGCATGTCGGTGATCGCGACGGCCAGTTCATGCTCGCGGGCAACCTTTTGCACGCCGCGGACGATTTCCAGTGCCCACAGGCTGTCCAGCGCCCACAGGTCGTCCAGCGCCTGGAAGACGATCTCAATGTTGCCGGCGGCGGGTTTGTGCTCGGCCCGCTGATATTGGTGTTCGCGGATCAGCTCCTCGATCCGGCGGCGGGTATCAGGTGCCACGCCGGCGTGCCCGTTGATGACCTTGGAGACGGTGGGCGCCGAAACGCCGGCCAGGTCCGCGATTCGGGCCACCGTCATGGGCCCACGCGGGCGCCGCTGGCGAGCCGAGGGGCTGGTAGTGGTCACCGGTGCAGTTTAAGTGGAGGTGCGCCGACGACCCAGTCCCGTGACAGTGCGCCTGTGGACCAGCCAGGTTGATCTTGACACTGTGGCGCGTCGGCTTTATAGTTCGCAACATCGGGCGAAACATTCGTCGGGTTCAGTGCTTTGGGCAGCAGAAACACGCTGAACCTTCGAAGATGCTGGCGAGGGAGCGGCTAGCGGCCCGTCTCGCCCCATGCGCTGCGGCGGCGCGCAGCCATGCCTACCACCCGGAAGCGATCCACGTAACGAGCTGTCTGCGTAGCGACCGACGTCGTGAGCGGCACAGCCCGATCAACCCTGGTCGCTTCTCCGCGAACGACCGATCGTCGTGTCAAAGCCATGGAGGACACATGAAAGGCCGCATCACGTTCGGGCGCCTCCGAACTGCGACCATCTTCGCCGCCGCCGGTGCGCTGCTGTGCGCGGCGCTGGCCATTCCCGTCTCGGGTGCTGCCGCCGCGGACGCGTCAACGAAATACCTCGGCATTTTCCGCGAGGCCAGCCCCACCGAGATTCCCTCCGGGACTGTCAGCCGGTACGGGGTCACCCCGGCAAGCGTCATGTGGTTCGACAGTTGGGCCAGCGGCAACGCCTTCAACGTGGCCGCGGCCAGGTCCCTGTGGAACCAGGGCATCATGGCGCACTACACCTGGGAACCGTGGAACACGGCGCTGGGCGTGAGCGACCCCAACCAGATCCACCTTCAAGACATCATCAACGGCACGTGGGACAGCTACATCCGGGCCCGTGGCGCGGAGTTCGCCGCGGTCGGCGCTCCGATCATGGTGCGATGGGGACACGAGTTCAACGGCAACTGGTACCCCTGGGGCATCGCCAACAACAGCAACAACCCCGCGCTTTACGTCAGCGCCTACCGGCGCGTGCACGACCTGGTCGTCGCCGCCGGTGCCACCAACGTGCAATGGGTGTGGTGCTTCAACAACGGCTCCAGCCCCGACGCCCCCTATAACGACCCCGCGCAGTCCTACCCCGGTGACGCCTATGTCGACTGGGTGGGAATCGATGGGTACAACTGGGGTCTGGCTCCGTCGTGGGACCCGGCCGGCAACCACTGGGTCAGCTTCGACAACATGATCAGCAACGCGTACAACAAGGCACGCAGTATCGCGCCGAGGCGTCCGGTCATGCTCGGCGAATACGCCTCCACCGAGGACGGCGGCAACAAGGCCCAATGGATCAACGAGATGGCCGGCGTCCTGCAGTCGGGCCGTTACCCCGATCTGAAAAACGTCGTCTATTTCGATCAGGACAAGGAGGAGCGCTGGTCCGGTACCTCCTCGCCTGCCGTCCAAACCGCCTTCAGGTCATGGGTCAACCAGGCCTACATGCGGGGAACCGGAAGAGAACTGGCCCAGGTGGCTCCGCAATACGCCGGTCGTGACACGCAGCCGCCGTCGGCGCCGGGCAACCTGTCCGCGTCCGGGACCACGTCGTCGAGCACCAACCTGACCTGGAGCCCGTCGAGCGACAACGTCGGTGTGTCCGGCTACGACATCCTGCGCGCACCCGGCGCAAGCGGCGGCACGTTCACCCAGGTGGCCACCGTCACCGGCACATCACACACCAACACCGGCCTGGCCGCGAACACCACCTATCGATACCAGGTCCGCGCGCGCGACGCCGCCGGCAACACCTCACCGGTGTCCAACACGGTCACCATCACCACGACCGGCGGCGGGGGCGGGGGCGGCTGCTCGGCGACGCTGACCGTGCAGAACCAGTGGGGCAACGGCTACGTCATCCAACCGGCCCGCGTCACCAACACCGGCACCTCCACCATCCCCGGCTGGACCGTCACGTTCACCCTTCCCGCCGGGCACACCGTCACCGGGTGGTGGAACGCGAACGTCACCACCAACGGGCAAACGGTCACCGCCCGCGGAGTCAGCCACAACAGCACTCTGGCTCCCGGAGCCGTTGCCGAATGGGGCTTGCAAGCCAGCCGCCCCAACGGCAACACCGCCCTGCCCGGACCGGCCACCTGCACGAGCCCATGACAGCACCAGAGCGGGGACCACACCACACGCGTGGTCCCCGCCGCCCCCGTCCCGGTGCGGATAGGCATAGGTTGATTGGCGGCGGGATCCCGCGTAACGTGTGGGCGAAATCGGGCTGGACTTCGGCGAGCCGGCCTACGTCTTCGTTGTCCACGAAAGACGGAGGGGTTCGCGTGTTCTGCATGCGTCTTTTCGCCGCCTTGGCCCTGCTCGCCAGTGTCCTTGTCAGTCCCGGCAGTTCCGTTGCCGCGACCGCCCAACCTGTGGCGCAGCAGTATTCCGTGCTCGTCTTCTCCAAAACGGCGGGCTTCCGGCACGACTCCATCCCCGCGGGCATCGCAGCGATTCAGCAGTTGGGCGCTGACAACGGATTCACGGTCGTCGCGACCGAGGACGCCGGCGCGTTCAACGACGCCAACCTGGCCCGGTTCGCGACCGTGGTGTGGCTGTCGACCACCGGCGATGTGCTCGACGCGACGCAACAGGCGGCGTTCGAGCGATACATCAAGGCCGGGGGAGGTTATGTCGGCATCCATGCCGCGTCGGACACCGAGTATGACTGGCCGTGGTATGGCGATCTGGTCGGCGCGTACTTCGCGTCGCACCCGCAGAACCAGCAGGCGACGATAAAGGTGGAAGACCCGGCCCATCCGTCCACAGTGGACCTCCCGGCGACCTGGTCGCGGTTTGACGAGTGGTACAACTTCCGCACCAACCCGCGCGCCGATGTGCACGTGTTGGCCAGCCTGAACGAGTCCAGCTACACGCCCGGCACGGGGGCGATGGGCGCCGACCACCCGACCGCGTGGTGCCACGACTATGACGGTGGCCGTGCGTGGTACACCGGTGGTGGGCACACCGTCGAGTCGTATGCGGAGCCGCAATTTCGCGCGCACCTGCTGGGAGGCATCGAGACGACCGCGGGTGTGGCCGACGCCGACTGCGCCGCCTCGCTCAGCAGTAGCTTCGAGAAGATCACGCTCGACAGCAACACCAGCAACCCGATGGAGCTCGACATCGCGTCGGACGGCCGCGTGTTCTACATCGAGCGCGACGGGCGGGTGCAGATCGTCAAGCCCGACACGGGTTTGACGGTCACCGCGATCGATCTCGATGTGTTCGCGGGCAACGAGGACGGGCTGATCGGCATCCGGCTCGATCCCAACTTTCATACCAATCATTGGGTGTACCTGTACTACGCCCCCAATGACGGGATAACCCGCAACATGGTGGCGCGCTTCACGGTCACGGGCGACACGATCGACCCGGCGTCGCGCGTGGTGGTGCTGGCTGTGCCGACGCAGCGCAACACGTGTTGCCACGCGGGCGGGTCGATGGTGTTCGACAGCGCCGGAAACCTTTACCTGGCAACGGGCGACAACACGAACCCGTTCGAGTCCAACAACTTCACGCCGATCGACGAGCGGCCGGGCCGGCAGGACTATGACGCGCAGCGCACCGCGGGCAACACCAACGACCTGCGCGGCAAGATCTTGCGGATCCATCCCGAGCCGAACGGCGGCTACACGATCCCGGCGGGCAACCTGTTCCCGGTGGGCACACCCGGTACCAAATCTGAAATCTTCGCCATGGGATGGCGTAACCCGTTCCGAATCGGGATCGACCCGCGGACCGACACGCTCTATGTCGCAGACTACGGCCCGGACGCACGCGCGGCCGACCCGAACCGGGGCCCGGAAGGCACCGTGGAATGGAACGTGGTCACGCCCGGCAACTACGGCTGGCCCTACTGCCACGGGGCGAACTACGCCTACAACGACTACCAGTTCCCGTCGGGGCCGAGCGGGGCGAAGTTCAACTGCGCCGCGCCGGTCAACAACTCGCCCAACAACACGGGCCTGACCAACCTGCCCCCGGCGATCTCGGCGACGGTCGACTACGACTTCGGTGGCAACCCGCTGTTCCCCGAGATCGGTGGTGGCGGCGCGCCGATGGGCGGGCCGGTGTATCGGTTCGACGCGGCGAACCCGTCCGACCGCAAGTGGCCGGCCTACTTCGACGGCAAGGCGATGTTCGGCGAGTGGAACCAGAACAGGATGTACGCGTTCCAGCTCGGCGCGGACGCGCGCTCGCTTGTGGACATCAACCAGATATTGGCGGGCATGACGTTCATCCGCCCGATGGACTTTGAGTTCGGGCCGGACGGCGCCCTCTATCTGATCGAGTGGGGTAGCGGTTTCGGCGGCAACAACGACGATTCCGGCGTGTACCGGATCGACTACATCGCCGGTGACCGGGCACCGATCGCGGTGGCCGGCGGCGACCCGACGTCCGGCCCGACGCCGTTGACGGTGCGCTTCTCCAGCGCGGGTTCCCGTGACCCGGACGGCCAGCAGATCACGTTCGCGTGGGCGTTCGGCGACGGGCAGACCTCGACCGAGCCGAATCCCACGCACACCTATGCCGCCGCGGGCAACTACACCGCCCAGTTGACGGTGACGGACACCTCGGGCCGCACGGGCATCGCCAATGTGCCTGTGACCGTGGGCAATACGGCTCCCACCGTCACGATCGAGTTCCCGCCAGACGGAGGTTTCTTCGACTGGGGCGACCAGGTGCGGTACACGGTCGAGGTGACCGACCCCGAGGACGGCCAGATCGACTGCGGCCGCGTGACATTGCAGTACTACCTGGGCCATGACGAACACTCCCACCCGTTGCGGTCGGCGACCGGTTGCACCGGCGTGGTGCAGACCTCGCTCGCCTCGGGGCACGGTGCCGACGCCAACGTCTTCGCGGTGTTCGAGGCGACCTACACCGACAACGGCGGCACGGGCGGCTCCAACCCGTTGACCGGCCGCGCGATCGAGAAGTTGCAGCCCAAGCGCAAGCAGGCCGAGTACTTTTCGTCCACGGGCCGGGTGCCGGACGGGGTCAGCGGGGGCGATCCCGGCGTGGTGCGTGAGACGACCGGCGACACCGCGGGCGGCTTCCAGAACATCGGCTCCATCGAGGACGGCGACTGGTGGTCGTTCAACCCGACCAACCTGACCAACATCGATAGCCTTCGCTTCCGGGTCGCGTCGGCCGCCCAGGGCGGGCGGCTCGAGGTGCGCGGCGGCTCGGCCGACGGCACGCTGCTGGGCACGGCCACCATTCCCGCGACCGGCGGCTGGCAGGTCTACACCGACGTCACGATCGGCCTGGGCGCGCCAAGCACGACGACCGGCCCGCTCTATTTGGTGGCGCGCGACCCGGCCGGTGCGACCGGCGGAGGTGGACTGTTCAATGTGAACTGGGTCGATTTCCTCGGCCGGGGCGTGACCCACAACGCGCCGCCGGTGGTGTCGGCATCGGCCAGTCCCGGCAGTGGCGAGGCTCCGTTGACCGTGGCGTTCACAGGCACGGCCACAGATGCCGAAGGCGACCTTCCGCTGACCTATGCCTGGGATTTCGGTGATGGGGGTACGGCGACGACACTGAACGCCTCGCACACGTACACGGTTCCGGGCGTCTTCACGGCCACCCTGACCGTGACGGATTCCCGTGGCGCGTTCTCATATGCGACCGTGACGGTGCGGGTGCAGGCGCCCAACAACGCGTGCTTCGGCGGGCGCTCCGACAACTTCGACGGCTCCACTTTGGACCGTGCCCGGTGGGGCACCATCATCCGGGAGAACCAGCAGTACTCCGTCGCGAATGGGAGCCTGCTGCTGCCCACCGCGGCAGGCGACCTGTACGGCTCACGCAATGACGCGACCAACATCGTGTTGCAGCCGACTCCCGGTGTCGCTTGGCAGGCAACAACAAAGGTGTCGTTGGCGGCCACCGCCAACTACCAGCAGGCCGGAATCATGCTGTACGGCGATGACGACAACTACGCCAAGGTCGACGTGGTCTACTCAAGTGAGCGGAAGGTGGAGTTCCTCCGGGAGACCGCCGGCGTGCCGCGCAACGAGGCCGGCGACAGCACCACCGCACCCTCAGGCGAAGTGATCTATCTGCGGCTCATCAGCGACGGGACGACGCTGACCGCGGCGTACTCGGCCGACGGGCAGACCTTCACCCCGGTCGGGCGGTCGGCCGACCTCGCGGGCATCACCAACCCGAAGATCGGTGTCTTCGCCCTCAACGGTGGCACCACCGCGCCCGTGGTCAACGCGGCGTTCGACTGGTTCCAGCTCACGCCCGACGAGTTGCCACAACCGGTCCCGTCGGACGAGTTCAACGGCGTCGCGCTCGACCGGTGCCGCTGGGACGCCGTCGTTCGCGAGGACGCGGCCGGGTATCGGATGACCGGCACCGCGTTGGAGATAGACATCCCCAACGGTGACATCTACGGCACGGGCAACACCGGGCCGGCCAACTTCATCCTGCAGAACGCGCCCGACGGCGACTGGACCATCCAGACCAAAGTGGACGGTTCGCAGATGAACGAGCAGTACCAGCAGGCCGGTTTGCTGGTGTACCTCGATGACGACAACTATCTGAAGCTCGACTACATCACGAAGAACGCTGCCGGACAGGCGGTGTCGCGCTTTATCGAGTTCCGTAGCGAAATCGGTGGCGCGGTGCAGAACCCGCAACCGGAGGTGGCCAACCTCACCGAAGCGGTCTGGCATCTGCGGATAGCCAAGGCGGGCAACCTCTACACGGCGTCGTACTCATTGGACGGCACCGCGTGGACGGCGTTCGAACCGCTGACCAACGCGGCCGTCTCGGGTGCGCCGAAGGTCGGGCTGTTCAGCCTGGGCGGCCCGCAGACCGCATCCAAGCCGGTCTCGTTCGACTACTTCCGCCTCACCCCGGCACAGCAGCCCGGTGACACCACCGCACCGGCGACCACGGCGGCGGTGAGCGGCCCGGTCAGCGGTGGCTGGTACACCGGCCCGGCGGCGGTCACGTTGACCGCGACTGACGAGACCGGCGGCAGTGGAGTTGCCGGCACGCAGTACCAACTGGACAACGCGACCACGTGGACGCCTTACACCGACCCGATGGTGGTATCGGGCGACGGCGCCCATTCGGTGCGGTTCCGCTCAACCGACAACGCGGGCAACATCGAGGCGACCAAGTCCGTGGAAGTCAGGATCGACACGACCGCACCGGTCACCACCGCCACGTTCGCCCCGCCCAACCACGCGGGCTGGCACAACGGTGCCGTGCCGGTGACGCTGGCCGCCACCGACGCCGGTTCCGGGGTGACCTCCGTGGACTGGTCTTTGGACGGTGGCCCTTGGACGCCTTACACCACAACGGTCAACGTGGCCGGCGACGGCGAGCACGAGTTGCTGTACAAGGCGACGGACGCGGCCGGCAACGTGGAGACGCTCAAGTCCGCGATCGTGAAAATCGACGGAGCCCGGCCGACCGTCATGGTCTCCGGACTGGCCGACGGGCAGCTCTACGGCGACAGCCAGGATGTGCGCGTGACGTTCCAAGCCGTGGACCCGTTGTCGGGCATCGCCGGCACCATCGGCAAACTCGATGGGGTCGACTATCGCAGCGGCACACTGCAGGCCATGTTCGAGCTCGACCTCGGCCTGCACGAGCTGGTCGTCACCGCGACCGACCGGGCGGGCAACGTGACCACGACCAACGTGCGTTTCTTCGTCAACACCTCGTTCCGCGACATGCAGGCGCTGCTCGACCGGTTCAAGGCGACGGGCTGGCTGTCGGCCAACGCGCACAAGCAGTTGGGCGCCAAGCTCAGTGCGGCGCGCAAGGCCGAGGCGGCCGGCAACGACGCCCGAGCGATCAGGGAACTACAGGCATTCCGGGCGCTCGCGGCCGATACCGCGCTGGTGCCCAACGCTGAGGTGCGGGCGGTCCTGATCAGGGACGCCGACGCCATGATCGCACGACTCGGTGGCACGCCCACCCAGGCAGGCATCAAAGCCAACGGTGGGCGGCCGCTGCACGACGCGGGTTGGATCACCGGCGACCCGACCCGGGTCAGCCTTCCATCCAAATTGGACGGTGCACATTGAACGGTCCGCCTACCCGGCTAGCGGTGTGCCTGGCAGCCACGATGCTCGTCGTGCTGCCGGGCAAGGCCGCGCTGGGCCATGGCGGCCCGGTCAAGCTGGACGTGGCGGGCGACGGGGCCGGCGGGGTGACCGTCCGAGCCCTTGACGAACGCGACGGCCACCCGGTCGAGGAGCCGCTGCGGCTGGTGCTCACCGCCAAGGGCGAATCCGGCCGCACCGCGGGACCGATCCAGTTGGCCGCCTCGCCAGAGGGGCGCGGCTTCTACAGCAGTGGCCAGGTACTCACACCAGGCCACTGGGACGTGACCGTCAGGGCGCCGCCGCCACATCTGGCGGAGGCGACTGCGGCGGTGCGAGCCCGTGCGCCGCAATCGCCTCCGGCGCCCGCGGTGGATGCCAGGCAACCCGCCGCGAGCGGTGCGTGGTGGTGGCTCTGGTTGGCGGGCGGCACGCTCGCCCTCGTCGCCACCGCGGCGGTGCTCCTCATCAACGGCAGCGCGACCACTTGGTACTACCGTCTGCGCCGAGCCCGCCGATAATGCTGCCCTGCCTTGATTTCCCTCGGTCGACAGGTGTCAATTTGGCTTCCGGAAACCTTTCGGAAGTTCTTGACTGACCCCGATGTTATCGCTCACAGTCTGAGAGTGTGGGGCAGTTTGTCGCTTGCCAGCCCGTTACTCGCCAAATCTGGAAAGCCCTGCATACCGCTCCCGCAGGCCGACCAGGGATGTTAGCGATAACAGCGCCTCAGTGCTTGGCCGAACCTGCACCTGCAACTTTTCCCGCTCGATGAAGGAGAGTTATGTATCGCACGACGAGACCCGCCCGGCATCGTCTGGCGTTCAGACTGCCGGCCGCAGCGATAGCCGCGGTTACCGCGGTTACCGCGGCGATGGCGGTGATGACCGCGACCGCGGATGCCGCGGCGTCCACGCTGGGTGCGGCGGCGGCCCAGTCAGGCCGTTACTTCGGCGCCGCAGTGCCCGCCGGCAAGCTTGGCGACAACACCTATATGACCATCCTCAACCGTGAATTCAACTCGGTCACCGCCGAGAACGAGATGAAGATGGACGCCACGGAGCCACAGCAGAACAACTTCACCTTCGGCAACGCCGACCGGATCGTCAACCACGCCCTCAGCCGGGGTTGGCAGGTCCGCGGTCACACCCTGGCTTGGCACTCGCAGCAGCCCCAGTGGATGCAGCCGATGGAGGGCTCGGCCCTGCGCCAGGCCATGCTGAACCACGTCACCAGGGTGGCCACCTACTACCGGGGCAAGGTCGTGGCCTGGGACGTGGTGAACGAGGCGTTCGAAGACGGCAGTAGCGGCGCCCGCCGCAACTCCAACCTGCAGCGCACCGGCAACGACTGGATCGAAGCCGCCTTCCGCGCGGCGGACGCGGCCGACCCCAACGCCAAGCTGTGCTACAACGACTACAACACCGACAACTGGAGCCACGCGAAGACCCAGGCTGTCTACCGGATGGTGCAAGACTTCAAGAACCGCGGCGTGCCCATCGATTGCGTCGGGTTCCAATCTCACTTCAACGCCAACTCGCCGTATCCCAGCAACTATCGCACCACCCTGTCGAGCTTCGCCGCGCTCGGTGTCGATGTGCAGATCACTGAGCTGGACATCGAAGGCTCGGGCACCACGCAGGCCAACACCTACCGCAATGTTGTCAACGACTGCCTCGCCGTGCCGCGCTGCAACGGCATCACGGTCTGGGGTGTGCGTGACTGCGACTCGTGGCGCTCCGGTGGCACCCCACTGCTGTTCGAGTGCAGCGGCAACAAGAAGCCGGCGTACGACACGACTCTGGCAGCGTTGAACAGCGCAACCCCCAGCCCATCGGCAACGGGAACCCAGACGCCATCCCCGACGCCGACCGGGCCGGTCGATCCGACCGCGTGGTATGTGTTGGTCAATCGCAATAGCGGCAAGGCGATGGATGTTTCCGGGAGCAGCACCGCCGACGGGGCGCGGATCCAGCAGTACGCCCGGCACAACGGGCAAAACCAGCAGTTCCAATTCGTCGACTCCGGCGGTGGCTACTACCGGCTGAGGGCACGCCACTCCGGCAAGGTCTTGGACGTGAGCGGGGCTTCCACCGCCGATGGCGCGCAAATCGTCCAATGGGCCGACCACGGCGGCAACAACCAGCAGTTCCGGATGGCCAACACGGACAGCGGCTATGTGAAGCTGGTCAACCGCAACAGCAACAAGGTCTTGGACGTGACCGGACAGTCCACTGCGGACGGTGCCTTCATCCAGCAGTACACGGACTGGAGCGGGTCCAACCAGCAGTGGCAGCTGGTCAGGGTGGGCGGTGGTTCGCCATCCCCGTCGCCGTCTGTGACCGCGTCCCCGCAGCCGTGTGCTCTCCCATCGACGTACCGCTGGACGTCGACGGGCCCACTGGCGCAGCCGAAGTCGGGATGGGTGTCGCTCAAGGACTTCACCCACGCGCCCTACAACGGCAGGCATCTCGTTTATGCGACGACGCACGACTTCGGCACGTCGTGGGGCTCGATGAACTTCAGCCTCTTCTCCAACTGGTCCGAGATGGGCTCGGCCAGTCAGAACACGATGTCCTCCGGTACCGTTGCGCCTTCGCTGTTCTACTTCGCACCGAGGAACATCTGGGTGCTCGCCTATCAGTGGGGGCAGTGGCCCTTCATCTACCGGACGTCGAGCGACCCCACCAACCCGAACGGATGGTCGGCGCCGCAGGCGCTGTTCACCGGAAGCATTTCCGGCTCCGATACGGGACCGATCGACCAGGCGATCATCGGCGACGACCAGAACATGTACCTGTTCTTCGCCGGGGACAACGGCAACATCTACCGGGCCAGCATGCCCATCGGGAACTTCCCGGGCAGTTTCGGCTCGAACTACACGACGATCATGACCGACTCGAGGAACAACCTGTTCGAAGCGGTTCAGGTCTACAAGCTCCAGGGCCAGAACCGGTACCTCATGATCGTCGAGGCGATCGGTGCGCAGGGTCACCGCTACTTCCGCTCGTTCACGGCCACCAGCCTGGGCGGTACGTGGACACCGCAGGCCACCAGCGAGAGCAACCCCTTCGCCGGCAGGGTCAACAGCGGCGCCACCTGGACCAACGACATCAGCCACGGCGAGCTGATTCGCACCAACGCCGACCAAACCATGACCATTGATCCCTGCAATCTGCAGCTGCTCTACCAGGGACGTGACCCCAACTCCGGCGGCGACTACGGTCTCCTGCCGTACCGGCCGGGTCTTCTGACACTGCAGCGCTAATTAGTGGAGTGACACAGGTCCGGCTCAAGCGTTCTGACGTTCGCAGGCAACGGCGTATGCCGAACCGGTTGGGCGTTGTCACGGCTCGCGATCAGGAACAGCGTCAGCTGGACTGGCGGGCTCGGCACCAAGCCGAGCCCGCCGCTGTCACGCAGAGAGCCCTCCTTCGGTCGAGGAGGCATGGGGGACGGGGCACTGGTAGGCGACGCGGTCGAAGCGCGGCGCTTGGTCACAGGTTGCGCAACGCGGTGACCCAGGGGGCGACGAGGTTGTGGCAGAAGCTGACGTGCTCAGGCCCGTACCCACGCGGTCCGCATTCAGTAACCAGGATCAGGCCGAGATACAGACGGTACAGCGCGAGTCGGCGGGTAAGCGACTCGTCGAAGTCAAGTTGCCCGCCCGCGTCCCGATACCCGGCGACGAGTTCGCTGTCCGCGTCGATCGGGCCGCAGAACTCAAGGGACACAAGTTCGGCGGCGGGATCGCCCCAGAACGCGCGCTCGTGATCGATCAACCCCGTGACGCGAGGCTTCTCACCATCGGCGGTGACGAAAATGTTGCCCGGCCAGAGGTCAAAGTGGACCAGTGTGGGCACGCGCACGTCGTCCAGCACGTCGGCGTGCGCGTCGACCAGCGCCAGTACCTCGTTGGATGCCATGCCAAGCGGAACCTGCCAATGCTGCGCGTCGGCGAGGATCGCCGTCACCATCCCGGTGAACGCCTCACGCCACGTGCCGGCGGTAAGGCCGGACTCGGCAGCCGGGTACCCGAACAGACCGCTCGGCGATACCAAGGTATGGAAGCGAGCGGTGATCTGGCCGAGTTCGCGCAGCAGCAGTGGCTGGGCGTCGGCGGGCAGGAGTTCGCGCGCCTTGTCCCACGGCGTGCCATCGAGGGCTGACAGAACGAGGAACTCGTCATCGGCGTACAGCAGCTCGGGCAGTGGGACCCCCGGGATGGTCGACGCCAGCCGATACACAAGCGCCTCGGTGGCTATGATGCCCCGTTCGTAGCGCAGGACGGGTACCTCCCGCGGTGGAGCGAGCTTGACGATCGCGGTGCGCCCGTCGCTGAGGCGGACCCGGTACGCGGTGTTGAACCAGCCGTCGCTCAATTCGGATTCGACACGGCACCCGATGCCCATCGTCGCGTTCAGCATCTCGCCGAGCTCGTCCGGGGCCAGCCGCCGCTTTGTCAAACTCTGCACGCCAGGCAGCCTAGGCCGCAGGGCAGGGGTGTAGATCCACTGTTGATCCGAATTAGTTTGACCATGTGGCGAAGGGCATGCGGCCCGCCGACCGGTGGCGCGAAACAGGACATGTCCGATGCCGAGGAACTGGCGATCCTCGCCTCACCGGCTCTGCTGAATAGCCAGGATGCGCGGCCTTCGGCAAGTCGCCGGGCCAGATGGCCATCGGTTGCGCCGAACGGGTGTACGATTGCTTTGTTCCCCGAATCTGCCGCTGGCCTTGGCGTTGCGACCGCGCGATAGGCGCCGCGATGGTGACCACGGCGGTCGGCGCCGCGCGGATCATCCAACTGCCTCGCTTGGCACGCCGGCACTGGTAACCCGGTCTGCAGACAGCCTCCACCTTCATCAGACACCATGCACCAAACCCCAGGCCTCATCCGTCTTCGGCGGGACAGCGGCTGCGGGATGGGAAGGACTGCCATGAAACATGCCATCGCCAATAGCCGGATAACTGTCATCTCTCCAACGCCGCCTTCAACCCCGCGGCTGCGGCTACCACCCGCCGGATTGCGCCGTACCCACCTGGACGGCGGCTGGTGGCCTCGCTCAACCGACCCGGTCGCCGAATTGCCCGGTCTGGTGCTCGCCATCGACGAACTACGAGGACCGGTCACCCGTCTGATCCTGGCCGCGGAGGGCTGGGACAGCCGCCCACGCCGCCTCGGCGTAGCGGATCGGGTGCTGCGGCTGGGCTACTTCCACAGCCAACCGATCAGTCTGCTCACCGCGTTATGCGCCAACGGGGATCGCGTCGACCTGCTCGTCGTGCCACCCCACACCGACGGCGAAACCGCTGATGCGGCGATGGTCATGGCTGCCGCGACAGGGAACCTCGTTCCCGCCCAACAGATCGCGGCGGCCGTCGCGACGGGGACCTCACGCCCGTTACGTGGCGCCGCCGAGCAGGCATGGGAATCCGAAGGCGGTTACACCGGTTCCAGGGGGCGGCCCATCGCCGTACCAGATAATAGGATTGGAAGTAAAATGATGCACATCGATAAGGCGGAAGTCATCGCGGTCTTGCGGTCGCGAGGGCTGTTCGACAGAGCCGACTGGGTGGACCGCGAACTTCCCGGAGTAATCGACACGCACGCGCACGGCTCTCTGCTGCGGTTGCTTCACATCGACCTGGCCACGATGCCGTCTGCTGCAATTCACCGCTGACGCCATCGACTCGCTGCCGAGGGGTCTTGAAGCGTACTTGTCAAAACGCTTTCTGCCATCTATGCCGTCCCAACAGCCCTGCAAGCACCACGGCAACGGTCTCGTCGTGGGCGCCGGACAAATCCGACCATGGGGGCCTTCGCTGCGCATCCGCGTCGTCAGCTGACGGCGCGGGTACGGTGTGGCGTCGACGGTCTGCTATCC
This sequence comes from Allorhizocola rhizosphaerae, assembly GCF_003426775.1. GTDB lineage: Bacteria > Actinomycetota > Actinomycetes > Mycobacteriales > Micromonosporaceae > Allorhizocola > Allorhizocola rhizosphaerae. The sequence goes on along the minus strand of NZ_QJUG01000001.1, from coordinate 35,283 downwards.
GAGCTGCCGCTATTGCGGATATCCAAGCCGGCGCATCGGATTCGTCGGGGTTGTAGAGCGGGGCGAGCCACCATATCTGCAGAAAAGTGGCCGCTACCACCGCGTCCACGGCTTCACCGGCAGACAGCGCCGCCTGCGCCTGCCCGCGCACTTGACCGGATGCGGCGTCATATAGCACCGCAAACGCTGTCCGGTCCGCAGCGCCGACCCGGCGCAGAAGTTGCGACATCGGCACCTTTTCGGACTGGCGCTCCATTGACGACGGTGTGCGATCCAACGTGGCTGTCATGATGTCTACCCTTCCGGCGCGGTGGTGTGTCACTCGGCCACCGGGGTCCTGGGTGGATAGTGAGCGTAACCTCACTGGCTGTCACCTTAGCTTGCAGTGGTCTCTGGCGCGATCTGTTTTTGGCGCTCGTCGAGACTGATCAGCATCAGCGGCCGGTCAGGCGACCGGGGGCGGCAGGCGGTTGACCTTTCGGCAACCACGCCGCCGTCGGGGCCACCAACACGGCTTCGCACCTTTCGCTCAGCCGGTTGGTTACAGCCCGAGCATCGCACACCGCAGAAGGATCACGAACCTTCACCTTGTCCGCCACGCTGATCAACGGGTCAGCCAGGCGTCCAGGCGAAGGTTCGTGGTCACAGCACTACACGGAATCGGCGATGACCGTGATGGCGACTTTGCCGCGCACGTTACCGGCTTGGAGGTTTCGCATGGCTTGCCGGACTTTGCCCAGGGGGTAGGTGGCGTCGATGCTCGGTGTCACCTTGCCTGCCTGGATGAGCTCGGTAAGCGACTGCAGGTCATCGGCGTTCTCCTTGCTGGTGAACATCACCAGCCGCTGGCCTTTCAGCAGAGGCGTCATGGCGGCGGCGCGCAGCGATCGGCCAAAACCGCCGGTGAATCTGCCGCCCTTCTCACCTCCGATGATGACGGCGGTGCCGGTGGGAGTCAGGGCACGGCGCAGCCGTGACAGGCTGGGATTGCCACCGGCGTCGAGGATCAGGTCGTAGCGTGTGCTGCCCGCGGCGAAGTCTTCGCCGGTGTAGTCGATGACATGGTCGGCGCCCAGCGACCGCACCAGATCGAGCTTCGATGTGCTGCATACGCCGGTGACCTGCGCGCCGAAGGCCTTGGCCAGCTGTACGGCATAGCTGCCGACACCACCGGACGCGCCTATGACAAGCACGTGCTGCCCGGACTTGACGTTTCCGGCGTCGCGCAACGCCTGCAGTGCGGTGAGGCCTGAGACAGGCACGACGGCCGCTTGGGCGAACGACAGGATGGATGGTTTGCGGGCCAGCTTGCTCTCCAGTGCGGCGGTGTATTCGGCGAAGGAGCCTTTGGCGACGCCGAAAACCTCGTCACCGATGGCGAATGTGGTGACCGACGCGCCGACGGCGGCAACGGTGCCGGCGACGTCGAAGCCGGGCACCCGATTTTTCGGTCTGCGTAGCCCGAAACCGATCACCCGCAGCAGATAGGGCAGGCCAGCCATCATGTGCCAGGTGCCCCGGTCCAGCCCTGCCGCGTGCACGCGGATCAAGACCTCGTTGGTGGCGATTTCGGGTATGGCTATCTGTGTGAGGCGGAAGACGTCGTCGCCGTAGGTGTCTTGCACGATCGCCTGGCTCGTGGGTGTTGTGGTCGATGTCATGGTGTGCCTTTCAATTCGGCGGCGAAGACGTTGGCGCGAAGCACCAGCTTGCCGGTTAGGCGCGCAGCGCGTGTCTGGCGCGGTGTGGCCGGATCGTGGTGTTGGTGGTGCGGGGCTGGCGCAGCAGCAGGACCGCGAAGGCGATCAGCCACAGGCCCCACAGGGCGTAGCCGATGAAATTGGCCGTGCCGACGGCGGGAAGGTCCAATGGAGACAGCACCCCGGCGGTGATGAGGACGGCCGATGCCATCCCGAGTGCGGTGAACCACCTTCCGGCACCGGCGCGCGTCAGCGCGGCGAGGACGAGCACAGTCCATGCGGCGGTGAGGAGGTGCCCGCAGGTTTCGCCGATGATGGTGCCGAGCAAGAGGTTTGCTGTGTCAAACGAGTCGTGTGCGGTGGCGACGATGCCGGGTTCTGTGCCGGCCGCATCCGCGGCATGGCGTGGTACCAGCAGCGGCCAGCGCATCAGGCCTATCACCTGAACCACGGCGGCGGCGATGCCCACGACGACGGCGATGCGCATCACCGGGCGGGCAGACAGCTTCCCCACGCCGATCGCGATTGGCACGAACAGTGCCGCCGCGAACGCCATCACGGTAAACCACAAGCTGATTGGGCCTTGCGAGGCGCGGAAGGCCGCCAAGACGCTGTCGGTGGACTGCTTTGACACGTCCGGATAGTGAAAGATGCTGCTGAGCATGGTGGATGCCACGTTGGTCAGCACGGCTGCGCCTATGAGTAAGGCGGCCGTCAGTTTGCGATTCATGAACCCTCTCCAACGAGACGGCGTGCTGAGCTAGCGGTTGATACCGGCCCTGAAAGCGTGCGCCGGACACCGGCATGGATCATGGATCGTGGGGCCGCGGCGAGAAGGCGGCGCCAGACAAGGTCTGGATCGGACGGGAGCCGGTCGCGGCGGCTAGTCACCCCCAGCCTACGCTCTGTGGCGCAGGTGACATAGCCCGTCGGCCGCCCCTTTACCGTTGAGTGCGTCCTGACCTTCGCGGATCAGCCCTCGGGGAAGAAGTGGTCCCGCAGCGCAGCCATTGAGCGGCAGGGTCCGGAGCAGCGTGCCGCGCCGTGTCCAGCGTACGCCGGACCATTTGGCAAGTATCCCGGCTATCATGAATACGAGGCAGCGTTCGCTGTTGCTCAACTTCACCGCTCCGGACCCAGGCGGTCGTCCTCACCACTGCTGCGGCACGACTGAAGGGTCCTTTCTCATGGTGTTGATCGACCTACCCAGACAAACACCACCTGTCACGGGTAAACCACTGCTGGAACAGCCACCACCACGCTGGGCCCTGGTTATCCTGACCATCGGCGTGGCACTGCCTTTGCTGGCGCTGCTGGCCGCGATCCCGGTGGCATGGGGCTGGGGACTGTCCTGGTTGGACATGACAATCGCCCTGTCGTTCTATCTGATCTCCGGATTCGGTGTCACCGTGGGGTTTCACCGCTACTTCACCCACGGCGCGTTCAAAGCCAAACGGTGGCTGCGCGTCACCCTCGCCATCGCCGGATCCCTGGCGATCGAAGGCGCACCCATCATCTGGGTAGCCGACCACCGACGCCACCACGCCTACGCCGACCGTGACGGCGACCCGCACTCACCCTGGCGCTACGGCCCCACCGTCGCCGGCATAGCCAAAGGTTTGCTACACGCCCACATCGGCTGGATGTTCAAACGCGAATCGTCCAACCGGCAGCGGTTCGCCCCCGACCTGCTGGCCGACCGCGACATCCGGCTCGTCGACCGGCTCTTCGGACCCATCGCCATGACATCCGTGCTGGCCCCACCGCTCATCGGCGGGCTGCTGACCTGGTCCTGGCAGGGCGCACTGACCGCGTTCTTCTGGGCCACCCTGGTGCGCGTCGCCCTGCTGCACCACGTGACCTGGTCGATCAATTCGATCTGCCATGTGTACGGGCAACGCCCGTTCGCCACCCGCGGCGCAGACCGCGCCACCAACTTCTGGCCCCTGGCGATCATCTCCTTCGGCGAGAACTGGCACAACTCCCACCACGCCGACCCGACCTGCGCCCGCCACGGCGTCCTGCCCGGCCAGATAGACCCGTCAGCCCGCGTCATCTGGCTGCTGGAGAAGGCCGGCTGGGCGCGAGACGTGCGCTGGCCCGCACCGCGAGGGCCCCGCAAAGTTCAGCAGGATCGAAGCGCCGAAGCCCTCGGCGACGCACAGCAGGGACACCTTGGCCGCCAGGTCAGCCACCTACGTCGTCGAGAAACCGATGGGTCAGCTGATCTGGTATGACGCCCGTGTCCACTCCACGACCGGCTGCGACGGCTTGCCGTACAGGCGCATTCTGGATGCCGGAAAGCGGCTTCCGGCGCCAACCACGCCAGCCGGTGGTGGGGGTGGACGGACAGGGTTGGACTCGACGATGGGTCCGAGGTCCCGATACCGTCACGGGAGCATGCGGCAGCCGGGGATCGTGGTCCAGCCCGTCTCGGCGATGGTTAACGCATTGCTGTCGGTGCGGGCGAACACCCGCTTCTGCGTGCCGCCGTGGATGTTGCGACTCTAGGGCATATCGGCGATGAGCACCTCGGTAGTCAGGAACAGCGCCGCGATTGAGGCGGCGTTCTGTAGCGCGCAACGGGTGACCTTGGTGGGTTCGACGATACCGGCGCGGATCATGTCGACGTATTCGCCGGTCGCGGCATTGAGACCGTGGCCTGCGGGCAGGGCGTTGACCCTCTCGGCAACCACGCCGCCTTCCAAGCCGGCGTTGATGGCGATCTGCCTAAGCGGTGCGCTCAGCGCAATCCGCACGATGTTGGCGCCGGTGGCCTCGTCACCTGTCAGGTCCAGTTTGTCAAACGCGCTCGCCGCGGCGTTGGCCAGCGCCACGCCGCCACCGGCGACGATGCCCTCCTCGATGGCCGCTTGGGCGTTGCGGACGGCGTCTTCGATGCGGTGCTTGCGCTCTTTGAGCTCCACCTCGGTCGCCGCACCAACCTTGATCACCGCGACACCGCCGGCCAGTTTGGCCAGGCGCTCCTGCAGCTTCTCGCGGTCGTAGTCCGAGTCCGACCCGCCGATCTCAGCGCGGATTTGATTGATCCGACCGGTGAGCTGTCCGGTATCGCCGGCGCCGTCGATGATGGTGGTCTCGTCTCGTGTCACGACGACCTTGCGTGCCCGGCCCAACATGTCAAGACCAACGTTGTCGAGCGTGCCGCCGAGCTCGTCGGAGATGACCTGAGCACCGGTAAGGATCGCCAGGTCGGTCAGCATCGCCTTGCGGCGGTCACCGAACCCGGGAGCCTTGACAGCCACGGACGTGAAAGTGCCACGCAGCTTGTTGACGATCAGGGTGGCAAGGGCCTGCCCTTCGACGTCACCTGCGATGATCACCAGCGGTTTGCCGGCCTGTATGACCCTGTCCAGGATCGGGAGCAGGTCGCCGAGATTCGAGACCTTGTTCTCGACGATGAGAAGGTACGGGTCGTCGAGGACGGCTTCCATGCGATCGGTGTCGGTGACGAAGTAGGGCGAGATGTAGCCCTTGTCCCAGCGCATGCCCTCGGTGAGCTCGAGTTCAAGGCCGAAGGTGTTGCTGTCTTCGACGGTGATGACGCCTTCCCGGCCAACCTTGTCCATAGCATCGGCGATCATCTCGCCGATCGCCGGATCGGCGGCGGAGATCGAGGCGGTGGCGGCGATCTGCTCCCGGGTTTCCACATCCCGGGCTTGGTTGGCCAACGATTCGGTCACCGCGGCCACGGCCTGCTCGATGCCGCGTTTAAGCGCGATCGGGTTCGCGCCGGCCGCGACGTTGCGCAGGCCCTCCCGCACGAGTGCCTGGGCCAGCACGGTAGCGGTGGTGGTGCCGTCGCCGGCCGCGTCGTCGGTCTTCTTGGCCACTTCCTTGACCAGTTCGGCGCCGAGTTTCTCGTACGGGTCGTCGAGCTCGATCTGCTTGGCGATGCTGACACCGTCATTGGTGATGGTCGGTGCGCCCCACGCCTCGCCAAGCACGACGTTGCGCCCCTTCGGGCCCAAGGTCACCTTCACCGTGTCGGCGAGGAGGTTCATGCCGCGCTCCAGGCCGCGGCGGGCCTGCTCGCCAAATACGATCAACTTGGTCATCTGTGTCGTCGTCCTCTGCTGCTCGTGCCGGATGCGGCACTCGTTTGGACCGACCTGCGATGACCGCTGCACACGGGATCACGCCCGGTGGGGTCTCATCCCATTCGGTTGGCACTCACACAGGGCGAGTGCTAACCACAAGTGCAACACTTATTGTCCGCGAGCGCAAGTGAAGCCGGATCCCGTACCTGTTGTGCTGCCAGGCAAGACAAAAGGCCGGCCGGGACGCGCCGGCCAGGTGCACGGCCCTGTCGGCCACGCCTCGCGTGTGCCGCAGACGGCGGCCTTTGAGCAACGCGTGCGCGAGCCTCTCGGCCCGACCCTGCGCCATCCCGGCGCTTGGCCGCAGCGGGCGCGGGGGTGTCAGGGCGCACGCGAGACGCGGCCCCATGTTCCGAATTCATTGATAGCCGCTCGTGGCTTGTGTCCCGAGAGCGAAAAGGTGCCTGACGCGCAAGAAAGCGGATGACGCTCGTAAACCTTTGGCAGCTGCCCGTCGTCCTTGGTGACGACGGAAGGAGAGCCCGTGCGTCGGAAGCAGAGCTTCGATGGGTTCGACGCCCTCATCGCTGAACGCGGCAACGCCCAGCTCGCAACCGCTGTGTTGCCGACCGGCAGCCGAACGGCCGGAGAAGACCTGGTGCAGTCGGCGCTGGAGCGGCTGATGCGGCAATGGAGCCGGGTGAATGGCGACAAGGAAGCATATCTGCGCCGCATCCTGTACCACCTGGCGGTTGATCAGTGGCGGTCGGGCAAGCGGCGACCTGAGGTGCTGACCGAGGTCGAGCCGCCGGGCCAGTCCGACGGCACCGACGCGTTGCACCTGCGGCAGGCACTTGTCCGGGGCGTTGGCCGCCTTGCCACCCAAGCAGCGGGCTGTGCTGGTGCTGCGTTACTGGGAGCAGCTCAGCGAGGCGGAACCGCTGCCGAAACGCTCGGATGCTCGATCGGTGCCGTCAAGTCCCATACCTCACGTGGGCTGGCTCGCCTGCGTGACATCACGACTGCTTGGGCGCTGGAAGACGCACGGCGGGGGTTGTCGGCGTGGCCGGGGCGGTGGCCGCGGCCATGGCGGTCGGTACGGGCGGCGAGCCTGGACCGGGCACCGGTGGGTCCGCGGTCGCGAGCGCGGATTCGCCGAACCTGCAGCTCCTCGCCGCGATCGCAGCCAGCGAGAACATCAGCTTCAAGCTGGGGACGAGTGCTGCGGGGGAGAAGAGCGACGGCAAGGACACCGCACCCCGATACGAGTACATCACCGACAGTGCCTTCGATCCGGCGACGGCCACTGGTTACGCACGCTCGGCCGACGGCGGGATCGATGTACGCCTGATCAACGGTGTCAAATACAGCAAGAATCCGGCGAGCAGCAGCCAGTTCCTGCAATACACGGGCCGGTTTGACTCGTTGGGCAATGGCGTCCACGGTGAGCTGACGCGTCGGCGGATTCACGGCGGCTCTTTGACGCGTTGCGGCAGGCTGATGCCAAGGTTACCAAGGTGGGTGATGACCGGTACCGCTTCGAGGCCACCGGCAGGCAAGACGGAGGCGTGGTCAAGTTCGTCGGTGATGTCACGCTCAACGCTGACAAGCGGGTGGCGAAGGTCGCCTATGACTGGACGTTGACCTATTCGCAGGGTGGTTTCCGCACCTTCAAGGTGTCCCTGGAGTTTTCTGAGTACGGCGTGCCGGTGACGGTCGATCGGCCGGCCGACGTGGTCATCGTCGACTGAACGCGATTCCCTCGTGATTGGAGCCGAGCCGGTTGCATGCCAAGCAACTGGCCGGTGAGTCCTGTTTGAGTTCAACCGAATCAGTCGCCTGCAGAGTGCAGCCGGGCCAACGGCTTGGCCGCACTCGTCTATAAGTCTCCGAGTGTGAAAGAAGATGAGCATGCGTCTGCCTCGACGAGTCGGCGACCTGTGCGACGTGCGGGACGAAGTGTCCTATGACGACGGACAGTCCTGGAGCCAAGCGCCGATTGCCGGTGCCGGCCCGCAACGCACCGTGCAGCGAGCAGGATCCGTGCCGCACCCGAACCACCCGGACGGGCGACGGCAAACGGTGCCGAACCGTCGTCGGCGCAGTTCAGAGCCGGTATCAGAACTGCTGCGGCAATTTGCTGATCGGTGTCGGCCGGCGGATGGTGGCGTGGGTAATCGTCCAGCCACACGGAGGTTTGTCTGATGCGTCGAATCCCCGCAAGTCTTCTCACCGTTGTCATGGTCGTCGCTGGCGTTCTCACCGTGCCCACCGCCGCCTTGGCCGCTGGGGGCGACCCGGTGTGCCAAGAAACCCGGGCCGCCCAATATCGGGCCATCCCGGCCAACGCCACCACCCAGGCGAGGCTGCGGGCCTGCCCGGCGGTGCACAACCCTGCGCTCAACAACGCTGTCCCCGCGATCGCGTTGTTGTACTGCGAGGGATATTTCACCGTCACCTATGATCCTCCACTGACCAATACGCCCACGCAGACCACGGTGACCTACCACAACGACTTGGACTACTGCCTTGCCGGCGGTGTCACCAGGGGAGACGCGTCGGGAATCTTCACCGGGGTCAGGAGCTGCACCGCGCTGGACCTGCCGCCGCACCCCGCGACTAACACCTATCGGTGGAACACCGGGGCGTCCAGCACCATCGGCTTCTCGCACAGCACAGTGGACAGACTCGGCAATGGCACGACCTTGGTGGCCTCGTACGGAACGGTGACCCACGGGCTCAACCAAGGAGCCAACGCGATTCACACGGCGATCCAGCCGCAGTTGGATCCCATCGCCTGCGCCGGCGCCGGAGTCGCGCACCTGACCGGGCCCGAGAAACTGGTATTCATCAACTGACAGCGACCGACTCCCTCAAGCCGGGATCAGCGCCGGTCCGCTCGGCTTGAACGCTGCGGCTGGAACCCGACATCGTGGAGGAGAGCGTTCAACGACGCGGGCTTGTGCGCACCCGCGGCGGAGGCGCGGGCTTGAGGGCACCGCGACGGCGGCGATCCGGTTGTGGTGCAGCGCTTTCAGGCATGCGCGGGGCGGCGGCGGACGTGGGCCGCCGCACCCGCGGCCGCGGGTGGACACCCGTGAGGCCGGAGTATGCCGCTAAGGCGGGGCCGCGCCGGCAATGAGGCCGGGCTGGGTGGGGTGGCTAAGCCGGGTTGTGGACCCAGGTGGGCTCCCACGGCACGGGACGTTCGAAAGAATTGCCCAGCAGCCGGGAATGGTTCCACCAGTCGTCCTCGGGCGCATCGAGGTCGTCCAGCGCCAGCCGGGCCGCGGGGAACGGTCGTCCAAGGCGGAGCGCGGTAAGGTCGGCCAGCCGCTGCCGCGCGACGATGAGGTCACCGGGCTCGTCGAGACTGGCGAGCGCGTCGCGCTGGGTGTCGTAGAACTCCTGCTCACCGCCGAGCACCGCGATCTCGTATGGGTTGATGGTGACGAATTTGCCGGGCATGCTCTCGACCCCGGCTCGCAGCAGCGCGGCGTGCTCTCGCAGGGAACCCTCCTGGGCGAAGATGCGGTCGAGCACGTCAAGCGCGGCCTGCAACTGTGCAAGCGCCCGGTCCTTCGGTGCCAGCGGTGCGATGACCTTCACCTCGTCCTCGTCGTCGTCCTCGGGATCGGCGGGCTGAAAGGTCGCGGTCACCAGGTCCGGTGGCCGGAACATGGCCAGCCACAGCAACGGCACGCAGGACCTGTCTTCGGCGAGCACCGTCTGGCCGAGGTCGGGGATGCCGCCGACAAAGTCGGGGCAGATGCCGTCGTAGTCACTGACGAACAGATAACTGTTGTTTGACATGGCCGCCAGCATAGAAGCGACCACCGACATCCCCCGCCAGACCTCGAACCGCGATGCGGGCGGCTCTGCCGGGTACCAGATGGGTGATGTTCGTATCGACCATCCGTTGACGCTCCAAGGTCATTTGGTGAGTGGCGCCGGCGGCAGCGTCCATTGTGGAACGCGCACCGGCTGGCTGACCGAGCCAAGGCGAGCCTGCCAGCGGTCACACGATCCGGTTTCACGCGCTGCAACGCTGATATTAGGAGGGTGGTCCGGCTCTGCCTTCCAGATGCGCCACGACGAACGCGTGCGCCCGGTCGCCGACACCGGTCCCGAGGGTCTGCGCTGCGGTGACGGCGTCGCGGAAGTGGACACCGCCGAACAGGCGGGCCTGCCCGCACTCCTGCGACCACTGGGTCCAGGTGTGCCACGGTCCCAGGGTGAGGTCTGCGGCAGGGGTGATGCCCGGCTCGATGACCGAGGTGCCACGGGCGACCGTGACCGTTTGGCCGAGCTGGTCGGTGCCGGTGATGCGCCGGCTCGCTTGGGCGTGTGCGGCGCAGATCGTTGCGGACGCCGACGGGTATTCGGGATGGTCCGCGGTGTTCATGTAGCTGCGCCATTCCGAACCTTTGATGTCATTGACGGTACCCCGACCCGGCCCGCCCCAGGCGGTGACAGCCCGGTTGCCGTAGAGGTATCGGATCGCGGTGAACGGTCTGACCGCGTCATAGCGCCGTTTGAAGTGCCATGTCGCGATGCCGGCGTCGAAGGAGGCCATATTGACCAGGAAGTTGTGCGCGATGAACTGGTCGAGGCTGTATCCGCGGGTGTCGGCCAGATGCGTGACGGTGGTGGGCAGGGACCGGAACTTGTCGTCGAAGTGTTCGGCCAAAATCTTGCGCTGGTCGTTGAGGCCCGCGGAGATGGCCAGGACTTCGTCGGTCTGCCGCCGGTATCCGCCGGGGTTGGTTGCGGGGTCGCTGTTGGCCGGTGGCGGCACGGTGAACTCGGCCGGGCTGCGGTAGGAGTATGGCCGGGTGACGCTCCACTGCGGGGTCACGAACTCCTGCACCCTGAAGATCCCGTTGCCGGTGGTCACCACGTTGGGCTGCCAGCGGGCCGGGTCCCGGATGGTGTCGGCGGTGTTGACCGGCACGTATCCGAGGTAGTCGGCGTAAGGCTGGCGGTTGTATTTGCGCCCGCCCTCATCGCCGAGCTGGTTCATGCCGTCGTGCAACCTGCTGGCCACCACCGCGTTGCCGGCCCTGTTGCCGATGCCGACCGGGGTGGTGAGGTCTTGGCTGTTGTCGTCGGGGTTCAACCCGACCGACAGCAGCATCTCGCGCCATTGCTGCCTGAATTGGGGCAGCTGGCTGTTGAGCAGCCGGTAGGTGGCGTACAGGATGGCGATGTTGCGTTGCCGGTGGGTGACGCGTTCTTCCGGCGGCCTGCGGCCGAGCCGTGAGGCCACGCCGACGGCCGTCGGGTGGTATGGCGCGGTCGCGTCGAACCATGCGTTGTTCAACATGACCGTGTGTCGTAAGACGAGCGAGACATCGCTTGCCGAGACGGTGGTCAGGAACAGGTCGTGCTGTGCCGGGATCGCCACCTCCCGGATCGCGTTGCCGGTGTCGAAGTCGAACGCCAGCCTGCCCGCTGAGTTCGCACCAACCGGGGCCGCAAGCAACCCCATCATGCAGACCACGGCCAAAGCCCTGGAAACGTTGCGCGCGAGAGATATCGGCGGTCTCATCTCGACTCTCCTTCACATAGATCTCGAGTCGCGGGGTCAACCGTTTGCCCGTACCCGCGATAGCAAGATTTATGTTTGACAGTCAGCCGGCGTCTGTGCCATTCAAGGAGCGAATCTGGTCTCGCGCCGCGAGGTTGCAGTAACACGTTGCAGGTCAACGTTTCTCAGCCACCGCATCGGTTTGCCGGGGCGCGGCCGATCTAATTGGAGCGCCGGCTCGCTGCTCGCCTGCCGCCGCAACCGCCCCAACTCAAGCCAGCCGCCACGGGCCGCCGCCCTAAGCCGCGGCCCGTGGCTGCGCTACACCTCGATGGATGCGCCGTCGATCCGCAGGACCACCTTGGTGATCGGGTCGAGGACACAGTCACCCTCCATTGGTTTGAAGCTGCCTTCACCGTCCAGTTCGCCGACGAATACGGCCGTCGGTGTGACCACGAGGATGCTGAAGGAAGCCTCGACGGTCAACGGGTCACCGTCGAGGTCGAACAGGCGCAGCCGCACCGCACCGTCGCCGGTGAAGGGAGCGGAGGCACAGCTGACAGGTTCATCGGAGTTTGCGTTGAAGGAGATGACCTCGCCGGCGGCGGGATCGACCGCCCTGCCGTCGACCTCGCCCACGCAGGCGGCGAGCAAGCTCTCATCCAGAGAAGACGATTGCACGAACTCCTCGACCAGCTGGACCCCGGGAGAGACGTTCAACGTCATGTGCAGGGTGCAGACGAGCGATGCCAGACTGGCCTGCGCGGGCGGCGCCCCGACGAGCAGCAGTCCCAACGCGGCGATGGAAGCGAGCAGAGCCTTTCTGACCATGCTGATTCCCCTTTCGTCGCCTCGATTCTTCGCCACGCGAAAGCTTGGCGACCACCAGTCCAGAGTGATTGTCGATGAGTGAGTACCCGCTTGACTTCGCCGCCTCAAGCGACAACACGCCGCGGCCCCATTTCTCGCCGTGCCGGCGTTGCTCGGCCTGTATGCCGGCGCGCAGGCGCCTGCTGGACGCCGCACGCATCTGAGGCCGGGACGGCGAAGTGGTGGCGTTCCAGTGCCTCACACGTTTTCGTTCTTCCCGATCCGCGAGGGAAGCGGTATCTGCGGTTCGTGCCCGACGTCTATCGGGGCGCCGCAGCGGTCGAGCCGGTGGCCGGCCTCATGGCTCAGCTCGCGGCGAGCGGCTCTGCGGTGGTACGCCCCGTTCCAGCCGCGTCTGGGGCCCTGACCGTGACGGTGCCGACAGCACTTGGGCCGATGCACGCGATGGTGGTGGAGGCCGCCGCAGGCACGATGCTGGACGTCGACGATCTCATTGAAAGCCGCGCATGGGCGTGGGGCCAGGCACTCGCGGCGGTCCACCAGGCGGCGGCCGGGATCGACGCCGGTCTGCCCGTGGCGTTCGGTCAGCTGGTGCAAGTTCCCGAGCGGTTCGGCGATGACCCGGCGCTGGTGAAAGCCGCTGCTCGCCTAGGCAGCCGGCTTGCCGCCCTGGCTCGTGACCACTCCCGATTCGGGGTGATCCACGGCGACTTCGAGCTGGACAACCTGGCGTGGGAAGGCGAACGCGTCACGGCCTTCGACTTCGACGAGGCCGCGGTCTGCTGGTATGCGGCGGACATCGCCTACGCCGTGCGTGTCCTGACTGACCCGGTCGGCCACCCGCTCGTCGAGCGGCAGGGACTGTTCGCCGCCTTCGTCGCCGGGTACCGCATCGTGCGGCCGCTCGATGATGCCGATTTGGCGAGTCTGCGACTGTTCACCGGTGTGCATGCCGTCTGTGCCCTCGTGCGCATTGACCAAGCGCTCGGCGTTCCCGGTGAGGACGAACCGGCGTGGCTTGCCGAGCTCCGGGCAAAGCTGGCCGTCATCGACCGGTCCCACGGGGAACTCGCGATCGCCATCGCCGAAGATGTCTAGCCGGTCGGAGCTGAGCACGTCTCCCCGTGCGTCAGCAAACGACGACCATCGGCTTGCCGACTTGACCGGCGTAGGGTGAGGTCGCCGGGGCGCTGAACCGCACGCGCAGCGCGGTCAGGACGTCCTTGCGCATGGGCGGGTAGGGCGGTCAGGATCAGAGCGAACTCGGCGGGCCGGACCTCGAGCCGGTGCTGCGGCAGGACTCCCGGGCCGACGGCGCCGGACCCGAGCCCTTGCACGGCATGGTCGGTGTACAGATAGACCATTGGCTCGGCGGTCAGGTCGATCTGATGACGTGCCTCAGCCAGGCTGCGGTCGCTCCACCGCCTGGTGGCGAGGTTGAACACCGGATCCCCCGCCACCCGGATGCCCGAGCCGTCGTGATCGGTCACCTCCGCCCAGCGCACCTCGGCGCGATTGCCGTTGTCCTGTGGGCGTACATAAGGGGTCTGCATTTCCTCGACGGTGGCGTGGAACATGCCGATGCGGGCGGCTTGCCGGGAGTCCGGATAGGCTTCGCCCGGCCCGGCGCCGAACCATCGAACGTGGGACCACTCCTCGGGCAGCAGCCAGCACAGTCCGATCCGGCCGAGCGACGGTGCCCCGTTTCGGCGCACGAGCTCCTCAACCTGCTCGGGCGGCAGGTCCGGGTCCACCATCGGCTCGGCGAATCTGTCGCCCCGGTCGGGCCAGTGGCCGACCGGTTCGGTGCGCACCCGCACCCGCAGCCGGTGTCCGTCGGTGTCCCAGCGGTAGGTGGTCCGCATTGATGTTGTGCCGCTTCATCAGTTCCACATCCCGGCGCATGGTTTGCGGCGTGACCGCGCGCCCACGGCCGGGATCGAACTCGTGCCGATTGACCCCGCGCAGCAACACCCGCCGCCCGTTGACGGTCAGCACGCCGGCTTCGTCGATGACGACCGTGCGGAACCCGAACCGGACGCGCACCTGCTCGCTGTGCGTGGCGAGCACAGCCTCGTAGAGGAACGGGTCTTCCGCGCTCCACGGCCTCACCGTGTCGAAAGTGGACAGTGTCTCGACCGGTGCGCCGGTCACGCCGAGCCCCGGGATGCTGACCGTGACGGGAGCCTGCGCGCCCACGTCGATGCGCAGCCGCCCGCCGCCGCTGGACGCGTCGTAGTCGGCGTGCACGAACACGTCCCGGATGCCGCCGGCCGGGCGAGCCAGCAGGGTCACCTCGCGGAAGATTCCGGACAGCCGCCACGTGTCCTGGTCTTCCAGATAGGTGCCGGAAGAAAATTGGTGGACCCGCACCGCAAGGACATTGCGTCCGGGCCGCAACATCGCCGAGACGTCGAACTCCGACGCAAGGCGGCTGCCCATCGTCACTCCCAGCTCGACACCGTTGAGCCAGACCCGGGCGCACGACTCCACGCCTTCGAAGCGCACCACGGCAGGGGTTTGCGCCCAGGACTGCGCAACGTCGAAGACGCGCCGATAATCGCCGGTCGGATTTTCATCCGGTACGAACGGCGGGTCCACCGGGATCGGGTACGGAATGTTCAAATACACCGGTTTGCCGTAGCCGTGCAGCTGCCAGTGCGAGGGGACGGCAAGCCGGTCCCATCCCGCGTCGTCGAAGCCGGGCAGCTCGAAGCCGTCCGGCTCGTCGAGCCCGATCGCCGAATACCGGAAAGCCCAGTCACCGCTGAGGTCCAGCCGCGCGGTGTCGGAGGTCAGGGCGGCGCGCGGCGCGAGCCTGCCGTAGCCGGGTGAGAAGTCTTCGAAATAGCGCATGGCTCAATGGATTCCGTCTCGGAGAGGGACGAACCCGCGCGGACGAAAGCGGGGATGCGCTCCAGCGGCGGCGCGGAGAAAAAGCGCAGCCCACACTCGCGGGTCAGCGTTGGCCGCTGAGAAACCGTTGAGCTGTGTCATGCACTGCTCGTGCGGCACGTCGCGGGAGTAGAACGCCCACGACTCGGCGATCCGGCCGACCGCGTAAATCTCGTAGTGGATGAAGATTCCGAGCTGGGCGTCGAGAACCATTGCTGCATAGACACCTTGTCACGGTAGCGGTGAACGCGTCGCCGGGGATGAGCCGAGTTCACCATCGCTGGTAAATTCTCACCATGTCCGCGGGGATGGTGGTGATCCGGCTGGATGAACCGCCCGGGTGGCGGGCGCCGGGCTCGCCAGAGACCGGGTGCCGGGGCTGTTTACCATGGGCGGATGAGTGCGGTCCGGCTGTCTGTGTCCGAGCGGCTCCATCATGCCGTCGGTGACGAGGATCTTTCCGCAGCGGCGAGCCATCTTTTGACACAGAAATGGCGGGCCGACCGGGCGTTGCAGGAGCGGGTCAGTGGTGCGCTCGTTGAGTGGGAGGGGCAGTTCACACCGCCTGGCCGACCGGATGGTGTGCGGCTTCGGCCGCTGGTGACCGGGCAGCATAATGTTCACCACGTGTATAGCCCGCGGCCTTACTCGTCGTATGACGATGAGTGGGACGAGGCGGTCGCACCAACCCGTTGCCTGCATTGGTATTTCAACAACCCGGGTCGCGGCGACACGGGTGGGCACCAAGTGAGTTTGACTGAATTCCTCAATCAGGTGAAGCATTATCTGCTCTATTCGGATGCTATCGCGTTTGAGCTTCCGGTCGAGGCGGAAAGGCTTGGGGACCCGTGGCAGCTGGGCCGGCTGCTCCGGCTCTGCCAGGAGCTGGAGCCACTGTTGCGAAACGACATCGTCGTGCTGGTGCCCAATAAGGACAGCCGTCCGGCCGGGCTGGCCCAGCTGGAAAAAGCGGGGCGGAAAGAATTCGCCGCGATCTACCCTGAAGCTGAGGCTGACGATCCGCTTGGACCGCTGGCCTTTCCCTATGATGCTTTGCCTGCGGAGTGGTTCTCCCACGATCTGCGGGCGCAGCGTTTCAGCGCGACCATCGGGCCGCTCGTTTCGGGTCTGGCTCAGGCCGACCACTACGATCAGGCCTTTGATCTTTATGCTAACGCCGCTGACGTGGCACTGCTTCGGGCGATGCTGCACAGGTCAGCGCTGTCCGGGGAAACCGTTGCGGCTGCACGTAAAGCGCAGCAGCTGCTCATTTTGCACGACATCGCCAGGCTTCGCCTGCCGATGGGCAAGCTGGAGGCAGCCGATATCGTCTCCATTCGGGCTCACGGGCAATTCGAGATTTTCCGCGAGACGTTACGTCACAGTATTTCCCAGGTCTCGCAACGTGATTATGCCGACTTCTTCGACCCGCGTGCGCAGGCGATGCTGGAAATCCGCGACGAATTGCGGCTTGCGGAGCGGCAAGCGCATCGCGAGACCAGCCAGTCAAAGTGGATGCGGTGCAAAATGCTCGACACCACTGAGCTGACCATAGTCTCCGGCCTTGGCGCGGCAGGCTCGGTGCTGGGTGACCCGCTGGCCGCCGCAGGACTTGCGGCCGGCGGGTTTTTCGCCTCGAAAATGGTCCAATGGCTCAAGGGCCGGTCGGCCCGCGATGACAAGGTTTTCGCCCGGCACATCGCGGTCTTCGACGAGTGAGGATGCCGGGAAAACAACCACTGGTCGGTTGGACCGTCCGGTGTGTTGGAGTCTCACATCCTCTTGGCCAGGTCGGACGCTACCTCGATGGCGATCTCGATCGCTCGTGCCGCCAGGGGGGATTGGGTGCGCCCGAGCCGCCAGTGCAGATAGATTTCGCGCGGGGGGAGCGCCGGCCCCAGCTCATGGATGCGCAAACGGTCGTCGGAATCGGCGCCGGCAGCGTGGATGGCGAGCCACGGCAGCACTGCGGATCCCATCCCAGCCCGCACCATGGACAGCAGCGTCTCGTTGCCCGCCGTGCGGAAGACGACCTTCGGATTCGCGCCACCACGGGTCAGCGCCTCCTCCACGCGGCGCTGGTCGCAGATCGACGGCCAGGCCACCATCGGTGCGCCGTCGAGTTGCTTGAGCGGGACGGAATTCCCGGAGAAGGTGCCGGGCTTGGCCACCAGCAGGTACGGATCGTCGAGTAGCTTGACGTGCTCGACGTCGCCATTGAGGGGACCGTCGTAGAACAGCAGGTCGAGGTCGCCGATCTGTGGCGCGTCCGGCTCTTCCTCGGACAGCCGGATATCGCTGCCGGGGTGCTCGTCGCGCAGCCGACGTACAACGACTGGCAGGATGACCGTGGATATGCTCTGGAATGTGCCGATGTCGATCCGGCCGTCGCCTGCGTGAAACCGGTCCACCGTCTCGGCCAGTGCCGCCGCCTTCGCCAGCAGTTCGCGTCCCTGCTCGAGGACGATGGCGCCTAGTGGTGTGAGCCGCACCGGTCTGGGGCCACCCGGACGGTCGAACACCGGGCCTCCGACAGATCTCTCCAGCGCGGCGATCTGCTGGCTCACGGTCGATTGGGTGAAGCCGAGGCGGGCGGCCGCGCGGCCGAACGAGCCCTCCTCGGCGATGGCTGCCATCGCGGCCAGGTGCCGCAGTTCGAGATCGGTCACCGGCCGAGCATACTCATCATCGCTGTTAGCGATCGTATTGATCGGAAACTATCGCTTTTGGCGAATCTTTCCGAGACCTAGCGTGGCTGGCGTGACGTCAACCGGTCGGCGCCGGCCTGTCCGGGATCCTCGCCGAATGGTTCGGGTTCTCGGTGTCGTTCGGGTTCTTTGCCCTGACGTCCGTCCTCGTGATCATCCCGTTCGTCCGGGTGTTCACGCCCGCGGTTCAGGCCGAGGTTGAGGCCAAGGTGGCGGCCGGCTGACCAAAGGAGCCCGCGGCCCGGCCGGCGCGCCCATCCGCGCAACGACAGTGAGGTTATTGACTTCTGACCTTGTGATCGAGCGGTTCGACCCGGCGCGAGCGACGGACGCCGACTTCGCGGGCTATCGCCAGGTGATGACAGCGGGCCATGCCCTGAGATCGATCACAAGCCCAGCTCAATCCGAATCCATCGCTGTTAGCGATGATACTGATCGGAAATCATCGCTTTTCACGATATCTTGCGAGCGCCTAGCGTGCTGGTATGACCACCACCGCCACTGTTGCCCCAGCACAGACTCGAAGCCCTCTGCTGCTCGTCGGGGCTGCCCTGGCGATCGTCTATGTCGTTTGGGGTTCGACGTACCTCGCGATCCGGATCATGGTTGAGGAGATGCCTCCCTTCGTGAGCGCAGGTATCCGCTTCCTCATGGCCAGCGTTTTGCTGGCAGGCGTGCTGGCGGGTCGCGGGGGTCTGGGCAGGCTGGCCGTGACGCGCCGGCAACTGCTGGGATGCGCGCAGATAGGGCTCCTTCTAGTGGTGGTAGGCCAGGGCCTGGTGACCCTCGCCGAATACGGCGGGGCAACGTCCGGGATCACAGCATTACTGGTCGCGGCAGTGCCGCTGTGGATCGTCTGCCACCGTGTCCTGTCCGGTGAACGTCCTGCGGGTCCTACGGTGGCGGGCGTAACGATGGGCTTCGGCGGCTTGGTCGTGCTGGTCACCGCGACCGGTCTCGGTGGCACCTTCCCGGTCTGGACCATGGTGGCCGTCCTCGTCGCCGGGCTGTCGTGGGCGTTCGGCTCGTGGCGCCAGCCGCGGATCCCGCTCCCGCGTGACCCGTTCGTTGTCGCGGTCTACGAGATGCTCATCGGTGGTGGTGTACTGACGATGGCCGGTCTGGCCAGTGGTGAGCGGTTCGACCCAGCCGCCTACTCGGCCCGGTCCTGGGCCGCGTGGGGATACCTCGTCCTATTCGGATCCGTCCTGGCCTTCTCCGCGTATGTCTGGCTGTTGCAATCGACGGCGACGTCCTTGGCTGCCACGTACGCGTATGTCAATCCGTTAGTGGCCGTGTGCCTGGGGTGGCTGATTCTCGCGGAGCCGGTGACGGTGCCGATCCTCATCGGCGGGGTGATCGTGGTGCTCGCGGTCGCCGTCGTCGTTCGCTCCGAATTCCAACGATGAAAGAGGAGAGTCCAATGAGTACGTTCGTGTTGATCCATGGTGGGGGAGACGTCGGATGGTCCTGGCACCTGGTGCAGGCCGAGCTACAAGCGCGCGGTCACGACGTGGTAGCTCCCGATCTTCCGGGTGATGACGAGTCGAAAACCCTGGAGGACTACGCCGACGCGGTAGTCGAAGCCATCGGTGACAGGCAGAACCTGGTCGTCGTGGGCCACTCGTTTGGTGCGTTCACCGCCCCGTTGGTCGCCGCACGGCTTCCCGTCGATGTGCTGGTGCTCCTGGCCGGCATGGTCCCGTCGCCGGGCGAGTCGCCCGACGAGTGGTGGGCCAACACCGGCTACCAGAGCGCGGTGCAGCAGCAGGCCAAGCGTGATGGCGGTTTGACCGGCAACGCGGATCCCTTCGTGAGCTTCTACCACGATGTACCGCGGGAGTTGGCCGAGGAAGCGATGGGCAAGGAGCGCGCGCATCCGTCGAGTGCCGCGACGGCCGCTGCGTGGCCGTTGGATGCGTGGCCGAACGTGCCGACGAGGTTCGTGCTGTGCAACGAGGACCGCTTCTTCCCGCCCGACTTCTTCCGCCGGCTGGTGCCCGACCGCCTGGGTATCGTCCCCGACGAGATCGCGGGCAGCCACTGCGTGGCACTCAGCCGGCCCAAGGAGGTGGCCGACATGCTGGCCGGCTACGCGGCTACCGTGGCCGCCACGAGGCTCGGGCAGTGAACCGTTCCTTGGCACCGGCGAGTCCACGCGAGATGCCGGCCGGATCGCCTTGGCCGGAAGCGTCTTGGGCGTCGATACAGCAAGGGGAATACCTCGGTTCTCGAGCTTGGCTCAGCACCGCCGATCGCGGCGAACCCGCCTTACCAGACCACCGCCCACGGCCGGGGTTCACCTCTCCCGGTACCTCGGTTATCTCAGGGGAGATTACAGATGACGTCACCACTTCCACCCACTCGGCATTGGCTCGCACTGGCGCTGTTGGCCATGACCCAGTTCGTACTCGTCGTCGACACCGCGATCGTCATCATCGCCGCCCCGTCGATGGAGTCGGAACTCGGGTTCACGCCCGAAAGCCTGACCTGGGTGGCGAACGCTTACGCCCTCGCCTTCGGTGGTTTGCTGCTGGTCGGCGGCCGTGCCGGTGACATTCTCGGACGGCGCCGGATGTTCGTCTGGGGTCTGGCACTGTTCGCAGTGGGGTCGCTGGCCGGTGCGCTTGCCACCGCACCGCTGTGGCTGATCATCGCCCGTGCGGTGCAGGGCGCGGGCGCGGCGATGGTTTCACCGGCCGCGCTTGCACTGGTCATGACCCTTTTCACGGAGCAAAAGGCGCGAAGCAAAGCCCTCGGCATCTGGGGGTCGGTGGCCGCCGCGGGTGCCGCCACCGGATACGTCCTCGGTGGCCTTCTCACCCAATGGTTCGGCTGGCAGTCGGTGTTCTGGATCAACCTACCGATCGTGGCCGTGGTCGTGCTGCTGGCTCCGCGCCTGCTCCCCGAGGCCAAAGACGCGAGCCACCGTTCGTTCGACATCGCCGGAGCCGTCACTGTCACCGCAGGTGTCTCGTTGGTGGTGTACGCGTTGTTCAACGCCGGAACCGTCGGCTGGGCCACCGCACAGACAACCGGCCTTTTCGCCGCGGCCGCGGTGCTGCTCGTCGCGTTCGTCGTGATTGAGTCGCGCAGCAGCCAGCCACTCATCCCGCTGCGAATCTTCCGGATCGCGTCGCTGCGCAACGGCAACGGACTCACCTTTCTCACCCAGGCCGCCATCATGCCGATGTTCTTCCTCCTCACCCTGTACGTGCAGCACGTACTGGGATTTACGCCACTGCAGGCCGGGTTGGCCCAAATGCCGGCGGCATTGTGCTTCGCGCTGCTGGGAACCCACGTCGGTGGCCTCGTCAGCCGGATCGGATACCGCATCCCGGCAACGGCCGGAAGCCTGATCGCCGCGGCGGGCCTGCTCTGGCTGGCCCAGGCCGACGTGGGCGGCGACTACTTCACCGACGTGATCGGGCCGCTGACCGTTACCGCGATCGGTGCCGTGCTCAGTGTCGTCGCCCTGATGATCGCCGCTACCGCCGAGGCGCCCGCGGACAGCGCCGGTCTGGCTTCGGGCCTGGTGAACGTCACCATGCAGATCGGCGGCGCGATCGGGTTGGCCGTGCTCGGCGCGGTCGCGGTGGCGGCCAGTTCGCGGTCGGCCGGGCGAGGCGGTGACGCGCTGTCGTCGTTGACCGACGGAGTCGGCGCCGCTCTCACCACCGGTGCCGGGCTTGCCGCAGCGACCGGTGTGCTGGCCGCCGTGCTACTGCGGAAATCTCGGCGTACAGCCACCGAATCCGATGATTCGGGCAGTGCACTCGCGGAAAACGACGGCGCGGTCGCCGAACCATTGACGGTCCCGCACGGAATCGGCGGGAGACGAGAGGCATGACATGGCCCGCCCGAACAGTCAGTCCGACCTCGAAAGGGTCCCAATGTTCGATGTAATCGTCGTCGGAGGTGGACCGGCCGGTCTCTCCGCCGCGCTCACCCTCGGCCGCGCAATCCGGCCGGCCCTTCTGATCGATTCCGGCGAATACCGCAACGCACGCGCCGAGAACATGCACAACTTCCTCACCCGGGATGGCACGCCCCCGAGTCAGTTTCGCGCGATCGCCCACTCGGAACTCAAGCAGTATCCCACCATCGAGACCCGGACCGGGACGGTCGACGACGCCACTCCGCTGGGAGACGGCGAAGGGTTCGAGTTGACGCTGGGGGACGGCTCGACCGTCCACACGCGACGCCTGGTGTTGGCGACGGGGCTGGCCGACGAACTGCCACATATCGAGGGATTCGGGGAGCTGTGGGGACGCGGCATCTACCACTGCCCATACTGCCATGGCTACGAAGCGGCCCGCGGCAACCCGATCGCCGTGCTGTACAACGACGGTGTCATGGTCGATCTCGCCCTGCACCTGCGGAGGTTCACCTCTGACGTGGTCCTGTGTGCCGACGGCCGCGTCGACGAGCTCGACGAAACGGTACTGAACCGGTTGGCGGACAACGGCGTATCGGTCCGCGATGAAAAGATCGTCCGCTTGGAGTCCGGCGACGAAGAGCTGGAGCGCATTGTCTTCGAGTCGGGCGAGCCGCTCTCGCGGAAGGCGCTCTTCGCCATCGGGCAGTTCGCGCAGCGCTCCGAGTTGCCGGGCAAACTGGGATGCCGATTGCTGCCGGACGGTTGCGTGGAGGTCGACGACTTCCAGGCGACCAGCGTCCCGGGGGTGTACGCCGCCGGCGACATGGCACACCGGCCGAGCCTTCCGATGCCTCTGCCCTTTGTCGCCACGGCGACGGCCAGCGGCACGATCGCGGCGATCGCGGCAGACAAGAACCTGGTCGCCACCGACACCGCTCCTCGGCCAGGCCCGGTCTCCGCTAACGTGCCGTGATTCTGGTCCCCACGCTCGAGCGGTTTACCGCCCCAACACCGGAAGTCTTATGCCCTTGCGGCACAGACGCCTGTGGCGCCCGCGCCTGCGGCCTGGGCGGCCACGATCATCTCAACACCGGTCGTGTATCCCAGCTTTCCGAAAAGACCGCATCGATTTTTGGCAGACGCCCGTAATGACAGGTAGCGGCGCTCGGAGGAGAAATGTTGCCGGGAAAGGGATCGTCGTATGCGCGTCTAATTTGGAACCAATCAAAAACAATCGACATTCGATGATGGATTTTCGCGGTTCATCGGCTCTCCTTCCTGACAATCGTGTCGGTAGATGCCATGATGTTGAGATGGATGAGCGTTCAACTGACGGCCCGCGTCGTCTCCTCCTCGTGGAGGACGACGGCGCGCTGGCCGGCATGTTGGTTGAGCTGTTCACCGCCGAAGGCTTCACCGTCGACCACGCCCCGGACGGTTACCGTGGCCTCCACTTCGCACTGACCAGGGCATATCGGCTGATCGTCGTGGACCGGGGACTGCCCGGACTGGACGGGCTCGACCTCGTGGTGCGCCTGCGGCAGCGCGCCGTCAGCGCCCGGGTGCTTATGCTGACCGCGCTCGGCGGCTGTGCCGACCTGGTCGACGGGCTCGACGCCGGTGCCGACGACTACCTCGCCAAGCCGTTCGAGGTGGCCGAATTGCTCGCCCGGACAAGGGCGCTGAGCCGTCGCGCGATCGACCAGGCGGAGGTGATCCCGTTGGGCGCCGCCCGGCTGGACATGGCGCAGCGCGGGGTGCAACTGCCCAGCGGCGATTTCGTCAGCCTGTCCGGCCGCGAGTTCGCGTTGATCCGTTCGCTGGCGAGGCGGCCGCGGGCGGTGCACAGCCGGACGCAGTTGCGCAGCCGGGTGTTCGAGGGTGCCGACTCAGAGTCCATTGTGGACACCTACGTGCACTATCTGCGGCGCAAACTGGGGCCCGGCGTGGTACGCACTGTGCACGGCCTGGGTTATCAGATCGGCGCTCTGTGAACAAAGCGGGCCATGGCCGGGACGACTGCGTCCTGCACCGGGCTCGCGTGTCCGTCGCGGTGAGCCTGACCGCCGCGATCAGCGGGATGGTCCTCCTGGTCGGTGCGCTGGCTTGCCTGCTCGTCGGGCAGTACCACGAATACGCGGTCGAGCGGTCGCTCAACGACGCCATCAGCTGCGACGAGCCGGCCGGCGAAGATCCCGGCGTGTGGCTGTTCGTCCTCAGCGGAGAGCAGTGGACCGGCGCCGGCCGAGTGCCGCCAGGCCTGCCGCTGCACGACTCCATGCGGGCGGTGGCATCCGGTGGGCGACCGATGGAGGAAGCGGTAGAGGGCAACGGTACCGTCTATCGGGTCCTGACCAAGCGGTTCGGGACCGAGGTGCGCCAGGTCGTCCTCGACGAGAGCAGGCAGCGCAGGACGCGCGACGGAGCGTTGGCCGCGGTGACGGTCTCCGGGCTCACGGGATTGGTGGTGGCGGTGGCCACCGGCGTCATGGTGGCCCGCCGGGCGTTGCACCCGGTCGCGCGGCTGCTGGATCGGCGCTGCCGGTTCGTCGAGGACGCGAGCCACGAACTCCGGGCACCGCTCACCCGCTTGCACATGCGCAGTCAACTCCTGTTGCAGCGGGCCGACGACCTGCCCGAGCCGCTCGTGACCGAGCTGCGCCGGATGGTAGCGGACAGCCGCGAACTCGGTGAGGTGCTCGATGACATGCTGCGCGGCGCCCGGCTGCGGTCGGATGCCCCGGGCGATGAGCGGGTCGACTTGGCCGAGGTCGCCGCCGATCTGCTCGGCGCGGAGGCGGGACGCCTCGGCGAGCGGGAGCTGGTCGCAGTCTTGGAGACCAGGGCCGGGCCGCTTGTGGTGCTGGGTGTGAAATCCGCCTTGCGCCGGATGCTGTCCGCCTTGGTGGACAACGCCATCGGGCACACCCCGCCCCGAGGGCGGATCACCGTGTCCGTGGCGGCGGTCGACCGCGGCCGGACCGTGGAGCTGGTCGTCGAGGACACCGGTGTCGGCTTCGATCCGGCGCAGCACCGTGTCATGTTCAACCGTTTCGTGCGTGGCGCCGCCGGCCGGGGCCATCGCTTCGGGATGGGGCTGGCCTTGGCCCGGGAGGTGGTCGAGAGTCACGGCGGCACCGTCGTGGCCGCGGGCCGGCCGGGGGATGGCGCGCGGTTCACCGTGCGGTTGCCCGCCGCACCTCTGCGATCGCACTGATCACTGCGAACGGACGGCGTGGAACCGAGGTCCGCACGCGTTTCTAAGAACGTTCTGAGATGTGCTCTCAACCATCGAGGTATGCGCGTTTAGCGCCACGGCAAACTTTCGATCGGAGGGGATGACACCATGTACCCACAGGTGATCGAGCGGACCTCGACCTCCTGGTCCACGCCCCTGCTGGACCACCTTTCAGACCGCGACCGCGAACTGTTCCGGCGTTTCGGGCAGGGGCCGGTCGCGGCCGTGCCGGAGACACATATCCACCACGCGTTCGAGCGGCATGCGGCCATGCGCCCGGACGCGGTGGCCGCCGAACATGGTGGCGAGACGATTTCGTACGCCGAGTTGGACCGTCAGGCGAACCGGCTCGCCGCGGTGCTGGCCGACCGCGGCGTGCGCCCGGGCGACAACGTCGCCCTGTTTGTCCGGCGCGGCATTCCCATGCTGGTCGGCATCCTCGGCGCGCTCAAGGCCGGTGCCGCCTATGTCCCGCAGGACGCCGCCCACGCTCCGCCGGCCCACCTGCGCCACGTCATCAGCACCGCAGCGACGCGGGCCATCCTGACCGTGTCCAGCGTGGCCGACCGGGTGCCGGTGCCGCACGGGCACCATCTCATCACCCTCGACACGCTGATGTCCCAACCCTTCGGCCCGTCCGCGGGCCGATTCCAATCACGACAGTCAACCGGCGCCGGCGAAAACTGCTATGTGCTGTTCACATCCGGTACGACCGGACGCGCCAACGGAGTCGTCGTCTCCCATCGCAACGTGTGCAACATCCTGCTCACCGCGCCCGGAGACCTCGCCATCCGCCCGGGATGGCGGGTGGCCCAACTGCTCAACGTGGCGTTCGACATGGCGGCATGGGAAATCCTCGGTTGTCTGAGCCACGGCGGGACCCTCGTGATCCGGGGTGACGACATCACCGCGGCCGCCGAACGCGCCGACGTCATCATCGCGACCCCCACCATTTTGAGCGCTGTCGATCCGGCCCGGTGTGCGCGGGCGAAGGTGGTGGCCGTGGCGGGTGAACCCTGCCCACGACCGCTGGCCGACCGGTGGGCCCGCCAATGCGTCTTCTACAACGGGTGCGGGCCGACCGAGACCACCATCGTGAACACGATGCAGCACCACGACCCGAGCGCACTGCTGCTCACGATCGGCCGGCCGACACCGAACAACACCGTGTACGTCCTCGATCCGTCCGGGCGTCCATGCGCCATCGGCGACGTCGGCGAGATGTGGGCCGGGGGAGACTGTGTGTCGGCCGGCTATCTGGACAACCCGGCCTTGAACGCCGAGCGCTATGTGCCGGACCCGTTTCTCGGCGATGGCAGGCTGATGTTCCGCACGCGTGACCTGGGCCGGTGGACCCCGGACGGTCAGCTGGAACACCTGGGCCGCACCGACGATCAGGTCAAGATTCGTGGATTCCGGGTGGAGCTGGACTCGGTCTCGGCCGTGCTGGAGTCCGTGCCGGGTTGCCTGCGCGCGGTCACCCTCAAGCTCGACGACCGCAATCTCGTGTCGTTTGTGGCGCCCGGCCAGGTCGACCCCGAGGTGGCGCGGCAGGCCGTGGCTTCGGCTTTGCCGTACTACTGCGTCCCGGCGGCGGTCTACCCGTTGCCCAGCCTGCCGGAGACCAGCCGCGGGAAGATCGACAAGGCGGCGCTGCGGCAGATCGCCATCGCCGGGGCGGAGCAGGCGGCATGACCGTGGTCAGTCCCGTCCGCGCCGGGACAATCCCCGCGTCCGGCTCCGTCGAGCAACCCGTGCTGCCGCCGCCGATTTCACCTCTGCGGCGGATCCTCAAGCATCCACGCCTGATGCACCACAACCGCCTCGTCGCCCTCGTGCTGGCGGCGAACGCGGCACTGCTCGCACACGCGATCACCGGGGGTGACTGGTGGTCTCGCAATCACATCGACTTGGCGGCCATCTCCGGCGCCGTCCTGGCCAACTTCGCGCTGGCGATCCTCATCCGCCAGCAGTACGTGATCAACCTGCTCTTCTGGCTCGCGACGCGGGCGCCCACGCACTGGCCGCTGCGCGTCCGTTGGACCCTGGGCAAGGTGTATCACTTCGGCGGCCTGCATGTCGGGGGCGCCTTCGCCGGTACCATATGGATTTTCATCTTCACCGGCTCCATCACCGTCGCGGCGCTGCGCGGCGACCCGGCTATATCAACGGGCCTGCTCGTCGTTTCCTTTGCGCTGCCGGCGCTGTTGGCCGCGGTCGTGGTGATGGCGCGGCCGGGTTACCGGGCCAGGCGGCACGACCGGTTCGAACGGATGCACCGGTTCGGCGGGTGGACCGCGCTGGTGCTGTTCTGGGCGCAGACCGTGTTGTTCGTGCGGGCGGAGGGCGGCAGCCTGCTGACCGCGCCGCAGATCTGGGCGCTGGCACTGCTCACCGCCAGCATCGCGCTGCCCTGGCTGCGTCTGCGCAAGGTCCGGGTGGACATCACCCGGCCGTCGAGCCACGTGGCGCTGGCGCGCTTCAACCACGGGGTGACCCCGTTCGCCGGATCGTCCACCGCGATCAGCCGCCGTCCGCTGTGGGAGTGGCACTCGTTTGCCAACGTGCCCGCGCCCGGCGAATCCGGCTTCCGGCTCACCATCTCCCGCGCCGGTGACTGGACCGGGTCTTTCATCGACGACGCGCCGTCGCACGTGTGGGTCAAGGGCATCACCACCGCCGGGGTCGCGAACATCGAAACCCTGTTCACCAAAGTGGTTTACGTCGCCACCGGCAGCGGGATCGGACCGGTGCTGCCGCACCTGCTGGCCCGCAAGGTGCCGTCCCGGCTGGTCTGGGCGACCCGCAGCCCGCGAGCCACCTACGGCGATGCGCTGGTCGACGAGATCCTGGCCGACCAGCCCGACGCGACCGTGTGGGACACGGCCGAGCGCGGGAAGCCCGACATGGTGCGGCTGGCCTACGACGCGTATGTCGCGTTTGGCGCAGAGGCCGTCATCTGCATCTCGAACAAGAAACTGACCTGGGAGGTCGTACACGGCCTCGAACGCCGGGGCATCCCGGCATACGGCGCCATCTGGGACTCCTGAACGAAAGGGTGCAACTCCATGCAGCACATCAAGATTGAGCAGCACGACCGGGTCGTCACCGTGCACCTGCACCGGCCGGAGGTGCTCAACGCGCTCAACACCGAACTGATGACCGAACTCGTCGACACGCTCCGTCCACTCGATCGGGACCCCGACGTGGGCTGCTTCGTCATCACCGGTTCCGGGCGGGCCTTCGCCGCCGGGGCCGACATACGGGAGATGGCGCCGAAGTCCTTTGTGGACATGTTCACGGAGGACTTCTTCGCGGGCTGGGACGGCTTCGCCGCATTGCGTACCCCGAAAATCGCCGCGGTGGCCGGATACGCGCTCGGCGGCGGCTGCGAACTGGCGATGATGTGCGACCTCATCTTCGCGGCCGACACCGCCCGGTTCGGCCAGCCGGAGATCACGCTCGGTGTCATCCCGGGCATCGGCGGTACCCAGCGGTTGACCCGGTTGGTTGGCAAGGCCAAGGCGATGGACATGATCCTGACGGGGCGGTTGATGGACGCGGCCGAGGCGGAACGGTCCGGCCTGGTCGCCCGGGTGTTCCCCGCAGACGCGCTGCTGCCGGAGACGATGGCCGTGGCCAAGGGGATCGCCGCATACGGCAAGCCGGCCGCGATGACGGCGCGCGAGGCGGTGGACCGGGCGCTTGAGGTCGGTCTGCGGGAAGGCCTGCTGTTCGAAAGGCGCGTGTTCCACGCCCTGTTCGCCACCGAGGACCAGACCGAGGGGATGCGGGCGTTCCTGGAGAAGCGGCCCGCGCGGTTCACCGGCCGCTGAGGCCATGCGGTACGAGGTGCGCGACCCGCAGACGGATCATGGAGCCGACTGGGGGTCGCGCACCTCGTACGGAAGGCAGCTTGCTTCACGGCTCGGGTCCACGCCGTTGTCTGCGACCAATTATGGAGTTGCGCCGACGCTCCAGCGAATCATGCTCGTGCAGCAGCACCTGGTTGGCGCAACGCGCCCGGCGGTTACAGGCGGTGCGCCAGCGGGGCCGACGGGCGCCGCCACGCGAGCCAGAGCACCAGCCCGGCCAGCGCGAGCGCCAACCCGAACCCGAGCGGTGTCACGCCACGGCTCTCGGGCGGGGCACCGCTTCCGGCTTCAGCCGAGCCGGCCGAGTCCAATGGGCCCGGCAAGTGCGCGTTGCGGACGGTCGCCCGCAGATCGGCCGCGCCGTCGACGCCGAGCATCGAGGCCGCCACCGTGGACAGCCCCAAGGTCCTGCCGTCGGGCTTCACCTCGACGAGACCGCCCATGCGGAAATCCTGGACGATTTTGCCCGCGACGTCGCGGGACACCAGCCCCTTGCCCGCTGCGGCATCATCGTCGGCGTAGGAGAACGCGACCTTCCCGTCAGGAGCGAGGACCGCCGCGATCGTGCCGACGATCTGGCCATCGCGGTACAGGGCGGCCACCCACTCATCGCGCGAGACAGCAACCTGATCGGAGGTACCGGAAACGAACTGCGGGTTCCAGTCGTGCACCCGCGCCGGCACGCCGACCGCGTATGCGCCCCCCGCTTGGTCAGGCTCGAGGCTGACCGCCTTGGTCCCGAGCACATCGCTGGCGACCTGCGCCGCGTCCTGGGCGAACCAGGCGACGACGGCCGGAGGTGCGCCGACGGTGGGCGCGTCGGCGGATGCGGGGGAGCCGAGCAGGACGACGCCGATGGTGAGCGCTGTCGCCAGAGCACCGGCGCGGAGCGCCTTTTTCATAGTCATGTCGCCTCCTGTCACAGCTTGTAGAGATAGATGAGCGCGGTGCTTGCGTTCCAACTCGAGTTGTCCTTGTAGTTAGCCCATTCGCGCGCCGTCCTCGAACCGGTCGCCGGGTCTATGTAGGACACTCCGGTGGAGTAGCCGGTGCTGTAGTAACCGCGGATGACGTGGGCGTGCCCGGCGCCGTTTGAGCGCCACACGATTCCGCTGTAGATGGGTCGGGAGCTGTCGATCTCGTTCTTCATCTGCGCCCAGGTCAGGTCCACCTGGGAGCCGGAGTTGACACCGTTTTGCGACAGCGCGCTCATCACGTTGGCCCGCGTTCCCGCCTGGTTCGGGCAGGTGGAAATGTGCTTTCCGTCCTTGACGATCTGGCACTGCGATACGGTGCGGCCCGTCTTGTACTTGATGATCATCTTGGACGCCGCGGCCCAGCACCAGTTCGACTTCTCCTGCTGGTAGGCCGTAACACTGAGGTTCTTCTCCGCCGCGATAGCCGCCTGCGGTGCGGCGATCGCCAGGCCGAGGGAGACCATCAGCACGGCGAGAATCCGTGCCGGGTGCCTCCGTAATTCGTTCACGTGCTACCTCCGGTAGGGGTGTGGTGAGTCCGACGGCGTTTGCCGCCGCATACGGGTGGCGTCGATCTCCGAGTGTGATGGGCGGGGTTTGACGGTTATTTGTGCGCGGATGGAATCCGCAGCGTGCTGCGTTCCTGGACAGGTAGCGGCGCACGGTGAGCACGGGCCAATCGAGGTGGGGCCGGCTCGGCTGCGTGCGGTGCTCGTCAACCTCAATCAACGCGCGCCCGCATCGGCCACTTCAGATTCCCGTCCTCGATCTGCTGATCCCTACCCCGTGTTGGCCCCTGCCGGGCCTACACGGCGCAGTTCGCGGCCACCGTGCTCGGCCTCGCCGTCGCGGTGTCGCGGGACATGTGCCCCGCCGAGATCCACGATCGGAGCCGGAAGATGTTGTCCGGCAGAGGGACTCATGCCAAAGTGATGGCGGGTTACCGCCTCCTCCAGGACCACGGGATCTCGCCGGGTGCGATATGCATGTTGCGGCGGGAGTCGTTCTGGGCAACGTCCTGACCGATACTCCCGCCCAAGTCGCGGGGCGGCGCCGCTCGGCGTGCAATCGTGGACGCCGGGGGCGTGGGTGCCCCTGGTCTGCCGGAGTCAACCGCCGAGGACCAGCGGATTCAATTCTCGTTCAATGGTGGTGCAATGCTGCGATGCCACGCTCGACAGCGCCGTTCGTCGCTCAGGTCGTACTCAGCGGCCACGAGTAAGTCGTTCGGGCGCAATTGGAGATTACCTTTGGGGGCGTGGCATGTACCGAGAAGGCCGGGACCGTTGGCGGTTGAGAGACATAGAGTTCAGCGGCGACCGGGCCCAGCTGCGCCAGGAGGCACTGGCGGAGCTGGCCAAAGTCGGTGGGCGCAGCTACCGGGCGCCGGCTAACAACGAGGCCAGCGACGACAGCGACACCGTTCGCGTGGCGGTGGATCAGTCCGGCAAAGTAGTCGACGTCCACATCAGATCGGACTGGCGCGACCGGCTCGGTGCGAGTCGGCTGGGACCGGCCCTGCTGGAGGCGCGCAACAACGCGGCGGCCGCCATGGCGCGGGCCAGGTGCCTGGCCGCCCTGGCCGAGCGGGAACGCGTGGCCGCCGAAGGCCATAACCCGGATCGTGACCGGCGGCCGCTGCCGTACGTCGAGCCGATGACCATTGAACAGGTCTGGCAGCGGTTGTCGGACAACGAAGACCGGCTCTACCGCAGGCAGAAGGCGGCGCGGGTGGCCGGAGAGGGCCGAACCCGTACGGTAGGTGGTTCGCTGGGGCTGCTCAGCGGCAGGTGTGAGGGCCGTGTCCTGGTCGGCATCACGGCGGAGCCCATGTGGGTTCAGCACGCCGACACCGAGCAGCTGCGCCACGCGGCGCTGGAGCTGTTCCGGCAGGCCGAGACCCAGGAGCGGGAGGAGGTCCGGTGACCGGCCCGACGACGACCGAGGTCGTCACCGACAACGTCCGGAAGGAGGCCGACAAATGGCGCGACCTGTCCGACGAGATGTCGGCGGTCTACGCCAACCCGGTGGGCAACGCCGGGCTTGAGCTGGGCATCACCGCGTTCTTCATCGGGCCGACTGAGCATATTGCCACGGCGCTGCACTCCGAGGCCTACAACGGGTTCTACGCGGAAGTCCAGAACCTGGTCAAAAGCGCGGCGACCGAGTGGCTGCAACTGGGCGAGGCGCTGGACCGGATGGCCGACGAGTTCGACCGGACCGATCAGACAGCGGCGGCCGATCTCGAAGCCATCTACGCAGAACCGGCGACGAACGGTGCGCAGGCCCCCGCGGCCGAGGGGCACGCAGGAGGGCAGCAGGGTGACTAGTCCAGGCGAGCCCAGCGGCGATCCGTCGCAGCACACGAGCGCGGTCGAGACCGCCGTCCGCCAGATCGAGGAGACCAGCGACCAGATGGTGGAGGACTTCAACGCGCTGGCCCAAAAGCTTGCCGACAACGCCTGGTGGCTGTCGCCGGTCATCGGCTCAGCCGCAGTCCATGCCCTCAGCGAAACGCTCGACGGCATCAAGGAGAAGCTCGACGAGTTGCTGGACATCGCCGGAGAGGTTTTGGCTCATCACACGCCGGTCATTTCCTTGATCAACATCAGCTTCCACTGGTTGACCGCGGTCAAGCAGCCTGTCTCCGGCTTGGTTCCCGTGATCCAGCAGTATGCCACCGAGAACCTTTCCTACTGGGAGGGCGGCACCGCCAGCCACTACAAGCAGCAGATCGTGCCGCCACAGGCCGGCGCGGCCGGGGAACTGTCGGCCAAGGCGGGCTTCATCAGCGAATGGCTCTACAGCATCGCGCAGGCCAACGTGGATTACGTCACGAAGCTGGCTCAGGTGATGGGCACGATCGCCGGAGATGTCGCTCAAGCGGCCGTCAAGGCGGGCACCATCATCGACATCCCGTGGGCGATCTCGGACCTGGCGTCAATCGTCGGCACCCTCGTCACCGCCGCGGTCGACAATCTGACCGGCATCGGCCAACGGATTGTGGAAGCCGGCGAAAACGTGCGCCAGATCGTGTCCGACCGGGTGGACGAGAGCAAGTTCCCCGGTGGTGGGTGGCCGCAGGCCGTCAGGGACTGATCCCGCACAACGAAGGGCCCCTCCGGTCGGGCTCCGCCTGGTCTGCGCGGGAAGCGGCCGTGACGTAGTGTCGCGGCCGTGTACTTCGTCTACCGCTCGCACTACGAGGGCCCGCTGGGTAAACACGTGCGCCGCCTACCGGACACGACCGTCCTGGGCTGGTTCAAACGCGGCTGGGCCAGCTCGGATCCGAGCGAGTTCGTCGAAGCCGAGCTGGGCGCCGACGTTTACGGCCTGGACACAATCTTGGAGGCGGCGCAGACAGACGACCTGCCTGAACCGCAGACCGACGAGCAACTGCGCGCCCTGCTGCACGAGCACCTGTATGTGGAAGGCGGCGAGGACTACATCCGGCTCGACGATCACAGCCTACGCGTACGAACCGACGACGATGAGGTGGAACTGGCCTACTTCTTCCTCGACGAGCACATCGCGGAGGCGGCACCCGATCGTCTTGCCTACCTGTTGCATGAGTCCTGGCCGTTGCCCGACGAGGGTATCGGCTCCGAGAGGTTTGACCCGACGGTGCCGGTGACCGCCATCACGCAAGCCGGCGCAAACGACGTCACCACCTACGCGGTGTTTCTCACCTACTACGACGGAGAAAGCCTTGCCCGGCTGCAACCGCTGGCATTCGCCGGCGTTGCCCTGCCCGAGCTGACACAACATCTGCAAAGCATTGAGGTACCAGATCGTGATTGGCCGGTCGAGCTGACGCTGCTGCGGGCGCTGATCGCCCCTGGCGAGCAAGACCTGCGCCAGGCGCTGCTGCGGTGCAACCGGTGGCCCGGATTCAATCTCAATGCCGACTGGCCACAATTGCCACCAGCACATGAGGCGGCGCACCAGACGGCTGCGCAACTGATGGCATCGGCGGAGTTCACTTCGGGCCGCCGCCCCGAGAAATCCCTGTTGCACGTCAGTGACCACGCGGCTCAGCTGGCAATGCACTGCGACGAAACCTTTGGATACCAGCAGTGGTACCTGTTCGACACGGTCTGGGCGGCCACTCACCCCAGCCTCGCGCAGTCGCTGCTGCGCTACGCCAACCACTGGGACCCCCTTGAGTAAGGAGGTTCCGGTCGTGCTCGCGCGGGTGTGTCTGTAGCGCCGTCAGTCGTCGATCAGCCCTGTGTCGGCCGGGGGATTGCTCGGCTACGTCCGGCTCTGAGCCTGCTCCCGGCGGCTACCATAGGTATATGACGATCCCAGAGAGCTCCACCCCGTTTCGGGAGGTGCCACCGTCGCAAGCTCCACAGCTGGTGCCGTGGACCGAAAATAGCACTTTCCTATCGCCCGGTGGCGCAGTGGCCGGCATCGCCGCCTTCGCCGACAGCGCGACCAGCCCAGGGCGCAGCAAAGCCGCCAGGGTGTTCATCCGGGTAGTCGTAGCGCTAATCCTGATCTCGCTTGTCGCCGGTGGTGTATGGCGCCTTGGCGGCGGTCTCCTGTAAAGCCTCACCGGTGCGGTGATGTTCCCCCGGATGCCTGATCGGAGGCTCGCCGGCTCGTCTACGTATCAGACGGCGGATTCTGACCATCATCGCACCAGCGGTCCGATCAGCTCGATCGGTTGACGGAATCCTGACCGCTTGCGCGGTCGGTCGTTGAGTTCAGCGGCGATGCGCTCCAAGTCCTCGACACCGTGCACACATCAAGTCGATGCCCTTCGGAACGTACTGACGCAGCAACCCATTCGTATTCTCGTGATGCCACGCTGCCACGGCAACCGGCGCACGCCTGGTGTGCACGGCAACGAGTTGCGCAAGGCCGGTCACCCGGCGGCAGCGCAACGACATCTCGCCCACACAGCCGGTCAAACCGGCACGCTGGCAGCTCAACCCATGCATCGATCATCTAGGGGAGCGTGGTGCACGGGGTGGTGGCGGTGATCGGTGCGCCTCTCCAGGTCACGATTGCCATGGAGGGGACTGAGGTCAAACCCACCTCCAACGAGGTGAGCCTTGCCGTCAGGTAGTGCGGGCCGTGGTACATGTAGACGTCTATCGTGCGGGTCGTACCGTTGACAAAGTCCATGGTCTCGCTGCCCGCTGATTCCTTGATCTTGGTGCCGGAGCATGTGTACAACTCCAAAGACCAGGTGATGTAGCCGGACGGACTCTGGAAATGAGGGCTTCGCTGGTAAGCCATGTCTATATAGGCCCAAGGTTGTTCGGCCGTTTCGACGATGTTGGCCGACAGGCGGAAGTCGGGCATGGGGTTGTCGCTGCCGTGCGACGGTGTCATCCGCACGCCGACCGTTTCCGTGCCGTTGTTTGTTCTGGTCCGGGGGTAGGGCGTCGCTGCGGTGGGCGGGGTCGTCGGGGGCTTCGAGCCGGTATTGGCCGGGCTTACCGGTGTAGGGCCGGCACCGCCGCCACCGGGGGCGCTGGACACCACGGGCCCGCCGGACCGGCCTGTCCCGCCCGGCAGCCCCGATCCGGCTGGACCCGCGGACGCCACGTCGGCCGGAGTCCCGGACGCCGTGC